>RQOU01000058.1 GCA_008373165.1 SAR202 cluster bacterium | reverse complement strand
AAGGTCGTAACTTTTGGAGAGGTAATGCTTCGTTTGGCAACAATGCGACGAGAGCGATTTACTCAGGCACGAGAATTTGAAGTTACCTATGGTGGCGGTGAATGCAATGTTGCAGTTTCACTCGCTCAGTTCGGGGTTGATGCCACATTCGTCACAGCCATTCCTGACAATGACATCGGGCAGGCATGCATAAATTATATTCGTCAGTTTGGCGTTGACACTTCGAATATTTTGCGACAGGGGAAGCGGCTAGGAACGTATTACTTGGAATCTGGGGCATCAATGCGTGCTTCAAAAGTGGTTTACGACCGCGCTGCATCTGCAATTGCTGAAATACAGCCCGGTGATATCGATTGGGAGACAGTGTTCGCTGGTCAGGACTGGTTTCACTTTACTGGCATAACTCCTGCTATTTCTGAAAACGCGGCCCTTGCATGCGAAGAGGCGGCTGCAACAGCTAAACGACTTGGGCTTACTGTCAGTGCGGATATGAATTACCGTAAGAATTTATGGACAGCTGAAGAAGCTCAGGCAACCATGATTCCTATGATGAAGCATGTGGATATTTCAATTGGCAATGAGGAAGATGCTGAAAAATGTCTTGGGGTTGCTGCTGAGGGTGTTGATGTAACGGCTGGCGAACTAAATCCTGATGCTTATCGGCCTGTTGTGCAGGAACTAGTGGATAGGTTCGACTTTAAGAAGGTTGGGATTACTCTTCGTGAAAGTCAATCGGCTGACGATAATGACTGGAGTGCCATCTACTATGATGGAGAGGAAATTCTGATTGGGAAGAAGTACCCAGTTCGAATAGTTGACCGAGTGGGTGGCGGAGATTCATTTTGTGCTGCAATGATCTATGGCCAAAATCAAGATGATTGGAACTCACGTCAGGTCCTGGATTTCGCTGTGGCAGCTTCTGCAATGTCGCACACCTTCCATGGCGATTTCAACTTGGTAAGTGTCAAAGAAGTAATGGCTGTTGCAGGTGGTGATACCTCAGGACGAGTCCAGCGTTAAAAGGGTTGGATTTAAAATCAAATTTGCTGTGAGAATTGCAGTCAGTTCTACTGTTTAAAATCCCATTGCGACTCCGTCTCGACGTGGATCTGCACCACCAAGCATTGTCCCATGTTTGGTGAATTGAATGCCCTGTCCGCCCCCGACAGCGTTGTGCCAGTCAGGAGCGACGTGTACACGGTGACCTCGTCTGGCTAGGTCCTCGCGCATTTGGGCTGGGAATCGGTTTTCTAATAAAAGCATCCCTGTGTCATATATACGGAATCTTGGCGCCTCGATAGCTTCCTGTACATTCATGCCGGCATCTATGTGGTTAGACATCATCTGAGCTGTTGTATGTAGGATGCCCCAGCTGCCGGGAGTTGATAGGGACATTCGGATCCTCTTATTACCTGTGGATTCGAATATTTGAGCTGGCGCAATACAGAAGTCCTGTTGTTTTCCGGGGCCAATCAAATTTGGGCTACCAGTGTCGGGGTCGATATCGAACCACTTGCACATGTTGTTCATGAACACTCCCGTATCACCTGCTACTACGGCGGATCCAAATGCACCTCCGAGTGTCTGTGTAACAGTTACCGTGTTGCCTTCGGCGTCTGATGTTGCAAAGTGAGTGGTGAGCCCACTCGAATATTCGGCTTTTACGCCTACAGGAGCGTGGTCAACCCGGGAGCGATTCCATCTTTCAGGAGGAGGTCCCGATGTTTCTAGCATGTCTATTTCTGCAGCTTTATCGGCGGCATATTCCGCGGACAACAGTCGTTCTAGGGGTATTTCCACGTAGGCTGGATCTCCGGCATATTTCGCACGATCATCGGCGGCGACATAGACAGCTTCCAATTTCGCACGATCATCGGCGGCGACATAGACAGCTTCCACAATTTTATGCAGCGTATCGCTAGAGCCGTACGGCAGCTCGGGGAAATTGCCGAGTATGTTCAGGGTTTCGAGAATTTGGAACCCTGAGGAATTAGGTGGTGCAACTCGAATTTCGAATCCTCGATAGTTGGTGGTTAAAGGCTCCTGCCATACCGCTTTATATTTTGATAATTCTTCGCGACTGATGATTCCTCCAGAGTTAGCCAAACCTCGCTGAATACGATCGCCTAAATTCCCCTCATAGAATTCTTTTTGACCACCTTCCGCTATCGCTGACAGGCTTTCGGAGAGTTGTGGTAGGCGCAAAATTGAACCTGCACCCATACCGTTTCGTTCGATGAACACGGATTTTTGGGATGTTTCGAACTGATCAATCCGTACTAGGTTCTCTTCAAGCATTGCCGCGTTGAACGGTGTGAGAGCGATGCCTTCTTCCGCATATTGAATGGCATCTTGCATAACCCTAGAAAGTGGGACAGATCCGTAAGTTTCGTGCATTGTCATCCAGCCCGAAACATTGCCCGGTACAAGGGGGGCAATAGGGCCGGTTTCAGCGTTGAGGTGATCGTACATTTCAGGCCGTGCGGCGTTCGGGGCATGGCCAGAGAAATTTAAAACTCGCGTTCGATTCTCTTTAGCGATGTAAATAAGTGCAATACCAATTCCACCGATACCAGACATATATGGCTCAGCGACGTTGAGCGTAGATGCAACAGCCACAGCTGCATCGATGGCGTTGCCACCATCTTTTAGAATGTCTAGCCCAGCCTGTGAAGCATATGGATGGGCTGACGCAACCATTCCGCGAGATCCGATTGCTGGCGCACGAGCCGATCTACCATGGGGAGATGTTCCCATTGGAAATAAAGCATCTGGATCAATATCTTCGACGTGATACATGGGATTGCCTTTCAGGTTTTGGCTGTTGATATTTGTTGCTTTAGGCTAGTGTTCCTAATTGGTTACGGGACTCAATTCGCTCTTCATCAGATCCATATGCCATAGAGTAGTGACCCTTGTAACCGGCGCTTTCAAGACGGGTGAACAAGTTATTGAAATTGATATTTCCTTTGCCAGGTATTAGGTGGACTTCATAGTCTCCGTCGTTGTCAGCCAGTCTAACCTCTCCGATTCTTTCAATCCCAAAGGCATCTAAAAACCCGTCAATTCCTTCAGGTACTAAGTTTGAATGGTTCGCAGTGAATGCCCATCCTAGATGCTCCGGTTTAATCTCGTCGAAATACTCTTTTGTTTCTTCGACATTGTGCGCCATGTAATGGACTTCTGCTTTATCGGGTTCGAAATTAAGATTTTCCAGGAGAATTTTTTGACCAGTGTCTGCACCGTATTTTGCGATGCGTTTGAGGCGTTCAACTGATGCATTTTTGCGTTCGGCAATATCGCCTGAGAAATGATATCCCGCATGTACGACAGTCCATTGGCAATTAAGCAAATTTGCCAGGTCCACACTTGCCCGCATGTAATCTTCCACGGCTGGTGCAACAAATGGAGAGAACTCAGCGACATTTACCGCTGAAAGGGTATGCAGGCCTATAGATATATCATTCGATTCACACATATTACGAACGTTGCGTGCTCGTTCTTTGGTCCATGTGTCCATGTGATTAGGACCCGTATCCGCGTTGAAGTCTAGGAAGTGAAACTTATTATCTATCGCCCAGCGTATTGCATCTTCTATGCGAGTTTTTCCAGCGTCGAAACCGATTCGATTCTTAAGTGACACTTGCTATTCCTTTTTGTTTGACTTCAGGCGGTGAAAGCTAATTCCAGTTTTCGTACATTTTGCTTTCTTCCAGATTGATGATTTCGTATGGCAATCCTTTGGATTCAGCTGCCTTGCGTCCTTCCTCAAGGATTAGCCAAGTCCCACCCTTACCTACCACTCGCCTGTTGAGCATAATTAACTCACCTGCCACCAGCGACATTGTCGCTTTGCCGGTTCTTGGATTGACAACAGTTATATCTGCGTCTGCACCTTCTGATAATTGTCCTTTGTTCAACAGGCCCATCATCCTTGAAGGGGAGTAGCTAAGTTTTATTACCGCTTCAGATATAGTCAAAGCACCAAATGCTACAAGTGCCATTGTTCGTTGTATTGCTACGTTTCTTGGTAGGGAACCACCATCAGTTGAAATGGCATCTACCTTGAATGTCTCGTCATCGTATTTGGCGGTAGCGAGGCTGAAAGCGCTGGTTGGAGGGTTTACTGGATAACTAAGGGAAGCGTTGGTTGCTGCCGACTCCCAAATTTTTACTGCTTCTTCTCCTGTCACTGTAATCACACGCCCGCCACGTGCAGTTAGGGCTGAGCCATAGCCGTCCAATAGCGAGGCCTTAATTCCTTTGTCCGTTGTCGGGTAGCCGCGTGCTTTGAGGCAATTCTGAGCCACGTTGTAGACCACATCACCATTTTCATCACACAGTCCATTGGTGCCATTGATTTGAGCAAGGTATGCCTCTGTCACCCATTGTGATCGCATCCTCTCTATTAATGTCAGGGCCTCCCTTACCTCTTCGTGCGGTTCATCAACCATGCCTCTGGTATATGAGTTGATATGAGCCACGTGCAGACGACCGTTATCAGTAATATCAGGAACTTCTCGTAGACCAGTCATATCACTCCCAGAGTCCTTGGTTCCTACATGAAAAGCGACCCAGGCCATTTGTTCATTGGCTGCTTTAACTACGTTAGACGATGCTTCTGGAGTGAACGGGTGGTAACCACCAAGTAATTTCACTCCGATTCCTCCTTGTTTTTTGGTGTTGTTTATTACATCTCTAACAACACTTGGTCGAGGGTCGTCTTCAGATATTGTTGAGTGAGGGACCAAACCCATCAAAGAAGCGACGTTTAATCCTGCCCCACGCTGTAACATTCCTTCTGCCATGAGTGTGGGATTTCCCGCAAGGTCAAGCGCTGTAGTGGTTCCGGACTCTACCAGCATGGCATGTCCATAAGCCCGGTTTGTATCGTTTCCGAATACACTCGACACGTGTGCGTGGGTGTCGATGTGACCAGGCATCACGATTTGTCCCTCGACATCGATAGTGTCGTCTGCCATGTCCAGATTGATGTTGTTTATGACGGATGCAATTTTGCCGTATTTTATTCCGACGTCGAATCGTCCATCTATGTTATTTGCTGGATCAACGACATGGCCGTTTTTCAAGACCAGGTCAAATTGTTGTGTAGTAGTCAAAATAAGTTACAACCTAAAGTAAGAGATGCACTATGAGCGTAGTTATCAGGAGATTCTACATAGGATAAGCCGTTAGTAACGTTTCTTTGGTGAATATACCTAGATACACAGCAGGTAGAGAATGTTTATACGAATCAATATATTCGTCTAAAGTATCGGTCTAATTATTCTTTAGGATGTTTTCATATCTAAAATCATCCAAAGATAAGACAACCCAGATATCTATAGCTTTCAATCCATCGCTTTATATGGTTTCTACAAAAATAACATCCCATTCTGCGGGCGGACGCCCGACTATTGACGCGTTTATCGTCTACGCAGGTAGAGGACTGCGAGATATGGGTCGGGGTCTCATCGCTGTAATTTTGGCCATATATCTATCCCAGATCGGGCTATCGATACCTCAGATCGGTCTGGTCCTAGGCGCCAGCTTGGTTGGTGGTTTTGTGCTTTCACTCATCGTGATGTTTACGGCCAATGTGATTTCCAACCGTATTTGGCTCGTGGCTATTGCATTAATTACTGCCCTGTCCATTTTGATGCTCTTTTTTACTGAGAACGTGTGGTTAATTGGGGTAGCCTCGTTTTTCGGCTCTTATGCAGGTAGTGGGATGCACTGGGGACCGAGCCTTCAGCTGGAACAGTCATCTTTGACACAGGTGACCAATTTTCAAACTCGTACTCGTGCATTTTCAAACCTTTCTATGTCATCAGCTGCAGGAAGGGCTATCGGTAGTGGATTGGTAGCGATTGCAACTTATCTGATAACAGTTCGAGGCTGGGAATTGATTGATGCCTATCAAGTGCTGTTAGCGATCTATTTGGTTATCAACCTGGTCAATGCGATTACCTACCTGCCTCTTTCATCAGCAGCCGAGCCTAAGGTGCATGCGGGTCAAATATTAGTAAATCCATTTCGAACCCGGTCACGCAGGTCAATTATCAAAATATCTGGGTTGTTTGGCGTCGATTCATTTGCGGGTGGCATGATATTTGATTCTTTTTTTGCATTATGGATGTTGGAAAAGTACGGCATGAATGAAGGTGTAATCGCTGCCGTTCTCATCGCTACACAGGCATTAAATTTGGTGTCGATTTGGTTGGCACCTTTGCTGGCAAAACGTATTGGTCTGCTCAATACATTTGTGTGGACACAGGTCGTGTCCAATGTATGCCTGATTTTGTTTGCATTCTCTACAACAGGATCCATCGCAGTTGCGATATGGATGATTCGTGGTCTGTTTGATGAGATGGATGTGCCCACGAGGCAGTCATACATGATGGCTTTAGTGCCGCCTGAAGAGCGTACAGCTATGGCTGGATCTGCGAATCTTGGGCGTGGCCTGGGACGGGTGCCTAGTTCCACTTTGACCGGATTCTTATGGGCTGGTGCTTATACCGTCGCACCATGGTTGATTGGTGGCGGGCTTAAACTGGCCTACAATTTCGCTATTTTCTTCTCATTCCGTAATGTGAAAATCCCTGAAGAGTCTGAGTGATTAGACTTACATGGTTTAATTACCCTATTTGATCTCATGGGCATTTGGATGATATTTACCGATTTAAGTCCCCAATATGGACTTAAATACGACAAAATTATTATTAGTTTATTTGACGATTACAATCGACCCGAACATGTTCAGGGTGTTTGTGTGACATTGGTTTAATTTTGAAAATTATATTTGTGGAATCTCGTTGGTTGTATCGATGGTTATTAGTGTTGATTATGGGCGCTATAGGACTTTTTGTGCCAGGGTTTTCAGCAAGTGCGCAGGATAATGAAGAGATTGCTGGTTACACGATTGTCGCTGAAGATCCAGCGGGTCCTCACACTGTGCAATTACAAGTAAGCCCTGCCAGTCCGATAGTTGGTACCAGCCGTTTTGCTGTTCGGGTACGCGACAAGGTTACGGGTGTCGATGTTGATAATGCATTTGTTCGGTTATACGCGACACCTTCAGAAAAAGGGAAGAAACAATATTCACCGGCTCTTAATTCGCCATTCGACCCCATTTATTATCTTGCTCAGTTAGATTTGGAGCATGTGGGTGTTTGGGCAATAGACGTAGAAGTCGACTCAGAACTGGGCAGTGGTAGAACGGTGATGTCGATTCAGGTGCAACCGCGTCAGCGAAGCGGATCTGGTAATGACTGGGGTTCTGGACTTTTCATTTTGGTCATACTTGCATTTGCTCTGGGGATTTCTTGGGTAACATATTCGTCAAAGAAGGCGTTAAGGCAAAGGGCAGAACAAAAAATGAGGTAGCTTTTGTTAGGCAAGAGTTACTTGTAGCTGGTTGGGTTTTTCTATGCATATCGTTTTGATATTGAACTGAATTCTTGACCGGATACGAACTGGGTGCTAGGTTTGCGCTTATATTCAAATGGCGCGACATCCCAAAAATAGTTGTCGGTTATCGCGTAAATGCATTTACACAACGGCTAAGTGAGTAATAGCGCTTCAACTTTATTAATAGGAGCAATATATGACCGAACCAGTACGTTTCGAAGCAGAGGAAGTTACCCCTAAAGAGAGTGGTAGGGGAATGATGAGCGAGGCGGGTCCGTTCATCGCATCAGTTGAACGACTGATGATAAGGGTCCGCAGTGCCAAACTGAAAGACCACTCGCAGATGATTGAAAACCTCCAGGCCTGGATAGACAGGGCTATGAATGGTGGTATCGATGTTTTACGCGATGGTGATCAGATTCTGAATACTTTGAACGCCAATGTCGATGAGATGATTCAATCACGAACAATGTTGCGGAGAATCGTGTTTCCAATGGCGGGATTGACGCTTCTGGCTGGCGCCTTGGCAGCATTAACCGTTACCGTTTCTGGTTTGGA
Organism: SAR202 cluster bacterium; assembly: GCA_008373165.1. Taxonomy (GTDB): domain Bacteria; phylum Chloroflexota; class Dehalococcoidia; order Lucifugimonadales; family Lucifugimonadaceae; genus Lucifugimonas. The sequence continues at coordinate 43,683 of RQOU01000058.1, read as the reverse complement.
AGCGTTATTTTTATCAACTCCGCTTGAGATCGTGTTCGCTGCGGTGATTTTTGGAATTGCGGGCAGTTCATTTGCCGTTTTACTGCGAACAGTGACCATGCAGTTTGAGTATACGGAGAAGGTTGCGCTTTTCATGGTTGGTATCGCTAGACCATTGGTGGGAGGAGTTCTCGCTTTAGCAGTGTTTGCATTATTTGGAGCCGGAATCATCTCACTGCCGCTAGTTTCCGACCAAGAAACGACCACTCGTGTAGCTTTTCTTGCTGGGATGGGTGGTAGCGGTATATTTGCTGGCCAATTGGCTCTTTTTGCCTTTGCCTTTGCCGCGGGAATTGCTGAAAGTTACCTGACGCCTCGGGTATCACAGGGTGTAGCAAGGGTGGCTGATCGAATATCATCCGCTACTCGGTAATTGCACTAAGGACTATAAGCAGGGCCGGTCATTGTGACTGGCCCTGTTTTTTTTAAGCTTTGAAATTTGCCAGCTGATCTGCAAAGGTAAATATTGCTGGAAGCCCACCTGTGTGAAGAAATATAATCGTTTCATCGTTGTTGAAAGCACCTTCTTCGACTTGATCAATTAGCGCTGCCATCACTGTTCCTGTGTAGTTTGGGTCACAGATGATGGCATCGGTCTGCGCCGCTATATGAATCGCCTCCGCTACTTGCGGTGTCATAACGCCATAGCCTTCACCCACGTATTGGTCTAAGACTTGCATGTCATTTTCTTCGAATGTAACGGGGAGCCCTAGAATTTCTTGAATGTCCTTGTTGTGCTGGAATATGTAATCGCTTAGTGGAACATCGTAGTTCACGGTAACACCGGTAAACTTCCAGTCTAACCCCATTGATTTAGCGGCGATTATGAGTCCGCAAAGAGAGCGACCTGCTACGCCGATAATATGTATATTTTTCAGATTGTTATTCTCAATTTGTTCGAGCATTTCAATTCCAGCTTGAACAAATCCGATCATTCCTACGATTCTAGGGAATAAATGATCTTGAATGAGGTAGGGCTTGTGTCCTTGTTCCTCTAGCTGTTCCTTTAAATTCTTAGCGTATCCTTCAGCGTCATTTGATTGAAACTCGTCCAGCAGGTGCAGTTCAGCACCCAATATTTTGTCGACCAGTAAGTTCCCTTGGACGATTCGATTTGCAGCGTTTTTCAGAATCAATATGTATCGCATCCCGATCTTATTAGCAGCAGCGCCAGTCATTCGGGCGTTGTTGGAGTGGTAGTCCATGATGTTGATCATCACGTCATATCCCTGGTCGGCGATATGTGGCATTTCGAATTCATAATGTCGAGCTTTGTTGCCACCATAAGCGAGCCCTGTCATGTCTTCGCGTTTAATCCAGATGTTTGGACCGCCAAGTTTTTTTGTCAGGCGTGGCATCTCTTCGAGCGGTGTGGGTAAATGCGCTATTTGCATCCTTGGAAATCGATCGATGTGCTCTTGGAGTTGTTTACGGGTTAAATTGGGTGTCATAGCAATGAATTGTGTGCGATATATTTGATGGGCAGGATACGAGTGGAGATCATATACCTACTCGGTGAATTTGTCGGCGTGTGCGAATAGTTGGGGGAGTCCTCCTGAGTGTATGAAGCATATAGTTTCGTTTAAATCTATTTGGCCTGTCTTAAGTTCGCCTATCAAGCCTGACATAGCTTTACCTGTGTAGTTTGGATCTAGTATCAGCCCCTCGGTTTTGCCAAGCAGTCGAATTGCATTGATTACCTCTTCGTCTGGCTCACCGTATGCCGGGCCTCGGTAGTTTTCGAGAACTGTAATATCCGATTCATTTAAGGAATATTTGAGGTCAAACATTTCGGCCACTTCAGAAGAGCGCCTAGAAGTGATTTTGTGAAAGTCTTCTATCTTGCCTGGCGAGTATTGCACGGCTGTTGCTTGCCAATTTAAGCCTCTATTTTTCGCATATAAGCGGAGCCCTGCTATAGATCGCCCTGTTAATCCCCAAAGTTGCACAGGTCCATCAATACCAGCACTTTCGAATTGTTTTTCAAGTTCTAGCCCGGTTTCTAAGAATCCGATCATACCCATAATGTCGGCGAAAGGATCGTCTGGCAATATGTATGGATTTCCACCATCTTTCACCACGTCTGAAAAAATCTTCTCTGCCATTTGCCTGCCATATTCAGCAGGCGTTCGGTGTATGACGGCTCCCATCAGCTTGCAAAGCAGTAGATTTCCTGTGATTGGAGCAGTCACCATATCTGTAGAGATGATGTGGTACTTCAACCCCGCCTTAGCACATCCCGCAGCGAGGAATCGTGCTTGATTAGAATGATAATGATTTATATTTATGACCGTATCGAAGCCGCCTTCCAGAATGTGTCCCATCTCGAACTCGAAATGTCGTCCCTTGTTTCCTCCAAAAGCGAGCCCGGTGGCGTCTTCTCGTTTTATGAGTATTCGATCAGGGGTGGAAATTCCCCGTTCGGAGAGATCCTGTTTAAGTCGTTCAAGTGTTTCCAGAGGAGTGTTCAGATGTGACAACTTAAACCTGGGCAGGTTCTCGAGTGCCATTTGTATCTGATTCTTCGTGACGGCCATTGTGACTATTTGCTCGGTGACGGGAGCCATCCCCAGGGCCTAGGTCCGTAGTCGAGTGGCATAGGTAACCCATCTTTGACCGACATGACAGGCCGAATCGCCTGTGTGCCTTTACCTCCAGGACCAGAACGAGCATGGAAGATGAAATTACCATTTACTAGTTCGAGTATTGAGATATCGGCATTTGATCCAATGCTAAGGGATCCGAGGTCAGAGGCCATACCGAGTATTTGGGCTGGTTTTGAAGTTGTCATTTCGATTGCTTGCTCGAATGTGATTCCTAGTGTCATTACCTTTCCCATGCACTCAGTGAGTGAGAAGACGGGTCCGGCGAATCTACTGGCTGCAGTGATATCAGAACTGATTGTGTCGGGAATAAAACCGGCATCGATAATCTTACGTGCACTATCAAATGCGAAATTACCTCCACCAATTCCAATGTCGAAATAAACTCCGTTATTACGGGCTTGTATTGCTTCGGGAATGAGTGTTCCTTCTGCAAGTAAAGCCCCGATCTCACCGCTAAGCGTGTGTGTTACTACATCTCCCTCTGTCATGATTTCGGTGAGTAGTGTGCTGGTGATTTCTGGCGCTGATGCATCTTGACCGGCGATATCGCCAACATGAACCATCATTAGGGTTCCTGTTTCAGTGGCGATGGCCTTTGCTGCTTTTGGCAGGTTGATTCCAAGGGCGGTGATGCCTGGTGTGACCATTCTTGCCTTGACGCCTATCACAATTGCAGATGACTGGATGGCGTCTACGGCCGCGTCGTGATTAATGTCATCGATTGATTTGACTTCGGGGAGATTTGCGACACCCATTGAGCCAATATTGATAAGCGCTAGGACTCGAGTTTTAGCTTCTGGTTCAACGTAGTTCACTAGTCCACCAACGTTTAATGCACCTGTGGAACCTGCATCGACTATGGTGGTAACACCGGCGCTGACTCCTGCAGTATCAGGAGTTACGAGAAACTCTTCATTGAAAGGTTTTCGGATACCTGCTGAGGCATGCGTGTGCAGGTCAATGAGACCAGGCGTAACGATTAGCCCTTCTGCTTCGATTACTCGTTCGGTGTTGATTGTATTGATGTTCGCTTCTACAGCAGCGATCTTTCCTTTGCTGACTGCTACATCTAGTCTGCCGTCTATGTCGTTGGCGGGATCGAGAACCCTACCTCCGGAGATAACCAGGTCGTATGAATTTGATTGATTTTGCATGTGTATTTTTGTGTTGACAATTATGTGGTCTAGTATTCCCTAAGGGATCCGTCTGGATTGATAAGTGCTGGTCTTTCATACGGTTTTGGTGGATAGTGCTTAAAGGCTTCTTCGTTTAGTTCTATGCCGATACCAGGTTTGGTCGGAACTTCTAAATAGCCACCCACTCTCTTGAGTGGTTCCACAACGAGATCAGCCTTGATTCCTTTATCGTCATCGTGAGGGTATTCCTGAACCGGGATGTTATGCGTGGCAGCGTCGATCTGAACGCACGCTGCTGTCAGGACGCAACTAAGAGGATTATGAGGTACGACTCCTACGTAGTTCGCCTCAGCGATCGCCGAGATTTTTTTCACGTTAGTGATGCCTCCCGCTAGTGATAAATCGGGCCGTACGAACGCCGCACCTTGATGATTCAGGAGATCAAGGAATTGATAAACCGTATAAAGACGTTCGCCCATTGCTAATGGGATTGGTTGCTGTTGAGCTACCCAGCTCCATTGGTCCATATTTTCTGGTTCGATAGGGTCTTCAAAGAAATAGAGATTGAATGGTTCGAGAGCTCTGCCTAAGCCAATTGCTTCGGCAGGTGTTAACCGATTGACCACATCGATCATTATGTCTGTATCGGGTCCCGCGGCTTCTCGCACAGCTGCAATTCGTTCTACTGCATTGTTTTGCATGCCAGTAAAACTCATATTTTCTAATCCGGTCCCTTCTTCAAAATCTGATTTACCGAAATCACCGAAGGGGTAAATGCGTAGAGCGGTGAAGCCTTGTTCAACTTGCATTTTTGCTTCTTCTGCTAGGGCTTCTGGAGTGGTGCCACCTAGATGCGTGTAGAGGCGGACTTTTTCTCTAGTAGGACCACCGAGTAGCTCATAAACTGGCTTGTTTAATGATTTGCCTTTGATATCCCACAACGCTATGTCGATGGCACCTAAGGCAGACATCATGTCCGAGCCGCCCCTGAACAGCTGTCTACGAAACATATGTTGCCAGTGACGCTCGATATGTAGCGGATCTTTGCCTATCAAGTATTCCGAGCAGTATTCCACTCCTGCTCGTGGTACAAACGGGGTTCCGCCCGTGCCAGATGCCGGGTGGAGTTCCCCGACTCCTGAAATCCCTTCATCTGTTTCTATTTTCACGTAGTTGAAGCGATCGGCAGAAAGAGTGGTTACTGTTGTGACTTTCATTTATTTACTCGAGGTCTACACATAGGTTTTTTAGGTTCAGGGTTATTTTGGTGATGTTATGTGAGCATTGAACACCAGTAACAACATGTGGGCAATAGGAAGTTTATATTCGATCTATGACCCCACGGAACTTTTGGGGTGTTAAACTCGCCGAGCAGTTATTTGCTGTTTTGTAGAGTTTATGACTTTGCATTTCTTGTATTTGTTACTCATATTGAGTTGTAAGGATTTAATTTTATGTCAGGGCCTCTGCGTGTCGGATTAGTGGGTGTTGGTCAGCGAGGGCTTCAGCATGTCAATGCCATGGTCCAGATGCAAAAAGACGAAATTGTTCATATCACAGCCCTGGCGGATCCTTATCCTGAGAATTTAACCGACGATAAAATCACAAGGTTTGTTCCTGATTATTCTTCCAGTGGCATCAAGATGTTTGATACTGCTGATGACTTGATTGAATCAGGCCTGGTGGACGCTATATGGTTTGTTATCCCGCCAAACCAGCATAAGGGTGAAATTGAACGGGCAGCGCGTCGTGAAATTGCTATATTTGCTGAGAAACCTCAATCTTTATTTCTCGACGATATCATCAGCCAGGATCGTGCTATTACAAATTCGGGCGTGCCAAGCACGGTCGGATTCCAGATGCGACATGACCGTGGTTATACAGACATTGCTGCTTATCTGAGCGATAAGTGGGTAGCGGCTATGACCATGATTGCTGAAGGTGCTGTTGAAGGTCACGGTGTCAAACATACGCATACTGAGGAACTTGGGGGTCCGGCAAATCGTGTTTGGACCGCTAATCGTGCTTGGTCTGGCACGTCTATCGTCGAAGCGGGTATTCACCAAACTGACATCATGCGTTACTGGTCGAATGATGATGTTGAGTGGGTTAGGGCTATATACACTGATCGTCCGGTTGAATTGCATGAAACAGAGGGTGACAACCCTATTGCTTATACCGTGATCTACGGTATGAAAAAGGGTGGAGTTGCCAACTTGATTTTCACGAAACCTGCGCGATCTTATTACGGAGGTCGATTCGATTGCATTATCCACACGCACGGAACGATAAAACTCGAAAATGACTTTGTCGACTACACGTTTGATGGTGTATGGCCGCCAGATCAGACTCCTGGGATTGAACAGGTTCGCAAGATAGTTTCGCCTGGTCCCCACCACACTGCTATGGGGCAGGAGAGTACGCGAACGATAGGAGAGGCCTTTGCTACTTCAATTATTGAAAATAAGCCTGAATATCGATTGAATTCATTCAACTCGTCCATTAACTCTCTGGCTTCGGTTCTTGCGGCCAACATATCTAATGATCTCGGCGGTGAGAGGATCGTGATAGATGAGTTTATTAATGACGATAAATACGCCTGCTATAGAAGGAATCCGCAAAAGTAGTTTTTAAACGGATTTTCAGTGAGCTAATACGGAGATATTAATTGCCAGTATCAGGGGAGTGGTTTAGTCCGACTGAATTAACTTTTAGTGGGATTCACGTTCGTGCAAAAACAGAATGGGTGCATCTGTCTCTTGGAGACGGTACGGGGATTGTTGGGCAAGGTGAGATCACTTCTACTCAGTTAGCGAGTGATGTTGCACCAGTCGTGGCGAGATTAGCAAATAGATTGCGTGGTCATCGTGTGACCGATGATGCCGATGTCATGAGGCTCAACGACCTGACCGTTGAGAATTTAGAGCAAGACCAAATACTGGCGACCGCGGTGAGTGGGTTACGCTGCGCTATCGTGGATGCTCTTTCGCAGATTGCACAGTTGCGATTAGTTGAATACTTGAGAGAACTATATGGGCACGATCATGGAGATAACGAAAAGGTTCAACTTTATGCAAATATTAATCGTTCAATGCTCCCGAATGACGATGGTTTGGTAGATCGTTCCCCGGATTCTTTTTCACGAATGGCGCAGCGAGCGATGGAAGCTGGTTTTACTACCCTGAAATGTGCGCCCTTTGACGAGGTAAGGGCTCCGTTCACATCTTCTGGTTTTCCACGGGAAGCTGAAATAGGGCTTGACCGTATTCGAGCGGCGAAAGCGGCAATAGGTGTTGAACGTAAATTGCTGGTTGATTGCCATTCACGTTTCGATCTTGAATCAGCGTTAGCTCTTGCACCTAAATTGTATGAGTCGGGGGTTGGATGGTATGAGGAGCCAGTTGATCCGATTACCTTATCTGACGACCTCCGGGCTATTCGCAAGGTCGCTGATTTGCCGATTGCGGGAGCCGAACATGGTTATGGTATTTCCTTGTTTACTAAGTTAATGGAAGAGGAAGTTTTAGATGTTGTAATGCCTGACGTAAAGTTTTGCGGAGGTCCTGTTGAAGCATATTTAATTGGTCGAGAACTTGAGTCACGATGGGCTGGTTCGGTTTCAATGCACTGCCCTTCTGGTCCTCTATCACTTTTGGCTTCTGCGCACGCGACCGCAGCGTTTGGGAATACACTTCCACTGGAACATGCAGTCTATGAAGTTGATTGGCGGTATGAGGTTTTGGAGCCGTTTGAGGAAATAAAGGATGGCTACCTGACGTTGCCTGAGGGCTACGGGTTAAGCGCAAGGATAGATCCGGTAGCCGTTGCTATGAGAGGTCGTTCATGGAGCGAGTAATCCACTATGCTTTTTTCATATAGCGTGACGATTGCATTCAGTGAAAAGTCGAAATCAATTGACTTGTAAGCGACTAATTTAATCTAACGGATTTATGGAACGGTTATCGCGTGCCTTCTAATCTTGAAGCTATTGGTCCTATATTGGTCTCTCGTTCTGATCTATTGGAACGATTAGTGGATTTTGAAATCGAGCCAGGTGCTGAATTTGTTGTTGAATTGCTTGAATCTGGCTATTCACTAGGCGAAGAGTGGGAATCACTTCCTAAGTCTGCACATGCATCAGAAACCGGGATTGTTTTGATAAGCGTTGCCATTACTGTGTCTGAGTGGAAACCTTTACTTGCTCTGTTGCCGCCATTCCCAATTGTTAAATCGAGTGAATCGAACTCCTTTGATGATTTTCGTGAATTTGTCATGTTGCCCCGAACGATTGGAATCATACTTTTGCGTCTGGGTCATTGGGCATTTGGGATCGCTAAGGACGGTGATTTGTCAGTCACCAAAACCGGCACGAGATACGTCAAGGGTAGGCACAGAAAGGGGGGGCAATCTTCCAATAGGTTCAGGAGGGGCCGTGAGAAGTGGATTCGCGAACTATTTGATCAGGTTGGGGAGGCTGCGTGCTCACGGCTTAGTGATTACCCAGGGCAAATAGATTTTTTGTCACTCGGAGGGGATAAAGTGGTTCTTGGACGATTTTTAAAGCGCGTACAGTTACCTAATCGTTTAAATGATCGGGTCTTACCGAATCACTTACCTGTTATTCAGCCTGGACGAGTTGCATTGGATGCTGCTGTGCGTGATGCCTGGTCGTACCGGGTTTTTGAATTGCAATAATGTCACGTCCTCACATTGAAATTTTGAAAAATGGATAAGGCTTTTCATTTTGCACGTTATCTAGACTGGAACACATATACCTGATCTGGAACTATACGTGTTCGTGTGTGAGGCGTAGGATTTTGCAAACGGGTTTATTAGGAGCCTGTCGCATAGAAAATTTAGTTGCTTGGATTTATTGTGATTCATCAGATCATCTCATCTATATTGGCATGAAGATGTGATTACAAAAGATTAGAACGAGGAGTAAGCGATGGCTATTGCAAATGAGGGTGAGCGAGTCGCGTATTTCAATGGAGAGATCGTACCTGAATCTGAGGTAAAGGTCCCTTTTAGGGATAGGGGATTTAAGTACGGTGATGCCGTCTTTGATATGACTCGAACATTCGGTCACAAAATATTTAAGCTCGAGACGCACATCGATCGATTTTATAACTCGCTTCGATATGTAGATATTGACCCCGGGATGGCTGAAACGGATATGGTAGCCAAGACACTTGAGGTCCTAGAAGCAAATCTTCACCTCTTAGGACCAGATGACGATTTCTGGGTGGGACAGAGGATTTCACGTGGAGTTGATCTGGTCGGTGGAGACATGTGGGAGACAGCTGGTGGGCCCAATGTGATCATAGAATGTGCTCCGCTCCCCCTGAAGCCGAGAGCTCGTTTGTATCGAGATGGCATCGATGTTTTGATCCCTTCTGTACGGCGAGTTCCGCCTGAGGCTGTAAGCCCTAGAGCGAAGTCGCATAACTATTTAAATTTGATTCTTGCCGATATGGAAGCCAAATCTCAGGATCCGGAGTCGTGGGCAATTCTTCTTGATACCAGGGGGTTTTTGACTGAAGGAATCGGGTCGAATATTTTCACTATCAAGGATGGTGTGATTTATACGCCTCAGGAACAATATGTTTTGGGAGGGATATCTCGTGAAACCGCAATTGAGATGGCCGAGAAGATTGATGTCCCAGTAGTTACTAAAGATATCGATATGTTTGACGCAATGACTGCCGATGAAGTTTTTCTGACTTCTACTTCACTTTGTATTTGTGGTGTTCGATCCTTTCAGGGCAGGAAAATTGGCAATGGAATGGCGGCTGGACCGATCACGAAGGCATTGATGGATGCATACGTAGATTTTGTTGATTTTGACTGGGTCGGACAGTATTTGAAGCGACTTGAAGATTAAGGTTTATCGACTCTGTTATGACATCAGACTTGTACTTCCCTCCCAGTGGAGACTGGGAACGGCGAGAAGCATCCTCTCTTGGAATGAACGAGTCGGCTCTTGAGAGCGCTGTTCAATTTGCAAAAGAGAACGAGATTGCTTGGCCGATTGACCTGCGTAAACGTAACGTTAGTCAAGACCCCCCGGAATGGTCAGCTAAAATCGGATTGATGAAGCCCCGCGGCGGCCCGGCAGGTGTAGTTGTCAAAGATGGATTTATCGTTGCGGAGTGGGGAGACGTCGAACGCGTCGATTTAACCTACAGCGCTACGAAAAGCTATTTATCTGCGTTAGTGGGTGTAGCTTTTGACCATGGCTTGATTAAGGATACGTCGACTCCGGTATTTGAATACGAAGATGGCAAATCAATAAAGATGCACAAAACATCTTTTGATGTGGATGGATTTGCCTCGGGTCAAAATAAATTGATTACGTGGAAGCACCTTTTACAGCAAACGTCTGAATGGGAAGGAACGCTGTACACAAAGCCAGATGTAGTTGACTGGAACCGTGATCTTTCATCATCTGGAATGGGACGAGAAAATTATTTAAAAAGACGTGATCGTATGTTGCCTGGAACACACTGGGAATATAACGATGTTCGAGTAAACAGGACCGCACTGGCACTTTTGTGTGTTTGCGGCGAGCCTCTTCCTGGTGTTTTGAAGCGCGAGATAATGGATCCTATAGGAGCATCAGATAGCTGGGAATGGCATGGTTATGGTGATTATTCAATGGTGGATGTAGACGGCCTGGTCACTGAATCTGTATCTGGAGGAGCCCATTGGGGGGGTGGCCTGTGGATAGATACTCTCGACCATGCAAGGTTTGGGGTTTTGTTCCTCAATCGAGGACGCTGGGGTCATAGGCAGCTGATATCTCAGCGCTGGATCGACATGATGACGACGCCATGCGATCTCAATCACCAATACGGTTACATGTGGTGGTTGAATACGGGATTTGCTCGATATGGCAGGGAGATGTCTGAATCGACTTTTGCTGCATCGGGTGCTGGTGGAAATAGCGTTGTTATCGACCCGCAGAAAAAGCTTGTAATCGTCACTCGGTGGTGTGAGGATGTTGAAGGAGTGGTTGGCCTTGTATCTCAGGCAGTGAATGAGCGCTAGCTGTCTATGCCACCAAAACTAATTGACGAACCGCCTCGGTATTCATCTAAGACCAATGGGAGACAGCCTCTATCCGTAAGGGCTGGCGTACTTGCACTAGTACTGTCAACGATGTGGGCTGGTAATCCGGTTGCTAACAAAGCGGGATTGCAGGACGCGGGACCGTTACGGCTTGGGTGGCTAAGATTTGTCTTAGGTGCAATTGTTGTTTTGGTCTATGCAGTTGCTACTCGTCAGTCGTTTAAGATTTACCGAGGTGAATTGCTTCCTCTCACGTTACTTGGAGTTTTATTCACAGTTCAGCTGGGATTTATGAATGTAGGTCAGGATTACACATCCGCAGGTCATGCCGTGGTGGTGACCTCGACTTTTCCACTGTGGACAGGTGTATTCGCACACTTTTTTGTTCCAGGGGATCAAATGTCCCGTACAAGGACCTTCGGAACCCTTATTGCGTATTCAGGTGTCGTTGCTGTGTTTTATAAGAGTTTCGCGATTTCAAATGCAGATTTTTTAGTTGGGGATTTACTGTTACTTGGTTCGGCTATATTGCTTGGAGCGCGACAGGTATTGCTCTCACAGCTCGGACAGGGTATCGATCAACATAAATTGTTAATAGCACAAAGTGTCTTTGGGATTTTTACGTTTATTGTTGCAAGTTTGATATTTGAAAGTAATGAACCGTTTGTTTTGACGACTCGACTAGTAGTTGCACTGCTGTATACGGGTGTTTTGATCGCTGGTCTTGGATTTATTGGGCAGACATGGTTGCTCAAGCGCTATTTGCCTTCTAGAGTTACTGTTATATCACTCAGTCAACCTGTTTTCGGTGTGCTATTTAGCTGGTGGATTTTAGGAGAATCAGTTGGGGGCGAGCTTTATATCGGTGCGATTCTTGTGGTGTTGGGATCGGCACTCGCCCAGCGAAAGACTAAACAGATGGAGTCTTCACTATAGTTAAACCAACTGCTGAAACTTCTGGCATTACGCGCCTGAGCAAAACGGAAAGTGAGACCGAAGGATCACACCTTCGGCGTGTTGCTTCGGAATTAAGTGGTGCCGGAGAAGAACGCATATCGCAATTACGGAGAATGCTTTCAAGTGCGGATGTACATGAGCGAGCTTTGGCTGCCGAAGAACTAGGTAAGTTGGAGTCCATGAAAGCAATTCAAGTGTTACGAGAGATGCTTGAATCTGAGGATGAAAACGCGTGGCGACTGGCTATTTATGGATTGAGAACGGGGGGTTCACGTGAAGGTTGGCTTTCTCTTGAGAGTATTGCCCAAAAAGATGCTAAAAATCTTGAATCCAGTGACACATTAATTGTTGATATGGCCTTTAAGCGTTTGATGGCTATGGGCCGCACAAAAATGATGGATAGGTTATTTCGTGCGGCAGATGGGCATTCCAAATCAATCCCGGGTGTTGTGGCTAAAGAATTTTCAGCGAGAGCGGCCAGCACTCTATCTCAGCGCCAACGCCTTGTAATGGAGCTCAGGCTGGGCATAGGAAATTCTACATCTGCAACTCCTTCTGAGACCGCAGATTCTCTAGGTATAAGCCTTGAAGATGTGAGGGAGCTTGAACTCATTGGATGGCAATCGATCCATTCACCAATACGACTAGATATCGACTGACGAAGGCATATACTGCAGATAACTTGAGTAAAAATTATCCTGCCGCAGAACCTTCACTACTAAACATAAGGTACCCATGAGAGCGGGTACTATCTCCGCGACATTCCGGTCTTTAAGTAATCGGAATTTTCGATATTTGTGGTTCGGACAGGTTCTGTCTGCTACCGCGATGCATGCCGATATGGTGGCTAGAGCCTGGCTTGTTTGGGATCTCACTGGATCCTCTGCTTCAGTGGCTTCAGTCCTAATAGCTCGTGCTGTTCCTATGTTGATCTTGGGGCTCATAGGAGGAGTGGCAGCTGATCGTTTCAATCGTCGTAACCTTTTGATGATTATTCAAGGCTGGACCATGTTAATGCACGTGCTAATGGCAGTTCTGTTACTGACAGATTTGATTGAGCTATGGCACGTTTACGTATTAGCGTTTGGTCTGGGTGCGGGCTTGGCGATGAACCAACCCGTTCGTACCTCAATAATTCCTAATCTCGTTGAGAAAAAAGACATGCTTAATGCCATGTCGTTGAATTCGATTGCTATAAACAGCACCCGATTTATTGGTCCTGCAGCTATATCAGCTTTGATTATTCTTACTGATGTGGGTTGGGCGTATATTTGGGCTACTGCTGCATATGGTTTGGTGTTGTGGAGTACGGGAAAAATTGTCATACCTGAAAGTCAAGTTAGACGGTCGGTGGGGAATCCATTTAATCAACTTGTTGAGGGATTCATTTATATAGGGCGTCATCGAGTGATCCTCGCATTGGTGCTGCTTGGGCTGGGTCCTTTGGCTATTGGGTTTTCACATCAAATCCTCTTGCCACAATTGGTTGAGGAACAGTATGGACGCGGAATCGGTCTAATGGGTTTGTTGCAGTCCGTGGGTGCTATTGGTGGGCTTAGTGGTGGGCTGTTCATAGCGTCTAGGCAGGAGGTTTCTTACAAGGGCCGATTAATGCTTTTGGCGGCAATTTCGTACGGGATTGCTTTGTTAGGTTTCGCGGGCGCTAACCATATGTGGATGGCATTTCCTCTAATTATTTGGATCGGTGCTTCACAAACGTTATTCAGGGCTGGTAATACAGCAACACTGATGGAAGTATCGCCTGATCGGCTGCGTGGTCGGATTACTTCAGCGACTTTACTGGATACTGCTTTGTCACCTCTGGCAGGCTTGGCTGCGGGGTTTGCTGCTGACCTTTGGGGTGTCAGTTATGGATATATATTGCTTTCAGTTGCTTGCTTAAGCGTAGTTGCTATAACCATGTTGATATATCCGAAAATAAAAGATGTATAGTTTTCGTCCGTTAATTGTGATCGGGAATAAGATTGGTTATCGACACAGCTAAAAGGGAATAATTGTTAATTCACCAAGTTAGTAACTAGAACTATAAATTACGTACTTTAGAGGTTATAGAGATTTTATGAAAATAACGGATATTAAAACTTTCATTATGCAAGGCGGAAATCGTAACTGGGTTTTCTGCAAAGTTGAGACTGATGAAGGCGTTCACGGTTGGGGGGAGGGGACTCTTGAATTGCATGAGCAGGCAGTTGAATCCGGTATAAAGACGCTTGCCACGAGGCTCGTCGGCCGTGACCCAACCGAAATTGAAAAGAACTGGCAAATCATGTACCGACATGGTTTTTGGCGCGGTGGTGTTGTTATGGGTTCAGCAATGTCGGCGATCGATATAGCACTATGGGATTTGACAGGAAAAGTGTATGGACTCCCTGTTTATAAAATGCTTGGGGGGGCAGTTCGAGATAGGGTGCGAGCTTACACACATGCGTTCGATCTGCGTGGTGCAAAGGGTGCTGTGGATCAGGGATTTTCAGCTTTCAAGACAGCCGGGTGGAACGTTGAGATTGAAAGTTATTACGAGTCAGATGTTGTTGATGCGCTTCATGAAAAAATAAAAAGTATGCGTGATGATATGGGGTATGACGTCGACATAATGATAGATAATCATGGTCGTGCACGGCCATCACTGGCTAACCGTCAAATTGATGCGATAGAGGAATTCAAACTGCTCTTCTTTGAAGAGCCAGTTCCACCGGATAATTTAGATGCTATGGATCAAATCAGAAGTGCCGGACACCGCACAGATATTGCTACCGGAGAAAGACTTTTTTTCCGGTATGGGTTTCGAGATATACTCCACAGAAGATTGGTTGATGTGATCCAGCCTGACATAGCCCATACGGGTGGAATATCTGAGATAAAGCGCATCGCTCAGATGGCTGAGATTGAGTACATAAAATTCGCACCTCATAATCCCAACGGACCGATTGCCACTGCGGCCTCAATGCACGTGTGCGCTACGGTTCCGAATTTTCTTATTTTGGAAACGGCTCGTGATATGCCTTGGCATGACAAGGTTCAGACGAATCCACTGGTTATAAAAGATGGGTATTTCGAGTTGCCTTCAACTCCAGGCCTTGGAACAGATCTTGATGAGACAATATTTGCAGACAGGCCATTTGAACCAGACCTTGAACGAGATCCTGCAGGTCGCTCGGGTTCATGGAATGCTGAGGATAACTCGGTGAATGACGTGTAGGTGAAGTTGGATAATGTCCTAGGGTTATGGGGTTACGGTATCCCCTTGAACTATACCTTCGTCTCGAACTATGTCACCAATATTTTGCGTGTGGTTGGCATCGTTGATTGTTTCGATTGACCATCCATTTTTCCCAAACTTAAATCGTGAAATTGATGTGTTATAGATTTGAGTACGCTTTAGAAAATTTTGATCCATTCCGGTGATGTAGTGAATCAGACATCTAAGTGTGATTCCATGGGAAATGATGGCGATTTTGTGGGAGCCCTTTTTTTTCAGCCATTCAGAGTTATAAATAATCTCATCTTCCAGCCAGTTTGATGCGCGCCGCTCAACGAGGCGTTCTGACTCTCCATCGGCAGGTTGAAACCATTTTCCTTTGCTTGCTTCCAACAGTTTTACTTCTGGGGTTAAAACTTCCGAGGCTTGTCGTCCGCGCCATGCTGGGATTTGTCGTTCAATTATTGAATCCACTTTATCGAACTCTTCAGCTTCGATACTCATTCCCTTCAGCATGCCTTCGGTGGTTTGTACTGCACGGATCAATGATGATGAGTATATGCAGTCAAATCGAACATTTTCCTGTGCAAGTCGGCGTCCAAGCATTAGCGATTGTTGATGTCCTCGATCCGTCATGGGCGCATTGAAATTCTTACCGGCAGCAATTCCAGGAGTGATGTTAGATTCAGATTCCCCGTGCCGTATGAAATAAATGTCGAATTCGACTTTGTCATGTATCAATGGGACAATCTCCGTCTGAATGATTTGCTGGCGTTAAACTCAAAGCGATACCTTCACAATAGCATTGAAGATTGGCATTATGTTCTTGCTATGTGGTTTTAGGCTTGTTTCGAGCAAAGCTTTTCGGGAAGCCGCCCCAAAACAAGAATGTTAGTAGTACGCTTCGTGGTTAAAGAATTAATGACAACCCAATTAGCTTGAATTACGTATTTTAGAGAGGGCACCATGAAACCATCTGATTTGAAAGCTGCATTAAAAGCCAAAAGACCCGTATTTGGATTTATGGTTTCCGCTACATCGAGCATGCGTTGGGGGCGTGTGTTCGCCGGTAGTACTCTAGATTTTGTAGTTATCGATTCAGAACATGGTTCGCGTGACCGCCAGCTAATTGCAGATACCGTTGCGCAGATGCAGACACTGGACATTACAGCGATTGTTAGAACTCCGAATACTGAAGAAGTTTATGTCGCCATGGCATTGGATGCTGGGGCGGATGGTGTGTTGGTTCCTTATTGCGAGACCGTAGATGAGGTTCGGCATTGTGCTGTAAAGCTTAGGACACACCCATTGAAGGGTGAGTACTATGAGCGAGTTGTGGAGACGGGTGAATATCCAAGCGACAAATCTAAGAAATACTTAGCTGAACGCCATAAGGATCATATATTTATCATGGGGATCGAAAGTGAACCTGCTGCAAATCGAGTAGGAGAGCTTATCGACTGCGCCGAAATCGATGGGGTTTTCATCGGGCCGAACGATATGACCACATCGTTGGGCATCCCTGATGAGAGCAGTAATTCGATATACCTCGACACCCTTAGCAAGATAATTGCTGAAGCCGATAAAAGAGGGATCCCTACCATGATTCATCAGCAGACTATCGAAACATCAGCTAAAGCAATTGAACTTGGCGCTCGGTTTATTATGCATTCGTCTGATGCCGGTATCCTTTTAAGGGGAACACAAGATGAATTTGCTCAGCTTAGGAAAATTACGTCCAAGAAGTATGGTGTTGTAGACGAGGTTGAAGCAGAAGATACGCTTGATGTTGTTTAGTTAGGTGAATTACAGCTAAGTGCAGTACATCTGATTTGTTGTAGGGCTTCGTTCTTTGATTTATCGAGTACCTGAGGTATCAGCTGAGGGTGAACTTAAGGAATGATTCTGCATAGTCGGCACCTATTTTTTCCCCTAGCTTTGCTCGGCGCTTTTTCATCCATTTTCCGGCTTCCTCTGGGTTACTTATCTGGCTTACGTGATCTTGTAGCGCGGATATAGATGTTTCGACATCTTGCTCGGTAAGTGGATTCCAGTAATTCGCGTTATCACCATAAGTCATTACCCATACTTCACGTACCTTGTGTGGCTCCAATCCTTCATCTTCTAATAATTCAGGGAAAGTTAGATGGTCACGCGCAGATGGAAATACTGCCGATAGTGCTGCTTCTCCTGCCGCAAAATGGTCTGGGTGTCCGATGTAGCTTGAATTACCAAGATCACGACTTGGGCTGGTAGTGATCAGCACATCCGGTTTCCACTTTCGAATCTGGCGTGAGATGTCTTTTCGTACATTTAGTGTGGGCTCGAGGTATCCGTCGGGGTAACCGAGAAACTCAACATTTGTTAATCCGAGTGTTTTACCTGCATTGATTTGCTCTTTAGCTCGGATTTCTGCAAGTTCTTCTGAAGTGATTGATCGATCTTCTGTGCCTTTTGAACCATCAGTACATAGGACATAAATAACATCCCATCCCAGGCGGCACCATTTAGCAACGGTAGATGAACAGCCCCATTCCGCGTCGTCGGGGTGGGCCGTTACTACCATAGCGCGTTTAAAATCTTCTGCTGTTGGCACGGATTATAAGTTTCCTGTAGGTTGCGGAATTGGTTGATAATTCACGAATAAGGCTGTCAATAGTAGCACTCTAGTAGGATTAAACTGGCTTGTTTAAGTTAGTTGGTTTGAGACAAATCTTGTTACGGCACTGACAGCCTGAGGTGAGGAGAAAAATGTGGAGTAGTGATCGGTGTCTGGTAGTGCAGCAAATTCGAATTTCATATTTTTAGCTGTCTGCTTGGCATTGTCAAAATGTTGGTCTTTTTCGCCACAAAACAACAACGTGGGGGCTGTGTGGTTTGAAAGACGGTTGTTTGCTCCGCTCCATTGCAACAAGGCTTCATGAGAGGCAGCAAGTGCGAGCGGATCATTGCCTGGTCGATCTCCATTAGGAGTTTCTATTGATTTTGTTCTGCCTGAACGTAAGATCCTTATATTTCTCTCAAACCGATCTTTTTCGGTGGCAGGTGGGCGCAAGTCCATTCCGCCAATTGCAAGAAGGCTGAGTCGGTCTGGATTAGATGCTGCAATTTCAAAACCTGTTCTACCACCCATAGAGAAACCTAAAAAGCCAAATTTTTCAGTCTCCATATGGTCCGCTAGAGCTATCACCAGTGCTGCGCGTTTTTCAACCGTGTGGTCAGATGGATTATGTGAGCGTGTTGATAATCCGTGTCCAACTGAATCGAATATAAGGATAGTGGAGTGAGGATTCAACGCATCTAGCCAGCCTCCTAGAATCCAATCGCGACCCCAAGATCCAAAACCATGATGGAGAATTAGTAAAGGCCCAGTTCCCGAAACTTCGTAGTTGATATCGAGTGAATTGAACTTAAGCGATGGCATTCTTAGATTCTAAACGGTTAGTCTTCGGCTTTTTCGGTCGGGGCGGCTGTAAAATTATCGGACAGTAAAAATTTCAATCGGAGCATTAACACGATGTCACAACCGTTGGTTTCTGTGATTATGGGTAGCACTTCTGATCTGAAGATAATGCAAAACGCGGCCGATTTGCTTGAGCAACTTGGTGTTCCGCATGAGATACGGATAATTTCTGCGCACCGGACACCAGATCTTATGTTCAAATTTGCAGAGGAAGCCAAAGATCGTGGGATCCAGGTAATAATAGCCGGTGCTGGTGGTGCTGCTCACTTGCCAGGCATGACTGCTGCGAAGACGGTTCTCCCTGTAATTGGAGTGCCGGTCGAGGCACATAATTTAAGTGGTTTGGATTCGCTTTTATCCATTGTGCAAATGCCTAGAGGGATTCCTGTGGGGACTGTTTCGATTGGTAGCTGGGGAGCCTTCAATGCAGGAATACTTGCAGCACAGATAGTTGGTCTGAATGATCCAGTTGTACAGTCGAATGTAGAAAAGATGCGCGAGAAGGCTGCTAAGGCAGTTGAATCAGACACTTTTGTAAAGACCGACGAGTAATTAATGGAACTAGAATCTCCCCTCAATCCCGGTTCGACTATTGGCATAATTGGTGGCGGACAGCTGGGTAGAATGCTTGCGATAGCTGCGCGCCAAATGGATTACAAAACAGTCGTTCTTGATCCTGATTCTAACTGTCCGGCCGGTCAAGTGGCTGACAGGGTAATCAGATCTGATTATTCGGATTTAAAAGCTTCCAGTGAACTTGCTGCCTTAGCCGATGTGGTTACATACGAATTTGAAAACGTTGACGCTGATTCTGTTTCTAGTGCCGAGAAACATAAACCAGTTCGTCCTTCGTCGTCAGTGCTCCGCACCACGCAAAACCGATTGCATGAGAAAAAGGCCTTGCTGCAGGCCGGTATTCCCGTTGCCAATTTTCGTAAAGTTGATTCATTAAGAGACTTGGAAGATGCAGCATCGGTTTTAGGGTATCCAATGGTACTCAAAACAGCCACAGAGGGTTATGACGGGAAAGGTCAATCGATTATTGATGGTGAGCGTGATCTAGCAATTTCTTATGATCAGTTAAGTGCTCGCAATGTTGATCTTATCGTTGAACAGTTCGTGTCTTTCAAGGCTGAGGTATCGACGATATGTGCTCGCACGATAGATGGTATGACAGCGACATTTGATCCAGCGGAGAACATCCATCGGAATCACATTTTAGATACTTCAATAGTCCCAGCGCGTATTGATGAATCGGTGACGGATAAAGCTCGTATTATCGCTACTGATATTGCTGAGAAATTAGATGTTATAGGTTTGATTGCTGTTGAGATGTTCGTTACGCAGGAGAACGATATTCTTGTCAATGAGTTGGCGCCTCGTCCACATAATTCTGGTCACTATACGATGGATGGATGTGACACGTCTCAGTTTGAACAGTTAGTACGTATATTGGCTGGAATGCCAATTACGTTGCCGAAGCTTCATTCACCGACAGTAATGGTTAACCTGCTTGGCGAAATATGGGAAGATACCGATGGGAATCCGGATTGGCAGCGTGCCCTTGAACTGCCGGGCGTGAGTCTACATCTTTACGGTAAGTCTGCCGCCAGGGTAGGACGTAAGATGGGACATATCAATGTGGTTGCTGAAACGGTTGAAGAAGCTCTTTATATTGCAGTCGAGGCTCGTGAGCGGGCATGGCGTCGGGCTTAACTGAATAGCAAATCACTCAGACTCAGTTACTGTTACGGGCTTTTTGAACTGAGAGTGATCGTAATCATTCAGGCCAACTTCAGTTAGTTCTAACATTCCATTGTTGACTATGTATATCTGGTCGGACATATCGATAAGCGTGCGGTCGTGTGTTGTTGCCACGACTGACATCCCTTCTTCGCTCACCATATGACGGAATAGACCAAAAATTTCTGCAGCGTTTACCGAGTCGAGTTCACCGGTTGGTTCATCGGCCAATATTACATCCGGACGCATAGCAACAGCCCGTGCAATGGATATACGTTGTTGTTCCCCTCCTGAAAGTTCGTAGGGGCGGTGCTTAGCACGTCTTCCTAGACCGACCATCTCTAGTACCTCATTAGTACGGGATGAACGTTCTTTAGCTCCAATACCTGCTATTCGCATGGGCAGCTCTACGTTTTCATATGCTGAGAGTAAGGGAAGCAATGCGAAAGATTGGAATACAACTCCTATTCGATGTCTTCGGAGCTGTATGAATTGTTTTTCATTGTAGTCAGACAGATCCATTCCTTCGAATAACACCTGCCCGGACGTTGGATGATCAAGTCCTGCGAGCATATTTAACAGAGTCGTCTTGCCTGATCCAGAACGGCCGACAAGTGTAATAAATTTGCCTTTTTCAACATCGAGATTGACAGATCGGACAGCGTAGATTATTTCGCCTTCAAGCTGATATTCACGTGATGCGTTGATAGCTTGAATTATTGTGTTGCCAGTCGTTGATTCAAGGGCAGTTGTTTTCTTAGTCGCCCGATTCAAGGGTTACCTTTCCGTCTTTTATATCGACTTTAACCTTTCGTTCAATGTTGAGTTCGTTCAATACATCCCTTGGTATCTGAACCGATCCGGCTGTATCGATTAGTAAGAATTCCTCAGTGTTAGTGGTTTCGCCGTTCAACTTTCGCTCGTATGAAACCTCTCGAGTGGTCTCGGTGCTTGTTTTGCCATCCTTGATAGCAATGGCTCTTTGAACACTTGTGGCAATCGCCGGGTCGTGAGTGACAATAAGGATGGTTGTTCCTAAATCTTGGTTGACCTTATTCAGGAGTTCTAGAACTTCTTTACCGGTTTGGTCATCCAGCTCACCAGTTGGCTCATCAGCGAGTAGTAGTGGCGGCTTATTGGACAGGCCAACCGCGATTGCTACTCTTTGCTGCTCACCCCCTGATAGCTCGGCGGGCTTGTGGCTGGAACGGTCTCCCAAGCCAACGATATCTAGGAGTTCTTGAGCGCGTTTTTTACGTTCGGTTTTAGGTGAGCCTGCTATAACCATGGGGAGTTCAACGTTTTCCAGGGTCGTAAGATATGGGAATAGATTTCTAGAGGTTTCCTGCCAAATAAATCCAACTTCATGACGCCTGTATTTCACGACTTCTTTATTAGTCATTTGCAGCAGATCAAAGTCACCGACACGAATTGTTCCTGCGGAAGGGGCATCGTATCCCGCTAGTATGTTTAATAATGTGGATTTTCCGCTGCCAGACGCACCCACGATGGCGAGGATCTCACCTTGTTGCACTGTCAGTTCGAGACCGCGTAAAGCGACCACTTCAAGGTCTGCAGCTTTGTAGATTTTGAATAATCCACTGCACTCGATATAGGCGGAACCTGACTTAGTCATTTAGTTAGCACCTCTGAAGTTCAGGAAATATCTCAACCGTCACCCATCCTCATTACCTTGTGTATAGACATACGGTAGACAGAAATCAGTATTACGCTGATCACTACCAAGAATACTAACCCTAAAAGACTAAATGTGATCCCAAAACCGAACCAGTCTATTTCAATTGCCATGGGAGGAACTACTATTGAATTTGATGCCGAACTGGCGAGATATGGCATGATTGTTGTCCCCATGCGCATACCCATGAATATACCGATAGCTACAGCTATTCCTATCACTATTACTTGTTCTAAAACAACAAGGAGTAGTAATTGTTTCATCGATAAACCAATAGTTCTTAATAACGCAAGTTCGTTGCGACGCTCATTGAACGAAACTTTTGCGTGAACAAGGAAACCTATCGCACTTACGATTAAGACGGTCAAAAATGCGATCCCTAAAAGTGCCTTCCATCCGGCAGCAACCAGGGGGTCGAATGCCACTTTCGAAAGATAAACCGTTCGATCAGAAATGTTTGATCCGGGTCTAACTCTTACGGATGCCAGTTTCTGTTGAATATCGCTAACTCCAGGATCCCCGGGGGATACGGTTTCCAGTATGTCTTTTGAGTTAATTAGTTCCGAACCTTGTGTGGTTGCAATCCAAAATTCTTTTGGTTGTCGATCTCCAAAAGTGCGAACTACGTTCAATCGTTCATGAAGAGCGTTGAAATCAGCGATCAAAAATGGCTCGTTGTTGATGGCCATCGTAGGGAAGTATTCAACAACATCGCGAATAGAAACTTTTATTGGGAACCCGTCAACTGATGTGTTTATGATTTTTCCATCCCTGCCACCAAATTGTTCAATAAATTGCGAACTTGCAATTACTGGAACAATTCCCAGTTCAGAGCCGTGGGCTAGCCCGCGATATTCACGAGGACCTGAAGTTGTCCACCGTAGGCGTGCTACTCCCTTTTCTTCTGTTCCATCAGGATTTGACGCTGGACTCAGGCTATCACCGAGAGATTCGCGAGTTGGGGTCATGATTCTCCAGTTCGTCACGGAGTCAAATGTTTCCACTGTAATCAGTTCTGTTCCGGTGTGATTAAGTACAGAAATATCATCTATATCAATGGCTCCAGGGCTCAAGCCGTCATCAAAATTGATTACGCCAATCGAATGAAGACGGATCGGCGGCACTGGCAGTAAGCCTGCTATTCCTCGGAATTTGGATCCTTGTAAACTTGAGCCCATCCGGCACCATTCTGGTGGCTCATCTTCAACAGGAAGAGGACAGTCAAACCGGAATTGGTCGGTTGCCATAGGAGAAAGTTTTCCAAGAGGTACCGAGAAAAAATGGCCATTGGAATCGGATAATCTCGCGATGAAAATTGTTGAAGGTTGCCTGACCAGTGGAAGTACTCGGGCAGTGATCCATCTGCTTTCTTCCGGCAGCACAATACCCGTTGAACTACCTGTATTGAAGATGGAGGAATTGGATTTCAACGATTCAATGCCAAAGTCATCTCTAATCCAAGCAACGTCTTCGATTGTTTCGAAATCGAGACCAATGAGATCAAATCTTTCTATATCAATTCCTGAACTGATAATTGCAGACTCTCTGTATATCGGTGAGGCGCTTTTTACGTCCTGAACTTTGCGAATTGCTTCTAAAACAGATCTCGACATACCGCCTGTTGCCGTGTTTATGCCTGTTAATCTCAAATCAGCCCCTGTTCTGTAATAAGCCTGATCAATGGCGCTCTGTTTAAGTGTTGCTGCAAAGCTTGCAGCGAAGACACCTAGGGCTGCAGTAAGAATCAACAGCAAAGACAGGCGGGAGTGATGTGCGGGGTTCCTAGCCATTTGCCAGATCCCCAGTACTAAGGCAGGAGGGGTGATCAAAGACATCGGACGTTTCGACAAAACTTTACCCATTACATTCATTCCTGGTGGGTAAATGCGTATCAATACAAATCCAGCTGCAATTAAGAACATAGCCGGGACACCAAGAATTAATTGATTGACCGTCGTCTCACCGAAAAGGCTTGTCGCAACAAATGACCCTTGTTTGGTCAATTGCCAGAATAGAAACATAACCAGACCTAGAAAACCTATATCTAGGTAATACCTTTGGATCAATGCGAGTCGTGCTGGTCTAGTTCGAGTGACTCTGCTGGCAAGTAAACCGAGCCGAGTCGCCCGTAATGATGGAATGAATAGTGCGAATAATCCTAATATTGCGCCAAGGAACGCCATCTGAAACGCTTCAAGCGTAAGCCCAACCGGCAGAGGGTTGCCGTTATTAAGTTCGCTGTAGATGGGGAGTACGCCGATAAACTTGACCCCTAGCATCGCAATGAATGGTCCTGTTGAAGCTGCGATTACGGCGAGTACGCTGGATTCGATGATAAACACTGCAAGGATTTGTTTCGATGTTGCACCCCTGGTTTTTAAAAGGGCGATTTCATTTTTCTGCGTATCAACAAGAAGTGATGCGAGTATTACTACGTAGTACAGAACCACAAGTACGATAAGGATTAGAACAATTAACATCGGTAGACGATTAAAAAACAGGTCTGTTTCAAACGCGCGTAATACTTCTGGGAGGTCGGACACAAAATAGAAACCGTCAACGATTGCTTTCAGTTCTCGTTCGGTAGATTCTATTGTGTTTCGAATGGATCCTGTTTCTGTAGCCTTGATTCGACTTGGGTCTACATCAAGCCACCATGAGTAATCGGAACCCATATTTGGAAAGTAAACACCTACAGCATCCAAAATTGTTTCTCTTGGAACGACAAATCGTGCGAATTTAAGCGTATTGGTGCGAGAGCCAAAAGCAGAGTTTTGAATACGCCAATGGTCCGCATTCGGTTCAACACGTTCGTATAATCCTGTAATCAGAATGTCTATTCGGTTATGTTCATCTTCCCAGTACGGTCTCGCTGGATACACGTCGCCAACGTCAAGCTGCATGGCTTTTGCCGATTCGACATCCAAAATACCCTCGACCTGAAGTGGGTCATTAGATCCATTAATCGAGGCAATTTTTGGGAACCTGCCATCGATGATATTCACTCGATCCTTCACATTAGGTAGAGTCATCATCGTGATTCGACAGCAGTCACATTCGATTAGTCGTCCATCTTCATTACCACCGCGACCTACGGTTGTACGGCATGGGCAATCGCTTGGGGGCATCATCGGTGGGGGTAAATCAACGAAGAAGGTCCAAGTTTTTAGGGCGAATTCATGTCCGTTTAGAAAAGGAGAGAACTGTTGCACTATCGAGCTATTCATTGCATCAACAATAGTGGCATCAGTTTGAGAATTTGTAGGGATTTGGCCGGCTTCGACAAGCAGGTCAATGTCTGTGCTGGTATGAGTGGATAGCGCTCTTTGAAGGGCGACGTCTCGTAGGGCGTTGAAGAAAATAACGGAACTAGCCATTATTGTTGAGGCTAGAACTACGCCCACCACGACCGCAGAAAGAAGACGCCAATGAGCGAGTGTTCGCTTTACAACCAGTTGTAGGGAGTTATTGATCATGAAGAACTGGCTGAAAAGGTTTCACTTTTAATCTATCTAATGTGAATTCGATGACGTGAGCTGATTGAGTGTGCCAAGCTAACAAGAACTGTTGTAAATATTTTATTCGACTTAAAAATTTGGGCAAAGAGTTAATAAGAATGGATGAATTACCGATTTCAAGATGATTCTTGGATTTCAGGGTAAAGATTATTAGGTTATAGAGCTTCCCCCTTGTTACGCTGGAATGAGGGATTTTGTTTGATTAATTTAGCGCTACTGTTGAAATGCTTTTTACACTTGCTCGCGAAATAAACTTTGTAGTTTTACCCGCTCTAGCTGTGATTTTATTTGCCTGCTCGGGCTCCGATGCTGCGGAACCTGATCTTGAAGTAGACGAGATAACAACAGCTAAAGTGGCGGACCAAACGCAAATTAATGAACCAGCTCTTAATGTTTTGTCGACACCTGATCTGGTTGACTTGCTTAAGCCATCGGTTGTTCAGATCGCTGTCAACTTTGACCGTGGCAGAGGTGTTGGAACGGGAGTAATTCTTGATTCAAGCGGGTTGATACTCACGAACTGGCATGTCGTTGAAGACGCGAAAATGATCACCGTCGCTTTTGATGATGGATCTATCGTCGAAGGCGAATTTTTTAGACGTGACCCGCAGCTTGATTTGGCAATTGTGCGTGTGGATCATTCGGGTTTACAACCTGCAAATTTTGGTGATTCTGAGCAACTTAAGATCGGTGAAGATGTCGTCGCTATCGGGCATGCTTTAGGCCTTCGTGGAGGGCCTACTGTTAGTAAAGGGGTTATCAGCGCTCTCGATAGAACTCTAGTTGGTCATCCTCGAGGTGATTTAACAGGTTTAATTCAGACCGATGCGGCGATCAATGAAGGTAACTCTGGTGGGCCACTGGTAAACATGTTTGGTGAAGTTGTTGGGATTAACACCGCTAAAATCAATATTGGCGACCGTATAGGTTTCGCGATCAATATGAATGCTGCTAAGGCTGCAGCTTATAGTTTGATCGAACAAGGGCCGGTTCCACCACCTGGATTCTTAGGTGTAGGTGGAATTGATGTAACACGAGCGCTAGCCTGGGCCATCGGGCTTCCAGTTAGTGAGGGTTTTGGCGTGACTAGCATTGAGCCTGGGTCTCCGGCTGAGGAGGCTGGAATAGAACTTGACGATATTATTGTTCAGATGAACGAGACAGTGATCACTGATGGACAGGACTTGACTGAATTTCTCGGGGAACATCCTAGTGGTAGCAGCGTTAAGATTGTAGTTGTGCGTGATGCTCGATTACTTGTTTCACTCCAGGGCGAGCTATCTGACGAACCAGAGAGATAGTCAGTAAATTAAAGTTAGATCTAGGGATACTTCATCTTAACGCTCGATGAATAGTGCAAAATGACCCGGAGTCGCGGAGCATTCCTTAGAAAGGCAGAATAATAAGGGTATGGTCAATTCAGAGTTGAGCGGGAAAGTTGCAATTGTTACCGGTGCAGGGCGCATGCGAGGTATTGGACGAGCTACTGCCGTGATTTTGGCCCGCATGGGGTCTCACGTGGTAGTGACCGGTACTGGTAGGAACCCTGAAACTTTTCCGAATGATGAAAAAGAAGTTGGATGGCGGGACATCGATTCGACTGTTGAAGAAATTCAAGCCAAAGGAGTTCGCGGGCTCCCTCTGGTCGTAGATGTTTCAAGTGAAATTGATGTTCGACGAATGATCGATTCGACGATCGAAGAGTTTGGACGTCTGGACATTATGGTGAATAATGCAGCGGCTCCATGGGGCCCAGATCGAGTGCCGGTGCTCGATCTTCCGGCTGAGATATTTAAAGATGTTGTTGACATAAAGCTTATGGGGACGTTCTACTGCTCCAAGGCTGCTGCTGGGCAGATGGTAAAGCAGGGTGCTGGTGGCAGAATTGTCAATTTGTCTTCGACAATGGGCAAAAGTGGTCATGCGAATACCAGCGCTTACAACGCGGCTAATTTTGCTGTCGACGGTTTCACGCAAGCTCTTGCCAAAGAGATGGCAGAGCACGATATTACGGTTAATAGTGTATGCCCCGGGTTGACGGAAACTGCCAGGATGGATCCAATGGGGCGTGAAGATCGTTGGAATGAACGGTTGAAGGGAATTCCGATGAACAGAGTTGGAACTGATCAAGAGATTGGCGAGTTGATAGGGTTTTTGTGCAGCCCTAGAGCCGCGTATATAACTGGACAGGCTATCAATGTGAACGGTGGGTCCCTGACTGAGCGTTAGATATCAGATCCCTCAAATGTAGCGACTTCGACAAAATCTTCTGATTCAGTGTCCCATGCAAATTGTTTCGCTTCGACAATTCGGTCATTGTTTATTCCGATTACGATTTGCTGGACTGGATATGCAGGACCACTACCCCACGGATCGACGGCATTATTTCGATCAGTTTCCGAAAAATACGCCCGGCCATTAGGGTGTGAGTGGTAGATGATCAGAGGTTTTATGTCGTCATCAAGTGTTTGATTCAGTTCAAGAAGATCCTTGTCTGATATTACGAACGCAGTTTGTGCTGTTCTGTCCTTGGCTGTGGGGTGGGTTTCCTTATCGTAGGTATTCACAGCTTTTCGGACACCATTTGCAGTGCGAGAATTTTTTTCTCCGGTAAGCCACCCGCAGCATTCGTCTGGAAACGATTCGCGAGCGTGCGTAAATATTTCTTGCAGAAAAGATCTTGGGACGCTTACTGGATCTGGAGGTGTCAAGGAATCAACCTTGTCCTATGACGATATTCATTGGTATTTCGCCCATTTTTTATTTGTAATATTCAGTGATGGGAATTCAGGTCATCACAATATACCTAGCATATAAACAAGCATGGTTTTTTGCGATAGCAGAATTATCGTTCTGTATGATCGTAAGGCATTGTGAGGAACAGAATAAATTGGGTGTCAATTCTCGATTCACAAGTTTAGGGAGTAGGAGATGATCAACCGGTTTATCGGCATAATCGGACATCTGGTTTCATCTTGGCGCTGGGATTGTGCAACGATTGTTAGATTGCATAATCGATCTTGAGAGAACTTGTTTGCCTAGAATTCCTAAAATCCGATTGAATAGGCGTAGTAGAAATCTACGTCGTTCGCAGCGTGATGCTCTTGCACGTATTGGATTATCAACGGCGGCTGCACCCATGTCAGGTGAACTGACAACATGTATCGCTTACATGTGTCCGTGGGCTCATGCATGCGATACGGCTACTCCGCGCCCAGCGGTGGTTCCGGAACGCAGATGTATAAGAAAGTTTCCTGATGAACGCCGACCAAGATCAGGATTGTCCGATATCGCCCTCGATAATTTGGCAAGATACCGGGAAGAAGGTATACGGCTTGAAGCCGTTACGATCTCGATTTTAGATGAATTTCGTCCTATGGGTCCGACCCCTTCACTTGGCCGTAAGCGTCCTGAACGTCCGGTATATGAAGGTGGAGTTCGTGGCAAATCGTTTATTAGTTGATTTGTGGTTTGGATCTTTTAATAATCAATGCCTTAGCGGCTAGGACCACAAGCTAACCCAGATTTATGCAACTGATCCATCTGAGTGTAGTTTAGTAATTTGATCTTTACTGAAGCCCACGTCTACTAGAATGTCGTCGGTATGTTGGCCGAGAGCGGGGGAAGGTATTTCTTCGGGCATACCGTCCCCGAATCTTACGACCGGACCTGATGTTCGTATTTTCTTCCCGGTGTGATGATTCATTTCGATGACGTATTTATTGGCTAAAACTTGTTCATCATCGATCATTTCTTCCACATACCGAATCGGTTCGCAGGGTATATCGTGAGAGCGCAGCTTTTTGAACCAGTATTGAGTAGATTTGCTTGCAAAGATCTGTTCGAATTTACTTACAAGGCGTTTGCTCTCGGATATAGCGTCTGACGTAGTATCGTCATAATCTGGGTTGGTCACTCTTGGGTCTTTTAATCCAAGTACATCCAAAAGTCGTTTCCTGGCGTGCACTGCAAGCGTTCCAAGGGCTAGCCCGCCATTTAGAGTCTTATATGCGCGGTAGTAACAGTGGTAGACCGATGGTCTTACGGCCTGTTGGTAGCTTTCTTGAATCTCTTCGTAGCTAGCGTTTTTTTCAATCAAATCAGGGTAAACATTTTCATGCCATATCTTTGCAGGGGCTGGAACTCCGTCAATATCTGCTATGCGCAATGTCTGCATGCCTATAGCATTTCCAAGTAGACTGGTTGAAATTAGTTGCCCTTTACCAGTTTTACCTCTTCCGATAATTCCAGCAAGGATGCCGTTTGCTGCTGCATAACCTGTTGAGAAATCTATGAATGACGATGACCAGACTACTTCGGGTTGGCCGTTTTTTATTTTGCCTTCGCTTGCTACAGCTCCTGAGTATCCCTGTAATATCAGATCGAACCCTGGCATATCGGCCATCGGACCTTTAGGGCCATACGCTGTGATATCAACGTAGATCAGTTGGGGATTTATTGTCGAAACAGAATCGTAGTCGATGCCTAATTTTTTTGCGGTGTCAACGCGGTTATTTGAAATAATCCCATCAGAGGCTTCGATAAGTTTACGTAAAACAGTTTCCGAAGATTTCCGTTTCAGGTCGATGCAGATACTCCGCACTCCCCTGTTTAAGGGCAGGAATACACGGCTTTCGTTAGGAGCGAACGGAGTTGCATGTCTCCATGGATCGCCAGCAGGCGGCTCGACTTTTATGACATCCGCGCCCATATCTGCTAACAGTTGCCCGCCCCAAGGCCCGGCCACAAAACTGCCGAATTCGATAATACGAATTCCTTCTAACGGACCTGCCATTGGGGGTTTGGTTGCTGACATGCGACAGAAATACTTCTGGTCAAGTTGGTTATTGTAGGGTTGTTTGATTTTATAGTTGAACTTTAATCAAAATATAAGTTATTAAAATTCGACGCCTGATGCCGAAGCAACCGTGTCGAGATCTTTATCGCCACGACCGCTTAAAAGCAGCAATACAGTTTGGTCTTTTGATAGCGTTGGAACCCATTTCATCATGTAACCGATGGCGTGGGCTGGTTCTAGTGCAGGGATTATTCCTTCAGTTCGGCTAAGTAGTCTAAATCCTTCAAGTGCATCGTTGTCTGTTGCAGACACATATGTGGCGCGTTCTGAATCTTTAAGGTAACTGTGTTCAGGTCCTACTCCTGGGTAGTCAAGTCCTGCTGAAATGCTATGTGCTTCGGTCACCTGTCCGTACTCGTCCTGCAATAAGTAACTTAATGATCCATGTAGTACGCCGGGACGTCCTTTTGTCATGGTTGCAGCATGACGACCATCGAGGCCTTCGCCCGATGCTTCAACACCGATTAATCCCACATTGGTATCTTGAATGAATCCTGAAAAAATACCTATTGCATTTGATCCCCCTCCCACACACGCCACTACGTAATCCGGAAGGCGTCCGGCCATTTCTAGGATTTGTTTACGTGCCTCAACGCCAATAACAGATTGGAAATCACGGACCAATTTAGGGTATGGATGTGGGCCTACTGCACTGCCAATTATGTAATGAGTTGTTTCTACGTTTGAAACCCAATCACGGATTGCTTCGTTGATAGCGTCTTTTAGCGTTTTGCTGCCGGATGTAACTGATTCTACTGATGCGCCAAGCTCGCGCATTCTGTAAACGTTTTGGGCTTGTCGTCTTATATCTTCTTCGCCCATATATACGATGCATTCGAGGTCCATCTGGGCACAAACCGTTGCAGTGGCCACTCCGTGCTGACCTGCTCCTGTCTCAGCGATAATACGTTTTTTGCCCAAACGTTTTGCTAGAAGAGCTTGCCCAATGGCATTGTTGATTTTGTGTGCGCCAGTGTGGTTGAGATCTTCTCGTTTAATGTAGATCTGGCTTCCGCCGAGTTTTTTCGTGAGGTTTTTGGCGTAATAAAGGGCTGTTGGTCGACCTACGTAGTTTGCAAGTAAATCATCAAACTCTCGCCAAAATGAATCGTCCTGTTTGGCTTCATCGAATGCAACTTCCAGTTCATCAAGTGCGGCCATTAACGTTTCCGGTACAAACTTCCCTCCATAAGGCCCAAATCGGCCTTTTGAGTTTGGGAGTGGGTCAGGGTTATCACGAAAACCAGACGAAGTTGAAGTCATAGATTAGTAATTAGTAGATTGCAAAAAGTTTGTTGTTTCAATTAATGGCCCGTTATTGTGCTTCAAATTAAACCAATTTCTTGGGCACAATATTCGATCTCAAGCTAGGATAGCAGTCAAGAGATGCGCAAATCGTGCAGGACTATCTTATAAATTCCATAACGTAGTTAACAAGGACGTTACCTGAGTTGTCAGACACAAGACCAATTCGACCCAGTATTGACGAGTATATGATGTCGATAGCAGTAGGTGTAAGGGCTAGGGCCAATTGTAAGGGTAGCCACATTGGAGCAGTTTTAGCTCGTGAAGGGCATATTGTTTCTACCGGCTATAACGGGACTCCGCACGGAACGACTAACTGTGATGAGGGGGGATGTGATCGATGCTCCAATCGGGAACGATATCCATCAGGTACAGGTTACGATCTTTGTATATGTGTTCACGCTGAGCAAAATGCCTTGCTCTCTGCAGCTCGCTTCGGAATATCAGTTGATGGATCTCTTTTATATACAACTTGGAGGCCCTGCTTCGGATGCACCAAAGAGATGTTGCAGGCAGGAGTTCTAGGAGTTCGATACGGAGTAGATTGGGAGCCGAATGAAGATCTTCGCTCGGAATATGAGCGGCTGCAAAGTTATTTCCCTGATGGAGTGAAGCAAATAGCCCTGTAGAACGAGTAGAAAGTTTTTGTTTGTAAATGAAAATCACCAGCGTTGAAACCATTGCTCTGCGTGACGATTCAGATGGGACCGTCATATCTTGGAATCCGTCCTTTTCAGAATCTGACGGCGTTCCTGCAAGTACTGGTGGTTATGACATCACATTGGTGCGGGTTAATACCGATGAAGGTGTCAGTGGAATAGGTCAATGTGAAGCTCCTAGCATCATCATCGATGCGATTGTTCGCGCATCTTTAGGTCTTGAAGTTTTACTTTTGGGAGAGGATCCTACGCAAGTTCAACGCCTATGGCAGAAGATGTACAACTCCACTGGAGTATTTGGTAGGAGAGGAGTTGTCATAGGTGCGATTGGTGCTGTTGAAACAGCATTGTGGGACATATCAGGCAAAGTTTACGGAAGGCCCGTGCATGAGTTGATATGGCGTTCATTTACCACTGCTGCTAGTGATTTTGAACCATTAAAACGTGTTACGCCTTACGCAACGGTTTATCCGCCCGGCTCAAATCTTGATGAACTCAGTGAACGAATGAACGTAGCTCTTTCGCGTGGATTGAAAGCTGTAAAAATCGAAGAATGGCCCGGTCAGTTTGGAAATGTTGATGTTGATACGGATGTAGCGGTTGTTGAGAAAGCGCGCTCTATTTTGGGTCCAAAACGAGATTTAATGATTGATGTACAGAATCGCTGGCGAGATGTAGGCCAAGCTTTACGAACTATTCAAGAAATCGAGCAATTTAAACCGTTCTTTATTGAGGCTCCTCTTCCTGCAGACAATATTGAAGGTTATCGTCGACTTGCCGAGGCAACGAACGTTCGAATAGCAGTTGGCGACTGGGGTTTCAGCACGCGTCATGAATTTGCTGATCTTTTACGTCGTGGTCGAGTGGATGTTGTTCAGCCAAGTTCTGTACGTGCAGGCGGAATGCATGAAATATTGAATGTTGCTGAAGATGCTTATCGATTCGGGGCTCTATGTGTTCCACACACATGGTGCCATGTTGTTGGAGTCGCAGCGGAGATCCATTTAGCTGCAATTACCCCCAACATGCCTTATTTTGAATTTCCTATTGCTTTTCCACCTTCGCCGCTTGTAGAAAACCTACTTCTGCCTCAATTCGAAATTTCTACTGAGGGAACGATTTCTGTCCCTGATCGGCCAGGACTAGGGTTTGAATTAAACGAGGATGTTGTTTCGGAATTTAGAGTTGAGCCTTACTGATGTTCCTGCGGTAATAATTTGAGCAAGCCGATTCAAACTTCCGATAAATCTGACCATGCAAGGGATGATTTCCGAAAGAGACATCCGCGCTTGTCGGAAATTACTTTCATCGGGGATGACAGATCCCTTAGAGGTCGAATCAGGCAGCATTTACGAAACCCTCCGATGCGTACCATCTTTTTAATAGCACTGATTGTGGCTTCTATACCGTTTGCCATTATTTATCCCAAAGTCTCAAAGGTCGCTCAAGATAATTGGAAAGTTGTTGAGTTGTCTAGAGAGCGTCATTTTGTGAACGTTACTGCTGCAAGTTGGATATACCCGTTTTTAAGAATGCAGGCCGTCCGTATGCAGAATGCTGAGGTTCCGATTGAGTGGAGAGGTATATCCTTCAAACACGGTCCATGTTTGCCCGAGCACATGTCCCAGTTGCCGGTCGGTAAATATGCATACGCGATTGAAACGGCGTGTAAAAACCTCGATAAAATTCAAATGACCTACGCCTCGGACTGTGCTGAGACTTCTAAGTGCATGATTTCCAATGAGGCGGTAGTAGAGTTGCAAATTGTTTTAGATCGTCTCAAAGTGGCATTTTCCGATGCGGGATTTGGCATTCAGGCTGATGATCAAGAACAAATACGTGAATGAATAAAATCGCAATCATCCTCGGTAAGTTCACCGCACTTGCCATACATTGATAGTATTTTTCATGCTTGTTAAAAATGGTTCTGGTTATTTCACAATGAAACTTAGTATTTGGCTCAAATTGCCGACACCGTCTTAGATGGATCATTCATTTCACAACGAAACAACGTTCCTTGCTCGATTTAGGCGAGAACTGCGCAACCCGTCCATGTTGACGGTATTTCTTATCGTTATATCTTTTTTGGTTATTGTCCTGGCGCCTTTTGCACCTAAGTGGGTTATTACAACCCAGGATAGTCTTGAAGCTATATCGGAACAGAAAAAGATCGACCAGCAGAGCATGGGTTCATTTACCGCGATTGTCCCTAGTCAGATTGCGCCCTGGATGGCGCAGCAAGCTTCGACTATGAGTTCAGCCACTGGGCCACTTGAATGGAAAGTGGTTTCGTTTCGAACCGGTCCCTGTGACTTAGAAAACTTATCTCAGCTTCCTGATGGTAAATATTCAGATGCTATTGTTGAGGTCTGTGGAGAACTTGATCGTATTCAGCAACATTATTCGGGTAATTGTTTTCTTGCAACAGATTGCAATGTTCCAGCTATTGCAAAGGAAGAGATTGAAATAGCAATGCAGATAGTTTGGGATGCATTTTCCGATGCTGGATTTGTATTGCCATATACCGAATGGGAGCAGGTCCTGCCATAGCTTGTGTTTGAATGATTGTTTAATATGCCAATCAAATAACTTTGCAGTAGTGTGCTAAATGGACAGTCGAATCGCTGCTAAACTCTGTCGGATGTTCGATCATTACGGTTAGTTTTAGATGGTGTGGTACGTATGAAAACAAGCAATTCTCCTCATGGGTTGGTCGGTGAAGCTTACCGGCCTCCGAAGATCGGTAGTAAGGGCGCGGTAGTGGCTAATCATCCGATGGCTGCTCAGGCGGGTATGCGTATTCTTCATCAAGGCGGTAACGCTGTCGACGCAGCGATCGCTGTAGCGTTCGCTTTGGGCCCATCTGAGCCTCAAGGGTCTTCCATAGGGGGAGACGGATTTGTCATGGTTCATATGTCAGCTAATAAGACCGTCGAAGTGGTAAACGGCACAGGCGCTGCGCCACTTGCTGCCACTCCGGAGGAATATCACGCAGGGATACCGATTACGGGTGTTTTGGGCACTTCCGTACCGGGTATTGTCGACGCTTTACTCTCAGCACATTCCAAATATGGAACACTGGCCTTATCAAAGTGCTTGGAGCCAGCGATTGAGTTATGCGAGGACGGGGTACCTGTTTCTGAATTTCAAGCACATAGTGCTATGCAAAATCCCGTTCTTAAGAGCTCCCCAACTTCAGGACCCGTATTTG
This sequence comes from SAR202 cluster bacterium, assembly GCA_008373165.1. Classification (GTDB taxonomy): domain Bacteria; phylum Chloroflexota; class Dehalococcoidia; order Lucifugimonadales; family Lucifugimonadaceae; genus Lucifugimonas. The sequence goes on along the minus strand of RQOU01000058.1, from coordinate 8,201 downwards.
CGCCACGAGGCGATTGGTTAAAGGCTGGTGAATTGCGCAGAAACCCCGACCTTGCACGCACTTACCGTGCGATAGCGGATCAGGGAAGAGATGCATTTTATGAAGGTGATATTGCCAGAGAAATTGCTAGATATTCTGAAGAGAACGACGGTCTTATAACTTACGAGGATTTGAAGCGTCACGAAGTTGAATGGCAGGAGCCTGTAGCGATTAGATATCGTGGAAGGACTGTTTACGAGGCACCTCCTAATTCCAGTGGGCATGTTTTGTTGCAGGAATTAGGGATGTTCGAGCATTTTGACCCACAAAAATACGGATACATGTCTTCCGAGTCGATTCATTTGATGGTTGAAGCTAAGAAGCTTGCCTTCGCTGATCGTGAGGCTTACCTTGCTGATCCTCGTTATGTGGACGTCCCTATCGAAGGAATGCTAGATCTAGCTTATCTATCCGAACGTGCCCAGCTAATTGATGTTGATCATGCTGCAGAGCATGTTGCAGAAGGGGATCCTTGGAAGTACATGAGTCGTAGACCTGATTCTCGCAAGAAACATCGAAAGGCGGGTCGTCTTCACAAGGCAGGCAGCGACACGACACACTTCTGTGTAGTTGATCGATGGGGTAATTCCGTTGGTGAGCTTCAAAGTATCCAGACTGCGTTTGGTTCTTGCGTTATCGCCGGCTCAACAGGAATTCTTCTGAATAACAGAATGACATATTGGCATTTGGATCCTGACCACATTGATTATTTGAACCCAGGGCAAAAAGTTCGGCATACTATGAATCCGCTAATGGTTTTCTCTGCACCCGTTGAACAGGGTGGCAAGTTGGAATTAGTTTGTGGAACACCCGGAGCTGATACCCAGGTTCAGACCAATATGCAGATTGTCACTGGAATCTTTGATTACGGGCTTAACGTCAGTGAGGCTATAGATGGACCTCGCTGGACGCATGTACAAGCAGGAATGGGTTCGGCATATCCACATAAAGACATCGAATCTCTCCAGATTGAGGATAGGGTGGGTGAGGATGTGATGAGCGGTTTACAAAAACTTGGCCATCCAATTCAATCTACTGGCGCTTGGGGTGGGGCTGGAAGCGAAGGAGCGATACAAGTCGACATAAAAAATCACACATTTTTTGCTGCTTCAGACCCACGTCGTGAGGGCGATGCATTGGTCTGGTGAAGGTTCTGTTGATTGCGCTCAATCACAGGTAAAACTTACGACCAGAAAGAAACGAAATTCCAAATTGCTGTAACTGCTTCAAAGAAAGTGAAGCTGTCCAGATAACGGCCTCCGTGCAATACCCATTCCTGACCAAGTTTAAATATCGTGCAAACAATTAGCCACTTTATTACCCTCGACCGGTTCATCTCGTAGTTTGGCCAATAGTGAAGTCTGATAGCTACAAATACGAACCAAAACTCAAAAATATTTGGAAATGCTAATAAGATTGGTCTTGCACCGGTTAATTCGAAAGTAATGAAGCCGATCATGCGGAACCCAAACAGTCCGATTGCCACAGTACGTTCGATACCGCTCCATCTATTGGCTACCCATAAAAAAGCGAGCATGTAGACGATATCGATCCACTTATCGAATGCTTGATAATTACCTAGGCCTCCAAGATCTAAGAATCCCATCCAGAACAGATCAGAAAAATCGACAAGGATGGCGACTATTGCCCCAGCCAACGTCCATCGAAGTACTGGGAGTGAACCTGCGATTCGGATTAGTCCGATTACTATTTGTTCTAAAGTCACTTTTTTATATCGTCGGGATCAGGTAGAGCGGTTAGCAATGGTTGAATGGTAACTATAATCATTTTCATCTGTCAGGTGGCTGCCAACTTTCCATGGTGATGCGATGATCATGGTATTACTAAACACTGAAAAAGTTACTTTTTGCGAGTGAAATAATGAAATATCGACATCTTGGAAACTCCGGTCTTGAAGTCAGTGTGATTGGTCTTGGGACTAATAACTTCGGTGGTCGTATGGAGTTCAAGGAAGCTCAGGAAGTCATATTTTCAGCATTGGATCAAGGCATAAATCTGATTGATACGGCGAACATTTATTCTCATGGGAGATCAGAAGAGATTATCGGTCGTGCTTTAACTGATCGCCGTCAAGAGTCATTGATTGCAACCAAATTTGGCATGGTGTGGGAAGATGGCCCTCATGGCCATGGCGGATCGCGCAAGCATATTATGGATTCTTTGGAAGGTTCGTTACGCAGACTTCAAACGGATCATGTTGATCTTTATCAGATGCACCAACAAGATCCTGATACTCCGATCGAGGAGACTTTAAGAGCACTCGACGATGCGGTTAGTTCTGGAAAAGTGCGATACATCGGACTTTCAAACTTCGATGCCTGGCGTATTGCTGATGCTCAGTGGACGGCTATACATCATGGGTTTACCCCTTTTATTTCTTCGCAGCCTGAGTACTCCATGCTTGAGCGTGGTGTTGAACATGCGATTCTTCCTGTTAGTGAAAAATATGGCTTAGGTACGTTACCGTACTTTCCATTGGCGCATGGTTTTCTGACGGGAAAGTACCGTAGAAATAAGCCGGTACCTGCGGGAACCCGATTAGCTCTTACGCCAGATGCACAATCAAAACGACTTTCAGCCTCTAACTTTGACGTTCTCGATCAACTTGAAGTATTTGTTGAGAAGCGTGGTCATTCCATGGTAGAGCTAGCCTTTGCTTGGCTTCTTGCACGTGAGTCTGTAGGTTCAGTGATCGCTGGCGCCAGTACGCCTGATCAGATTTGCCAGAATGCAGCTGCTGCTGAATGGGAATTGACCCAGGAAGATATCGATGAGTTGACCGTGATATTAGAAGGCTAAAGTCGTATTGGTTGTTTTTTTAAACATTGAGGACATCGAGGTCTGATACGGACGCTTATGGATATTGTTTTGTGTCAGCAGGTGTCTGTTTGTGTATGACATGATGACTTTTTAATTTTGTAGGGTATGACCAATATGGCAGAGCACATACTTGCAATCGATCAGGGAACGACCTCCACTAGAGCAATAATCTTCGACTCTTCGGCGATACCTGTAGCATCTGCTCAGACTGAACTCAAACAGTACTTCCCTCAACGTGGCTGGGTAGAACATGACCCGAATGAAATCGTCGATTCGGCTATCGGTGTTTCTGAGCAGGCTATTACTCGATCCGGACTTGCACCTAACGATATAGCTGCAATTGGCATAGCAAATCAACGTGAAACAACCATCGTATGGGAACGTGCGACAGGTAGGCCGTTAGCTAATGGCATAGTGTGGCAAGATCGTCGAACCGCTGATAAATGTGCTGATATCGCCCAGAGCATTCGTGCTCGTGATATTAGGCAAACTACCGGATTAGTTATAGACGCATATTTCAGCGCGACGAAACTATCTTGGCTATTGGATGCCGTTCCCAACGGAAGAAAAAGAGCTGAGTCGGGTGAATTATGCTTTGGGACTGTTGACTCTTGGCTACTCTGGCGTTTGACGGACGGGGATGTCCATGCGATTGATTCCACCAATGCTTCACGAACGATGTTGCTCAACATTCATGATTTGCAGTGGGATTCAGAGATGATGGAATTATTTGATATTCCACTTGGGATGCTTCCAGAAGTTAAATCTTCGTCTGGAGATTTCGGAGTTACCGACAAGCAGATTTTTGGATCGGAAATTCCAATCACTGCAATGGCAGGTGACCAGCATGCGGCGTTATATGGTCAGGCATGTTTTAAAAATGGCCAGATAAAGTGCACTTATGGTACTGGCGCGTTTGTATTGGCGAACAGCGGAACAATTCCGCCACTTGAATTATCTGAGCGTGAGGGGCTTTTGGCGACGCTAGGTTTTCAGGTTGGATCGAAGAGAAATTACGCCGTAGAGGGTTCGGTATTTTCGACCGGAGCTACAATCCAATGGCTGCGAGATGGCTTAGGTATTATTTCAAATGCAGCTGAGACCTCGGAAATGGCTTCGTTAGCCGAATCACATCATGGAGTTTATTTTGTACCCGCGTTCGTTGGCCTTGGTGCACCACATTGGGCACCTCACGCGACGGCATCAATTACAGGTATGACACGTTCAACGACGAAGTATGACGTCGTACGTGCTGCTCTAGAATCCACCGCATATCAGGTGGCAGATGTTATTACTGCTATGGAAAGCGGACGTAAAAGGTCTCATGAGCCGTTGCGAGCTGATGGCGGTCAAAGTGCTAATTCGTTTGCAATGCAATTTCAGTCCGATATTCTCGATCGGCCTGTTGAAGTTGCTAATGTAGTTGAAACGACTGCTCGTGGAGCAGCTTTACTGGCAGGCCGTGGTATTGGTCTTTGGAGATCGGAAAAGGAAATAAATTCCCTTTGGCAGGCTTCGCATTGCTATGAACCGTTGATAAGTGAGTCTGAGCGAACGAATCTTCGATCTGGCTGGTTGGCTGCGGTTGAGCGTTCAAGTTCAATAATCTGATTTACATGGGTCATAATATTCCAGATTGGTGTGTCTCATAGGCACCGAAAACGACTTACAAATGCTAACCTGCCGGCAGTTTTAGGCTACTCGAAGATTGAGAGGAAATCATATGTATGTTGGAACACAGGTGGGAGCGCGTAACGACTCAGATTTTGAGCAATGGGCGCAACTTGGCGTCGTCAATGTCTGTTCAGACCCTGCCGGCAATCCACACGACTGGACTAAAGATGATCTTGCTCGTCATAAGGAAAAGCTGAATTCATATGGAATTGAGTTAGATATGGTCCAGATTCCTCTTTCATCGACCCCACTGGAAAGATCTCAGTCACCAAACATAATGCTTGGTAAAAGTCCTGAGCGAGATCGCGAAATTGAGTCCATCCAAAACATCATACGTATGTGCGGCGAGGTAGGGATCCCGGCAGTCAAGTACAACATGAACATTATTGGTATTCCACGTTCTGAACGCGAGCCAGGCCGAGGGGGATCCAGTAACTCGACTTTTAGGTGGGCCAAGATGGATCAAGATGCACCACCAGGTATAGCAGGTGTTGTCGGTGTAGATGAGAACTGGGAGCGTATTGATTATTTTCTTGAAAGGACGGTTCCTGCAGCGGAATCAGCGAAAGTTCGTATGGCATGTCATCCTCATGACCCTTTCACTCCCGATGGTTATATGGGCGTGACTCGTCTATTGGGTACGGTTGAGGGGATGAAAAAGTTTGTTCAAATGCACGAAAGCCCCTATCACGGGTTGAATTTTTGTCAGGGTACTGTCACGGAAATGTTAGATGATCCGGGAGAGGAGATAGCTGACGTAATTCGCTGGTTTGGCACGCGAGAAAAGATTTTCAATGTTCATTTTCGTAATATTCGTGGACATAAATTAGATTTTATGGAGTCGTTTCCTGATGAAGGAAGCATCGACTTTGCAGAGACGATAAAGGTTTATCAAGAAGTTGGCTATAAATACATGTTGATGCCAGACCACGTGCCGCACATCAGTGGTGACGATCCACAAGGTACTGCATTTGCTTTCTGTTATGGCTATATCACGGCTCTCCTCCAATCGATTGGCGAGCCGCGCAAACAAGCATGGGTCACAAAAGGACCATAGTACTAATCAATTTCGATTCTTAGCTTTAGACGGGTTTAGAACCTAGGGTGTTCAACTTAATCTGAGACGAAAATGTATTTAGGAACACAAGTAAAAGCTCGAAGTGCTGTTGATTTTCAACAGTGGGCGCAGCTTGGTGTTTTTAATGTCAGTTCAGATCCACCTGGTCATCCTCGTACATGGACAAGAGACGATCTAGCCAGACATAAGGAGAAGCTTGAGTCATATGGCATAACGCTTGACATGGTTCAACTGCCCGTCTCTTGCATGTTGCCGGATGATGAATTCAACTCACCCAATATCATGTTGGGTAAAAGTCCTGAGCGTGATCGAGAGATAGATGTGATTCAAAACATTATCCGCTGGTGTGGTGAAGTAGGAATACCGTCCGTTAGATACAACCTTTACATCATCGGAATACCTCGTTCTGAGCGTGAAGAAGGTCGCGGTGGGTCTTCAAACGAAACTTTTCGCTGGGTCAAAATGGATCCGGATGCGCCTCTGACTATTGCTGGCATGGTAGGCGTGGATGAAAATTGGGATCGGATAGACTATTTTTTAGAACGCGTGGTTCCTGCTGCAGAGTCAGCGAAGGTAAGAATTGCCTGTCATCCGCATGATCCATACACCCCTGATGGGTATATGGGTGTGACACGTGTGCTTGGAACGGTTGAAGGACTAAAAAAATTTGTTCAGATGCACGAAAGTCCCTATCACGGTTTAAACTTTTGTCAGGGTACTATCACGGAAATGCTTGATGATCCGGGAGCAGAGATAGCTGACGTAATTCGTTGGTTCGGCACTAGAGAAAAGATTTTCAATGTTCATTTTCGCAATATTCGTGGGCATAAACTTGACTTTATGGAAGTGTTCCCTGATGAGGGCAGTGTAGACTTTTCCGAGGTAATCAAGGTCTATCAGGAAGTTGGATACAAGTACATGTTGATGCCTGATCATGTACCTCAGATCAGTGGTGTAGATCGGCAGGGCACAGCGTTTGCTTTCTGCTATGGCTATATCACGGCACTTCTACAATCGATTGGCGAGCCGCGTAAACAGGCGTGGGTAACAAAAGGTCCTTGAACGTATCTGAAGCACGATTCTGTTGAGAAGGAGTTTATAGTTGCCGGAAAATACTCATGATCCTGTTGTATATCGATCACATGTTCGTATCGAGCGTCTCAAAGGCCCCATAAGGCGTGCGTTTGTGCCGGCAAATGACGATCCAGTTATGTTTGGAGTGCATAGTGAAGTTGCTCAGCATTATGGCGTCGACAATGATGTCCATGAGGCCTATACGACAACATTGGATTATGTAATCGCAGCTGCCGCGGGGTGAATGACTGGAACTTTTGGCGGCGCCCTTGAGGCCCGCGGGATTCCAGCTGATTCCGGTAAGTTGTATTCAGAGTCGGTGGGCGAGTTAGAAAAAGACCGTGGGGTTCTCGTTATTAAACGAGTTCATGTGAGTTACGTTTTGAAGGTCCCATCCGACTTATTATCAGAGAAAAAGGACGCTATCCAACGGGCATTTAATCTGCATCCGGAATCATGCCCTGTTTATAAAAGTATTTATAAATCTATAAACATTACAAAGGAGTTAGAAATCGTCGAGGCTAATTAGCACATCAGGTTTCTATCAAGAGTAAATACTCTTCATTTGCCACGTATCTAGGGTTTTGATTTTGGCATCTTTGCCCTGAGATCTGAATGATATTCCTGTGCTTTCCGCGTGCCCTGGATACACGCGCATAGCGATGCATTGCTTTCCATTAACAAAAACCTCCACGACGCTTTTATCAATAAATACTCGTAATTTTAAATTCTCGTCTGTATCTAGAAAAACAGGTCCTGTTTCTGGCGCTCTCGACAACACGTCCGGTAGTACAGATGAGTAGGACGAGTCGATCGTAATCAATCCTTCTGATGCAGCGAGACGTTTATCTGGTTGCCACTGATCGTATCGCTCCCAATCTCGATATCCTCGATTTGGGTAAAAAGCAACACGCGTAAACTCTTCTTTGTTTGGAGATCTGAACACGTTTAATTCGATCATCGGAGACCCGTTAACTTCTATCTCCGTCATAATCTCCATAGCGTTGCTTTGAACTTCATTTATGACTATTTCATTGTTGGCTGGAAGGTGAATCTCTTTAAAGCTTTTGTGATCGGATCGTAGCGATTCTATGTCCCCGGCAGGCTCTATCCTCAGCCTGTCGCGATCGATCTTGTTCTCGCCAAGTAAGGATAGGTGTCTGGGTAGTGTCATGATCTGGTTCCAGCCTTTAGTGTCCATTGCTGGGTTCATGTTGAAAATAGCGATTATTCCACCCTTACCATCTGGAGTTGCAGAAGGTGCATGTACACCACCTGGACCAAAAGCACCAAAATTGAAATCATGATGCGCTGTAACTACAAATTTATCTCTGGATTTATCGTAGTCACCGATTAGTGTTTGTCCTCCGCTCATATGGCTGAAAAATAAAAGGATATGCCTGTCACCTATTGGCCAAAAGTAGGGGCATGCGCCGTCATCACCAACCAGTGTGAACGAGTCTCCCTCGATGAATGGATGTAGGTATTCCCACGA
>RQOU01000057.1 GCA_008373165.1 SAR202 cluster bacterium | reverse complement strand
TTCGTTCATTCCTTTCAGTTTACAGAACAACATCAGCCAGCTGTGTTACGGGACTCTTGCGGGTGGATTTTTATCTTCCGATTGGATTGGGAAACCAGAGCCTATGGAGTCATTTTCAAATAGATCCTTGACAAAATACAAACTAATTATCGAAGATTTTGGTGGTTGGGACTTGTTTCAACAGTTGCTAAGTTGTTTAAAAACGATAGCAGATAAATATGATGTTACTGTTCCACTCGTGGCGTTGCGTTGGATTCTGGACAGGCCTGGAGTTGCGGCTGCGATAGTCGGCGCAACATCGACACGTCACATTTCAGAGAATCTACGAGTCTTTGAATTCGAACTTACGGACGATGACAATTTGCTCATAGATTCGGTGTTGAAAAAAAGGTCGGGACCGGGAGGTGATTGTTTTGACCTAGAGCGAGATATGACGGGACGGCACGGTCAAATTATGCGCTACAACCAGAATGATCTAACTTAGTATGATCTGATTGATTTTAGATTTGGGTCTAAACTAATTGGAGTGTATGGCAGCGAATAGTGATGAGTTAACATCACGCTCGAGAATTCCCACGTCTTCATTTACATGTTGTACTGTTTTATGAATAGCGGTCACATCGGTTGGCGAAAGATCGATCTTAAACGCAGGTAGAAGGTCCAACAGTTGTTTCGGTGACGAAGCCCCGATTAGAACACCGATGCCCGGTCCTTTTTGGAGCACCCATCGCAGAGCGACTGCAGAAGGTGAACAACCATGTCTAGAGGCGATGGTATTAAGTACGCGCAGTAAATTTTGGAAAGTATTCCAGCCTCCGGCTAGATCGATGATGGAACGATATTCATGGCTAAATCGCTTACCACTCATCGGGACAGCGGCCGGGTCATGGGCGCTGATCCACTTTCGTCCAAGAAACCCACCAGCCAATGCACCATAGGTCAGTAAATTTATCCCGTAGCGTTCGGCATAGGCTGAAAGCTGATTATCCGCTCGCCGATCAAGAATTGAATATTGGACCTGGTTTGTTACTACAGGAACATTAGTCGCTATTACGCGGTCGAGGATGTGGACGCCAAAGTTTGTTACGCCGATGTGGTGTATTTTTCCTGCTTTTCGAAGATCACCAATCAATGACAGAGTTTCTTCAAAGCCCGGTACGTTAAAGTTCCACCATTGGAGTTGCAACAGATCCAATCGAGGTACTTTCAATTCTTTGAGTGAGCGATCGATAGAGTCGACGATAGTGGCTTTGCTTGGGGCTGAACCTGTTGTCGGTGCTGTATATCGTGTATGGATTTGTATACCAGAAAATATGTCGCTCGGGAGCGACTGCTGAGCTCTAGATAGAAACCTCCCTAGGAGGCTTTGTCCGTAGGAATAGGTATCCGAAGTTTCATAAGTGGTAATCCCCAATCGGCTGAGCTGCAGAAGATCTTCAATAGCATCATCACTTCGTTTTTGAAGCTGCCAGCCACCAGCAATCAATTGACTGATGGAGTAATCTGGAGCGAGTTGCACTTTAGGAATCATGTAATTGGCAAATAATCTTTACCTTTTTAAGAGTGGTCATTTTAAGGAATGATTAATTATGTGATAGTAGCAACTACCCGGCTCTCTACAAAATTGGCAAGCACTGTTAGAGGGTGGTACGTAGTATCCTTAAAATCTTGTTCCGGACTGTGTAATTGAATGTCCGATGGTTCGTTATAGATAGCTGGAGAATTTGATGACTGAACAACTTTATCGTGGATATAACAAGGGCGAACTGGAGAATCTGTACAACCAAAAACACAGAATTCCAGACTACGACAATTATCCGACTAACTGGAAGCGTGATAGCGATCGAGCTCGCAAAGAGTTAGAGACTAAATTTGATGTTCGTTATGGAGAACACAGTCTCGAGACGTATGATGTGTTTCTCGGCAGCCCCGGATCTCCAGTACACGTATTTTTCCATGGTGGATATTGGTATTCTCAGGATAAATCAAACTTTGAATTTATGGCCCCGGCTTTCGTGGAAAAGGGCTGGACATTTGTCGGTGCGAATTATCCTCTTTGTCCCGACGTGACGATGACCGAGCTCGTTGACTCATGTAGGAAAATGGTTCTTGATATTTCCGGTCGATTAAATACTTGGGGGTTTGATGGTAGTGCCATTCATTTGGCTGGACACTCTGCGGGGGCGCAAATTGTTTCAATTTTGGCTACTACCCAGTGGGATCGCCATACTCAAAACCAGTGCCCACTTATCAGTCGAACTATGGGCATTAGTGGAATCTATGATCTTCAGCCAGTGGTCTATATTGATCGTAACCTGGAAATAGGAATAACAAATAATGATGTGAGCGAATTTTCTCCAATGTTTTATAGTGAGCCCTTCGTCGGCGAATTGTTGCTGGCTGTCGGTACACATGAAGGTTCAGAAATGGTCCGACAATTGCAGGACTATGCAAAGATGCAAGCTGGCCAGGGTAAAGGTAGTCAAACAGCGTTGATTGAAAATGCAAATCATTTCTCAATTCTGGATGACTATGCCGACCGCGACGGATTATTGTTCAAACTCGCAACCGCAAAATAACTATGGAAACTATTCAGACTCGGAACTAGTTCGTTATACAATGAGAATACGTATAACCTGATATATTAGACCTATTGTATTCGCTCTAGAATTAATAAGGAGGTATGGAGATGAAAGTTCTGCAAAGTAAGGGTGTCAGAATCTTGGGCGCAGCTATGTTGTGTATGGCTGCTTCAAGTTTATTCAACGCGAGCATGGCAGCGTGTGAGCACAAGGTCGGAGCTGTCCTTTCGCTGACTGGTGCCTATGGCGCGCATGGCGTTCCAATTTCAAGGGCGGCTCAGCTCGGGGTTGAGCAAGTTAACGAAGCCAGGGCAGCACTCGGAGTCGGTTGCGAACTTGTGTACGATGTGAGGGATTCGAATACACAGGCCTCTGTTGCTGTAGATGCTGCACGGAAGCTAATTGACCTTGAAGGTGTAACTGCTTTAGTAGGACCAATCTCGTCGGGTATCACGGCGCCACTATTGAGCTCTGTGACGGTTGAAAAAGATGTTGTGGTTGTAGCCACCGCGTCTACGTCTTCAACATTTACCAATATGGGGAAAAGAGGAGAGACAAAAGGACTCTTTTTCCGCACATTGTCTTCAGACTCGTTGCAGGCTGTCGCTGCTGCCATGATGGCTTATGAAGCAGGTTTTCGAAAACCCGCGATTATTTACTTCAATAATGATTGGGGTAAAAACAACCAAGCCGGTTTTATCGATGCATTTAAAGCTCTCGGTGGAGAGATAGGCAACTCGGTACCGTTTAATCCCGATCAACCATCCTACCGATCTGAAATTACGAAAACACTGGAAGGCGATCCCGACAGCTTATATATGCTTAGCAATACACAGGACGGTGTTAAACATTTCAGGGATTGGATTCGTTTTGACGGGCCTCAAAATTTCATCATGCCTCAAGGGATGAATGACAGTGCATTTGTGGATACTGTCGGTGCGGACCTTTTAAAGAATGCTTGGTTTATCAGTCCCGGAACTCCAGCAAATTCTTCACTTGAGAAGATGGAGTCCGACTTTCAAGTTCGCTGGGATGCAACGCCAAAAGGACCAGGCAGGAATTCAGGATATGATGCGGGTGTTTTAATTGGTCTGGCGATGGTGACCGCGGATATGCGCGGATTAGACACAAGTGGTTCGACACTGGCTAAAATTATTCGAGAAATTACCGGTCCAGATGGTGAGGAACATTACGGTGGCGTTGACGGTTTGAAAGCTGCCATAAAAGCAATCAAAGCTGGCAAGAACATCTGGTATGTTGGTGCAACAGGCCCCATCGATTTTGATCCATATGGTGACGTTGCAACACCCTTTGTCATGATGAAGATCAAGGATGGCGACTATGTTGACGTTGGCGGAATATCGCTTGAGGAGGTCTCTGAAGTTAAAGCTAAAGTTCGTGCAATGAACAATTAACTTTTCTGAAGGTCTAATATCAATTGAGGCCAAGAAGCTTCTTGCTTCTTGGCCTCTTGAGTATTTAGCGAGTCGCAACTGCTGGCCCAAACTGTAAGAATGTGCAAAGTTGATAGTGTCGGTACCTTTCCCTAAACCATGCTCAGTGTTCACAACCTAGTAAAAGAATTTGACGGTCTCACAGCAGTTAGTGACCTCAGCTTTACTGTTGAACCAGAAACTATTACTGGACTTATAGGGCCCAATGGTGCCGGAAAGACGACCACCTTTAACATGATAACTGGCCATGTGAAGCCTTCTTATGGAAGTATTCACTTTGACGGTCAGGACATCACAAATTTAAGACCTCATCAAGCGTTTCATTTAGGTATTGTTCGGACATTTCAAATTCCCCGACCATTTTCAGGAATGACAGTTCTCGAAAATCTGACTATGGTTCCCGGCAATCAGATCGGTGAAAATGTTTGGAACAACTGGTTGCGACGTAGCAAGGTAGAGAATGAAGAGCTCCGAATTCAACGAAAGGCACATGAGTTACTGGAATTCCTCAATCTATCTGATCTTAACAATGAATTTTCAGGGAATCTCTCGGGCGGACAGTTGAAATTGCTTGAGTTGGGTCGAGCACTCATGTCTGATCCAAAATTAATTCTGTTAGACGAGCCGGCTGCAGGTGTTAACCCTACTTTGTTGGAAGAGATAATTGAACGAATCAGAGAAATTCACCGCCAAGGGGTAACATTTCTAATAATTGAGCACAACATGGAACTTGTAATGCGATTGTGTTCGTCGGTCCTAGTGATGGCAGAGGGAGGGATCTTAATGGAAGGTAGTCCGGAAGAGATTCGCTCCGATCCTCGTTTGATAGATGCCTTTCTAGGCGGCAGTACTTCGTCTTCGGATACATAAAAAGGGTACTAAAGGGCCAATGGTTTCGTCTTTTTCCAATGTCAATTCCGGTAGAGAAATGTTGAAGGTGAGTAATCTTGTCGCAGGGTATCGACGAGATTTGCCGATTGTTATCGATGTTTCTATGGAAGTTTATGAAGGTGAAATCTTGACATTGCTGGGGCCAAATGGTGCCGGAAAGTCAACACTGATTAAAGGAATTTGCGGCCTTGTCGAAGTGATATCGGGAAATGTGGTGTTTCAGGGTGTCGAAATTTCTAATTTGGAAACGTACGAGATAATTGAGCGAAGGGTGGCTTATGTTCCCCAGACACAAAATGTCTTTGCGAAATTGAGTGTTTCACACAATCTTGATTTGGGTGCAATCTCTAATGTAAAGGCTTACGAAGAGCGTCTAGAAAAAGTATTCATGTTGTTCCCTGATCTTTGGAAATTCAAAGATACCAGTGCTGGAAAATTATCTGGTGGGCAAAGGCAAATGTTAGCTTTGGGCAGAGCGCTCATGGCGGATCCTATCTTGCTACTGATTGACGAACCCTCAGCAGGACTAGCGCCGATACTTAGAAATCAGGTCTTCCAGCAGGTAGTAGAAATTCGAGAAAGTGGCGTGACAGTGATCATGGTCGAACAAAATGCTCGCGCTGCCCTATCTGTTTCCGATCGAGGCATCATTTTAGCCAACGGTCGTTTACGACGCGTACAAAATTCTAAAGAGCTTTTAGAGGATCCTGAAATTGCTGAGATCTATTTCGGTGCGGGTCCAACGGTTCGCGCGTCATGATCCAATACGTCGTCGACGGTCTGGTTAATGGCTCTATCATTGCACTTGGTGCCGTGGGACTTAGCATTACCTACAATGTATTACGATTTGCCAACTTCGCGCAGGGAGAAATTCTGGCAATCGGTGCATATATGTCTATGGCATTGATCGTGTTGATGGGGGTAGGTATCGGCTCTATAGGTCCTGTCTCTTTCGGGTGGCCATTATTGGTGTCAATTGCTTTTTCGATTGTTCTAACAAGCGTTACTGTCTTATTGGTCGATTGGATGCTATTTCGTGTGTTAAGACGACGATCGGCGTCGAGAATTACATTTATCATTGCCGCATTTGGTCTGTCATTAATTTTTAGAAACATCATTACCCTAGTAGCTGGTGCCGATCAGATGTTTCTGAGTTTTTACATACCTAAAGCAATACCAGTCATCGGGAATTTTAAGGTCGTACCAGACGATGTTGTTGTTCTAATAATCACTGCAATATGTGTTGTTGTACTTCATTCATTTTTGACGAGTACGACAGTGGGTAAAAAAATGCGTGCCGTTGCCGAGAATCCAGTTTTGGCGATGGTGAATGGTATCAATGTCAAATCAGTTATCCGTTGGTCCTGGGTCATAGGCGCGTCGCTGTCGGCTATCGCCGGTACATTGCATGCTCATGTCACTCAGCTTGACCCAGAAATGGGGTTTGAGTTGATATTGCCAATGTTTGCAGCGTTGATTGTTGGAGGAGTGACCAATGTCTACGGCGCTGTGCTCGGTGGGTTTTTGATCGGTCTGACGGAAGCCTTTGCTGTTTCAATGGACCTTTCCGCATATCGGGGTGCTATCGCATTCTTAATTATGATTGTGGTTTTGATTCTGAGGCCTCAGGGAATTCTTGGCGAGAAAGAAAGAGATGATTGATATTCTGTCATTCTTAATTTTCTTTTTCATTGTTTGTTCGTTTTACATTATTAGTTCACTTGGGCTAAACATCCAATATGGATTTACTGGAATGTTTAATGTTGGTATCGCAGGCTTTTTTGCAGTGGGCGCGTATACCAGTGCGATACTAACTGGCCCCAATTATGCCGATACCATATTTGGGGGGTTTGGACTCCCTATAATTCTAGGATGGGTTTGCGCAATTATTGTTTCTGGAATTGCGGGATTGTTGGTTGGATTGATCACTTTAAAATTGCGAGAAGATTTTCTCGCAATTTCTACTTTTGGAATCGCTATCAGTCTTCAATTGGTAGCGCTCAACGTTGAATCAGTGACACGCGGTCCAAACGGGTTGTATGCGCTTCCGAAACCATTTGCCCATATTTTTGATTCCCCATTTGTGAGTAATGTTTGCTATCTAATAATCTGTATCGTGGTTATCACAATGATCTACTATGCACTTGAGCGAGCCGTGAGATCACCTTGGGGACGTGTGCTACGTTCAATAAGGGAGGATGAGGTGGCCGCCGAGGCTCTTGGTAAGAACGTATTTATGTACCGTTTGCAGGCTTTTATTCTTGGCTGTGGAATTATGGGATTGGCTGGCGCGATGTATGCGAACTTTGTTCGGTTCATCAGTCCCCAAGATTTCCTGCCAATATTCACCATTCAGGTCTATGTGATGTTGATTGTCGGTGGCAAAGGTAACAACCTAGGCGCCATTGTCGGAGCAATTGTCATCTGGGCGCTATGGTCTGCAAGTGACAGCCTGATCAATTTTATAGTTACTCCTGATTTTCAAACACAAGCAGCAGCTTTGCGCATAATTATTGTGGGAATGGTTTTGGTGCTTATGCTCGTCTTCAAGCCATCTGGAATTTTGCCCGAGAAAAAACACGTTTCGGGCTGAACACAACAAAACCAATTGGAGTATCCCAACTGCGGTAGTAGAGACACAAACTCTAACGTGAGTTTAGTATGATGAGTTACAGAAATTACAGTGACGATCAACTCGAAGCACAGTTTGTGCTTGACAGTGTGTCTCAGCTAGACGTGCTGTTTGAGAAAAGATTAAGGAGGAGTGCAAATTCTCGGAGGAGACTTGAACCAAGATTAGACGTTAGGTACGGCACCCACAAAGATCAAACGCTAGACATTTTTGTCGATAAATCTGTCGAGCAAAATGGTTGTGTTCATATGTTTATTCATGGGGGTTTTTGGCATTCGCTGGACGCAAAGACATTTAGTTTTGTTGCCGATGGGTTCTGCGGAGATGGAACGGTCGTTATCGTTGTTGATTACCCTATGTTCCCAGATGTGAATTTTCCGATCATTGTCGATTCTTGTCAGAAAGCAATTCACTGGATCTATGAGCACGGGTCAGAACTGAATGTTGATCCAAACCGAATTACGATTTCCGGAAATTCTGCAGGAGGCCATCTGGTGACTTTGTTGATGAGCAGAAATTGGCCGAAACAGAAGAACCTCCCTGCTGACGTTGTGTCTGCAGGGTGTGCAATCAGTGGGTTGTATGATTTAGAGCCTGTCCGACAAAGTACTAAAAATAGAATTCTCCGTATGTCTGAGGATGATGTTTACACCTATAGCCCCATTCACAATATTCCCCGGGAAGCTGGTGAACTATTATTCATTGTGGGCGGAAACGAAACTGACGAGTTTCTATACCAGCAGGTCGAAATTGCCGACAGTTGGTCTGCGGCCGGCCTTCAGAACTCCTCGAGAGTTGTTCCGAATCGGAATCATATTGATATTGTGATGGACGAGTTCGCGCTCAACGGTAGTGAAATAAATCGAATGGTAAAAAATCTAATAACCAGTAGTTAGGGTGACAAATCCCTGAAATTAAGGAAGAGACACTAAACTTTTGCCTCAATCTAGCTGTCATACCGGAATCGAATTTCAGTCAAATAGGTTTAGATGAACAATTGGAGTAGAGCGATATGAAACCAGAACGATGTTTCTTAAGGCCAAACTACGAAATCAGCCAAGTCATTACTGGGCTTTGGCAAGTTGCGGACCTTGAGAAAGATGGATCCAATTTAGATCTCGAAGCCGCAGCGGAAAACCTTGTTGAATATGCTTCGGAAGGTTTCGATACATTCGACATGGCCGATCACTATGGAAGTTCCGAATTAATCTCTGGGCGAGCAAGAGAAATTCTTCAACAGCAGCATCCGCACAGCGACGGAACGCCAAAGGCACGGTTTCACACTAAATGGTGTCCCAAGCCCGACGACATGACACCCAAAGTTGTACGAGATGCTATCGATGAACGTCTAGATAGACTTGGTGTCGAATCGGTAGACCTGCTGCAATTTCATTGGTGGACGTACCAGCATCCAGGATATTTAGATGCTATCGAGGGTCTCATGATGGCACATGAATCAGGCCGCATAGCCAATATTGGTTTGACAAACTTCAATGCCGATCATTTATGGGTGCTCCTTGGCCAGAAGATTCCGATTGTTTCTAACCAAGTGGTGGTCTCAATGTTAGATCAACGCGCTTTGGAAGAAATGACCGATGTCGCCATGAAACACGATGTCAAGTTACTTGCGTATGGTGTATTAGCAGGTGGATTTCTTTCGGAACGATGGCTAAACAAGCCTGAGCCCAGTGATTCAGAATTGAATGACTGGAGTAAAATGAAATACAAGCGGTTTATAGATGAGACCGGTGGCTGGGAAAATCTGCAAAGTGTTTTGCGGGCACTAAAATCTGTTTCACTGCGTTACGGAGTTTCAGTGGCCAATGTAGCGACTCGTTGGGTTCTCGATCAACCAGCTGTGAGTGCAGTAATCATAGGCGCAAGGCTGACTGAGAGTCAGCATCGCCAAGACAATCTTGCAATATTTTCTTTTGTTCTAGATGAGGAAGACAGGAGTGCGATAGCAGAATCGATGGTTGGCACTAGTCGATTAAGAGGTGACTGCGGTGACGAATATCGGGAACCGCCGTTTTTGACTGCTTCTGGTGATCTAAGTCACCATCTCGATTCTCTGCCTAGTGTTTACGAGCCAATTGCTGTACCAGGGAAGAGCGACCGGACTCAAGTGTTCAGTGGCACGAAATGGGAAAAAATTTGTGGACATTCTCGAGCGGTACGAATTGGAAATCGTATTCTGGTTAGTGGCACCACAGCAACTCACGGTCGAGACGAGATTGTTTGTCGTGGAGATGCGCGGGGGCAAGCAGTCTATATTCTAGATAAGATCAAGGCCGGTGTTACATCTCTCGGTGGGTCACTGTCAGACATCGTCCGTACACGAGTGTACTTGCAGAACGCGCAAGACTGCGAAGCCGTATCGCTAGTTCATGGCCGTTATTTTGGTGAAGTGTGTCCTGCAAATGCGACTTTTGAAATTTCGCAGTTGATCGGTGATTACCTCGTTGAGATTGAAGCGGAGGCTATTATCGAAGAATAAGAGATGGTTCATTAGTCATGTTTCGTCTCTTGATCTTTCTCTACTGACAAAATGAAGTCGAATAGTTCTGAGACCAATTCGTCAGGTTTCTCTTCAGGAATGAAATGACCGCATTCCAATGCTTTTCCGCGAACACTTGACGCGCGTGCACGCCATACCGACATCATGTCGAGATTCTTGCCTGTTTGCCAGCCTGGTCGTTTCGACATGTCGCTACCCCACAGGACCAGCACAGGGCAGGATAACTTTATTCCTCGATCTGCATCGTCGTGTTCCATGTCCAGTGTCACGCTACGGTAGTCAGCACACATAGCGCGTACGGTTTCAGGGTCTGAAAAACAGCGAAGATATTCTTTGTAAGCAGCTTCTGTGAAACTATTGGGAACTGACGTCCAGTTTTCGAGAAAGAAGTCCAGAAATAGTTTTGGGTTGGCGCTGAATATGGTCTCTGGCAGTGGTGATGGCTGTCGCATTAATAGCCAGTGGAACCAGGAATAGGCCAGTGAGGCGTCCATATTCTCAAAAGCCTCCATCGAGGGCATGACATCCAGGTTAGTAAAACTCAAAACAGAGTCGGGGTAGTCAAGTGCTAACCGAAGCCCAACTCGGACACCACGGTCGTGACCAACCAGATGAAATTGATGATGACCTAACTGCCGCATCACTGCTATCTGATCCCGAGCACTTGTCTTTTTGCAATAAGTTGAAAGATCGTCATTTGTTGAAGGCGGTTTTTCGCTGTCGCCATACCCCCTAAGGTCCGGGCAAATGACTGAAAATTGAGTTGCCAGGCGGGGGGCTACCTTGTGCCATTCGACGTGATTCTGAGGATAGCCGTGGAGTAAAAGCACGGCGGGGCCTGTGCCACCATGAATGACGTTAATTCGGCAGCCGTCACCGTCTATTTGCGATCGTTCAAAATTTTCGAACATTGGGCAAGTCTAATTTGCTTATACTTGTCAGATCATAACCTAAACCCAAGTTGGGCTAGCAGCGCGAACGAATCGGGATAGTTACCCAGGCCTGACCGCTAAAAACAGCCCATTTATAGCGGAAAAATACATGTATTACGATTCGATTGAAAATAAACACGGACTGAAGTATGACCCATTCAAAGCGCTGATCGCACCCCGTCCGATAGGGTGGATTTCCAGTCTCAGTTCGGACGGAATTTGTAATTTGGCACCTTATAGTTTTTTCAATGCCGTCAGTGATCGACCGCCTTATGTGATGTTTTCTTCTGCCGACGTTAAGGACAGTGTGCGCAACATTGAGCAGACCGGTGAATTCACCTGCTCGATGGCGACATGGGACACCCGGCAGGGGATGAATATTTCTTCGGCATCGGTGCCACCGGACACTGATGAGTTTCCATTGTCGGGTTTGACACCAGCCACCTCAAATTACGTAAAACCGCCTCGGGTGAAGGAAAGCCCGGCGGCGTTTGAGTGTCGGCACTGGAAAACCGTGCCGCTGCCTGATGTGGTACCTGGTACAGAAAAGGGCCATTTCGTTGTTATCGGGCATGTTGTCGGTGTTTACATTGATGATCGGTATATTGACGATGGCATGGTGAATACGGGCGCGATGCAACCGATCGCGCGTATGGGTTACATGGAGTACTCGGTAGTTAAACCAGAGACGGTGTTTTCAATCAATCGACCAACGGTGAATGCCGATGGTACCGTCGCGGATCTCGATCCCAGTGAGTGGGATGGTGTCTATCGCTGAAAAACTACGGTAACGGGTAAGGAATGCAGGATTTTGTAGGCGCTAAAGGTGTTATTCCGGCAGAACAACTTGCCAAGTTGTCAGAGCGGAGTAACTGGCAAGGACTGGTTCAGCTTGCAGGTCATTTCGGTGCGATTGTAGTTGTAGGCTGGGCCCTGTCCGTGACCGGCAGCAGTTGGTTGAGTCTGCCTTTGTTTATGCTCCTCGGAGTATTGTTGAATTATCTTTATGCACCTACTCACGAATGTGATCATTTCACTGCTTTTAAGTCACGCTGGCTCAATATCTGGGTCGCAAGGCTGTGTGGATTTATTATTTTTAATCCTAGCGATCATCACCGTTGGACTCATTTTGCACACCATCGCAACACCCAGGACTGGCAAAAAGACACAGAACTTGATCGCCCAGAGATTCGCACAGCCGGGCAGTACCTGCTGGCTTTAAGTGGTTT
Source organism: SAR202 cluster bacterium (assembly GCA_008373165.1). Lineage (GTDB taxonomy): Bacteria > Chloroflexota > Dehalococcoidia > Lucifugimonadales > Lucifugimonadaceae > Lucifugimonas. The sequence continues at coordinate 2,240 of RQOU01000057.1, read as the reverse complement.
GCCGTTGATCCGATCAAAGCTAGGAAGCATCATGAAGCATGCTTTCGTTGGTGTGGATGAATGGTATTTGACCCCAGGCCAGCAGCAGAGAGTGAAACTGGCCGCGCGCTGGCATGTTGCGGGTTACGCCATCGCGATTGGGAGTGCTCTAGCGCTGCAGTCGTGGTGGGTTCTAATATTTTGGTGGGGGCCGTTTTTCCTGATGCGCTGGTCGTACATGCTGCAAGGTCTTGGTGAGCACACTGGCCTAACACATCAACCCCACACGCTGTGGAATACGAGAACGTTTCGGACTAATTGGTTTATGCGCTGGGTCAACTGGAACATGACGTTTCACTGTGTGCACCATACGTTTCCCGGTGTCCCCTTCTACCGGTTGCCTATATTGCATCAGGAAGTGGAGCAGAGATTGGGGTTTGCGCTGCCCAGCACTTCTTATAGCAAGCTCCATTGGCAACAGTTTTGGGCATTTCGAAAAGGGTCTACGGAACTTGAAATTTGTTTGGAACATGAAAATCAACTTTTAGCCACTGGTAGGTTTGGTGCGGTTATCTCGAAAGAGAATTGAACATCGCGGTATCGCTGGAATGAACTATGGGCACTGAAGATTAGAAGATGAAGGAATTGAAAGGTTATTCCGGTTTGTTTAGAGTGATCCAAATCGACTTTTTGACCGTACCAAATCAAATATAGGTGATCTAAATGCACGACTTGGTTATTCGTAACGCACAAATCATTGATGGTACCGGACACCCGGCCCAGTCGGGTGACGTTGCAATTGACAATGGGAAAATCACTGAGCTAGGGACGGGTCTCGGGGGCGGTAGTGAGGAAATAGATGCGGATGGATTGACCTTGGCACCCGGTATTATTGACCTGCATACCCACTATGACGCGCAGCTGACCTGGGATACCTCTGCAAGTCCGTCAACCGGTCTAGGGGTAACTACCGCACTGATTGGTAATTGTGGTTTCACTATTGCACCTTGTAGACCTGAACATCGTGATTTGACCTTGCGTAACCTCACGCATGTCGAAGGTATGTCGCTAGATGCATTACGAATAGGGGTTGACTGGAGTTTTGAATCTTATCCAGAGTATCTCGCACTCTTGGAGAAACGAGGTATGGTACCGAACGTGGCCTCTTACTGCGGGCATTCTTCGCTTCGCACGTGGGTATTGGGTGAAGAGGCCTCAACGCGGGCTGCGACAACCGATGAAGTAGCGCAAATGAAATCGATTCTCGTTGAAGCGTTGTCGGTCGGTGCAGTTGGTTTTGCGACATCGACTTTGGAGCAGCACAACGGCGAGAATGGGATTCCGATGCCATCGCGTCTTGCTGATGAGCACGAGATGTTGGAACTGACGGGCGCTCTTAAGGAAACCGGTCGCGGTGTGTTTATGCTGACCAAGGGGATGACGACAACGATTGAATTTCTAGAAAAGATTTCTGCGAACAATGGTAGACCGGTCATGATTGCGGCGATGTTCGTAGATCCCAATGATCCTGAGCGTGTGTTTCGGGAATTCAGTGAAATAGAAAACGCTCGCCGGCATGGCTGTGAACTGTGGGGGCAGGTGGGCTGTTTTCCACTGGGTATGGAGTTCACCATCGGGCATCCTTATCCGCTTGAGGCATTTCTGGCCTGGAGGCCCGCAATTGAAGCCGACAGCGATGAGCGTTATCGACAGATCCTTGCAGATAAATCATTCCGTGAAAAGATAAAGACAGAAGCGCGTACAAAAGGTGTGCCTAATCGATTTTCCTATCACCAGTTTGATCATCTTACGATCATAAGTGTGATCGAAGATCGGCATCAGGATCTGGTTCAGAAAACCGTTGGTGAGCTTGCCAGCGCAAGCGGGAAGGATCCCTTCGACTGGTTGCTGGATTTTGCACTCGATGGTGAGATGGATGCGATGTTTGATTGCAAACTATTTAATACAGAAGAAGATCGTGTAAAAGATCTGCTTAATCACCCCCACGCTGCCGTGACGCTGTCGGATGCTGGTGCACATCTGTCTTTTCTCTGTGATGCTGGATTTGGACTACACCTGTTTGGACACTGGGTTCGTGAGAGAGGGGATCTATCCTTGGAGCAAGCGGTAGAAGCTGTCACCAGTCGGCCAGCTGATATTTGTCGAATTGCGAACCGAGGCCGGATCGTTCCAGGTCATCAGGCTGATCTAATGCTTTTCGACTCGGCGACTGTGGGGCGTGGGCCGAGGCGACGGGTAAC
>RQOU01000056.1 GCA_008373165.1 SAR202 cluster bacterium | reverse complement strand
AATAATTATGTCAATTGGCAAGGCTAAACCCGCATAGCGAGACGGACCCTCATGTTCACCCATCATTTTCAAAAAAGAGTAAACGGCATCATGGTCAACTCTCTCGAACGATGAAGTTAGGTCAGTATCTCCATCACGTTTGCCTGAAAGAGCCATGTTTGTGAAAAATCTTCCGATTGGAGAAGCGAACGCAGTACGATAAGCCACACGTCCAAAATTCCCTTTGAGAAAAAGAGCAAAGTACCAAGGTGAATATGCGAACGGATCGATCATCACCAAACGTTTGACTAAATCTGGTTTAATCCGGGCCATTTCAGCGCCGATAACCCCACCGGTGCAATTACCAATAATCGTAAAACCACTTTCAAAACTAATCGAATCGGAAACCATGTCTGCGATAGTTTCGACGCGCCATCGATCAGGTAACGAAGACTGTCCACATCCAGGCAAATCAGGTGCTTCGATTACAATGCCTTCAGGAAGATAATTTATCAGCGGCACAAAGGTCTTGTGACTCCCGCCCCACCCGTGCAGACCAACAAAATTGGCATGACCACTCCCCCATTTCGTCACCGATAAAGGTGATTTCATGCGACCATCTCTTTGCGCAACCATTTTACGACTCTGTCAGCTGCCATCTTGCCGCTTAAAACGCACATTGGCACTCCCGTCCCGGGTGTCGTTGAAGCTCCGGTGAAAAACAAGCCTTTGAATCGGGGAGAAAAGTTTTTTGGCCTAAAAGGACCAATCTGACGAAGATTGTGTGAGGCCCCAAAGGCAGATCCATCGTAGAGGCCAAATTGATCGGACCAGTCAATCGGCGTCATCGTTTGCTGCTGGATAATATCTGAATCTGCAATCGTGATCCGATGCACTGTTAAACGGGCCTGCACTCTTTCCAAAAGCCTCGCTGACTCATCCTGCCAATTGACATGACCGGTTTGCGAAACAAGTGGAACAGGCACCAGTATGAACACCGCTGACTTACCTTTAGGAGCCATACCCGGATCGGTATTCGAGGCGACCGACACATAAAAGGGAAGGTCATCTGGAATGATTCCCTTTTTCATCAATTGACGGTAAGCATGTCCCGGGTCATCAGGTAAGAAAACCGAATGGTGACCTAATTCAGGAAGTTCTCGGTTAACAGCCAGGTAGTAGGTCAAAACGCCAGGGGTCATTTGTGGTGCCCTGTAACGTTTTATATCAGATGCGCCAACCAGTCGAGTCATGGTCGTTGGAACGTCTACATTGGAAACAACTACTCGCGAAGGTTCAAAAGATCCATCTTGAAGAGTAATACCGGTTACGCGATCTGAGTCAGTGTCAATATTTTTTACTGGACAACCAGTTACGATCTCAACACCGAGCCGCTCAGCAGTACCCTGCATAGCCTGAATTAACGAATACATTCCCCCTTTGGGAAGCCACAGACCATACTCGATTTCTCCAAAAGGAATAATCGAAAAAATTCCAGGTAAATCCGTTGGAGCTCCACCGAGATACATACCGTAAGATCCAAATGCGTCACGTATACGTTTATTTTTGAAATGACGGCCTATCTCAGAATCCATGGACCGCAAAAGACCCAGACGCGGGAGGTTTGTCAACCCTGCTGCTGCAAACCAAGACAGAGGAGAATTTGCATTACGCGACACCAGGCGATCAAATGAAAGGCTGAACTTGTTGCGAGCATCATGAAGAAAGCTGAATAATCCGGCAGTATCTCCACTATCCAGCCTCCGACATTCTGAAGCAAGCCGGGTAAGGTCCGAAGATACCTGAAAGGTTTCGCCATCAGGCCAGAAGAATTTTATGGCCGGGTCGACGCGATTTAACTGCAACTCTTGCCGTAAGCTTGAGCCAGCAGCCCGAAACATCTCGTCAAATACCCACGGATAATTCAACAATGAGGGGCCAGTATCGAATCTAAAACCCTCAAACTCAAGTAGATTGGCCCTGCCGCCACAACTGTCATTGGATTCAAAAACAGTAACACGGTAGCCTTCCAAAGCCAGATAAATAGCCGTTGAGAGACCGCCCACGCCAGCACCTACAACTAATGCTCGATCTGCCGGCATTCTTTGTTACCTCTCCAGCACTAATGCGGCTGGCAATCGCCAGTACTTACTCATGGGCAGCACAGACAACTTTTCAAACATAGTCAACGATTCTCGGTCAGTCGTCGAAGGATTGCTTAAAATTTTTGTGTTGAGACGGGAATATAAGCGGTGACAAGCTTGAATTGCCAAACGACTATCAGGGTGAAATGCATCGATATCAAAAGCTGCTTCCTGGTACCATTTATTCGCCTCGTTGGCCAGAATAAGTTGAGCTTCGGTCATAGCGTCCTGATCAAGAGAAAGCACTTGATCAACAAGCTCGCTTCCCGACGAAGACCCGTGCTGTTCAGGTACATAACAACGCTCTCTGAGAGCATCATCTACAACATCTCTGGCGAAGTTGGTCAGTTGAAGGGCGATAGCAAGAGAACGCGCACCTCTTAAACATCTGTCGAGATTTTGCCCCGAAGCGGAACCGTATATATGTGTCAAAAAATAGCCAACGACAGTAGCTGAGCCATAAATATAGTTCTCAATCAAGTCGTGCCAATCACTAAACCTCTGTGAGTTAATATCATTTCGCATCGCATCGAGAAACGATATGTAATAAGCATCGGGGATCTGGTTGCGGCGCATCACATCCCGGAAGGCTGCCATTATCACTGATATTCCACTTGAAACTGCCGGTATGATGCCAGAATAATTTCGGGTCTGCTCAAAATCATTCTGCCATGCATCTAAGTAGGTCGTCTTAAGATCCCGGCTCAAAGCAAACGTATCCACGACCTCATCGGGATACCTCACGGCCGCATAAACCAATTCGACGTCAGCCTTCTTATCCGGTGGTAAGAAGCGTGTTACTGCATAAAAGGAGGAACTGTAAGAGCGAAGTACTTTTCTACCAAAACGAGCTGAAAGCAACCTCGCCGAATTTTCATCCATCACCTCTGAAACATCAGAAGCGCTTTGCTTATGAAAGGTCTGCCAGTATGCCTGACTCCACACATCATCTGCCTGCAATTGAAATCCTCAAACCACACGCTAAAACATCAATCAAATGAACGCTATATCTTATTTATCTCACAAGTGTTTATTTTTGCGGTATTTATACTACCTGATGAGTCTTTGCTTGTCAGGAGATAGTTAATGATAACGCTCAATGGCTGTGAGTCCATAAGGAAAGACCGCTGGACTGCTGGGATGAAAATATCTGCTGGCAGAGAATGGCATCTGAAGTAGTGAAATCATGAAGGGAAACCTTCGTAATTCCTGAAATAAAATCGAGTTTGGTGGGCCCTGTGGGGATCGAACCCACGACCTGCGGATTAAAAGTCCGATGCTCTACCGCTGAGCTAAAGGCCCTGTCAAACTCAATCAATAAGGGTACGACAGCATAGCGACAATAGGGAGAGTTAAACGCGGTTACATATAGATTACTACTCAAACTTTAACAGTCTTTTACTAAAACCCCGACTCGAAATGTATTTTGTAGTTAACATGTTGCGGATAAACAACTAATTCATCAAACACGTCCAACAGACTGAGAGATCAGGAGCTTGTGACCGAAATGTCAAATGACCAATTGCGTAAATACGATTTACTTTTAAAGGGCGGACGCCTGATCGATCCCGCCTCCGACAGAGACGGCCAATTCGATGTAGCTACGTCCGGAGGTCATATTGCACTAGTTGATAAAGACATATCTCCGAACCTAGCAAGAACCGTCGCTGATGTTTCGGGATTAATTGTCACGCCGGGCCTTGTCGACCTACACGCGCATTTCTACGGTTATGCCGCTTCTATCTTGCCTGACGCACACTGCCTGCCTGAAGGCACAACGACTGCTGTTGACGCCGGGGGGTCAGGTCATCTCACGTTCGATGATTTCAACGAACAGATTATTGCTCCTGCCATAACGAATGTTTTTGCACTTCTGAATATTGCTGGCGAAGGAATGGTTGGTGAACCTGAGCAAGATCTCGACGGCATGGATACAGAACTCACTGCACTGAAAATCGCCCAGAGACCGGATCTGATTGTTGGCGTAAAAGTGGCCCATTACATGGGTCCTGGTTGGGAACCCTTAGATCGCGGAATACAGGCTGCAGAAGAAAACGGCGTATACCTGATGGTCGACCAGTCACCAATCCATACGCGACCAATGGACGAAATGATGCTCGAGCACCTTCGACCAGGTGACATGGTTACCCACTGTTACGCTCTAAGTAAGCCAATGACCGACATCCACGATAAGGTCAAACCTCACTTTATTCAGGCTCGTGAGCGCGGCGTGCAATTCGATGTCGGGCACGGTGCTGGCAGTTTCTCTTTCAGGATCGCAAAAGCTGCGATCGAACAGGGATTTTTGCCCGATACCATTTCAACAGATATGCACCGAGCAAGCATTTTGGCAAATCAAGCGACAATGCCCGAAACCATGTCAAAATTATTAGCTCTTGGTATGGAATTACCAGAAATCATCAGGCGCTCGACTTGGGATCCAGCCCAGGCTATCGGTCACCCCGAATTAGGCAACCTCGGTCAAACAGTTCCGGCTGATATTGCGGTATTGAATATAACTGAGGGCGAATTTGGTCTTGTAGATAACGGTACTGACAACAGGGTGTACAAATCCGATAAGCGTATCGTTTGCGAGATGACAATCAAAAACGGACAAGTTGTATGGGACAAGAACGGTCGATCCCGTGATGATTGGTCATCAACTCCGCCAACCAATCCGGCTCTCTAGGTTCAAGGATATTCCGCTTGATGGCGAACCCGAAATACGATGTAATTGTCGTTGGTGCGGGATCTGCCGGGGCTGCCTTGGCGACCCGTCTATCTGAAGATCCTTCTCGCCGGGTACTGTTAATCGAAGCAGGACACGATTATCCGAACATCGACGAGCTACCGGACGAAATCAGACAAGGACACGCTACCGGAGCTGATATGGCAATAGATCCTGACAGTGACCACAACTGGGGATTAACCGCGAAAGCCACGCCATTTTATAAGGACATGCCAGTACCGCGAGGGAAGATAACCGGAGGCACCAGTGCAATCAACGGACAAGTCTACCTACGAGCGATCCCAGAAGACTTTGATTATTGGGTCGACGAAGGTAATGACGAATGGTCTTTTGAGAAAATTCTTCCATTTCTAAAGAAACTCGAAAACGATCTGGATGTCACGAATCACTATCACGGTAACGAGGGTCCAATAGTAGTTCGTCGTTACCAACCGGATGAGCTTGCCGACGATCAGTCAGCATTCATCGAAGCAGCCACCACGGCTGGTTTTCCACACACCGATGATCATAACCACCCTGCCTCAAGCGGAGTCGGACCTCTACCGCTAAACAACCCTGATGGTATTCGGTGGAGTACCGCAATCGGATACCTAACAATGGCACGCGATCGCCCTAACTTTACGATCTCACCAGATAGCCACACCACGCGCATTTTGCTTAATGGCAAGCGTGCTGTTGGAGTGGAGTACCAAAAAGCTGGATCTTCCATCCAGGTCAATGCAGAAGAAGTCGTGTTAAGTGCAGGTTCTATCGGCACCCCACATCTCCTGATGCTCTCTGGTATTGGCCCTGCCAAACAATTAGAAAATGCAGGTATCACGGTTGTTAACGACATGCCAGGTGTTGGGCAAAACCTCCGTGATCATCCATCTGTCCACGTACGATGGAGCGCCGATGATAATTTCTCGATGCCCGATGTCAAAATAGGCCCACAAAAAGTCGCCCTACGTTATACCGCACGAGGTTCCCCATTCCGAAACGACATGATTGCCGTGATGCGATGGGATTCACCAAAAAGAGAATTCATGATGAGTGCCGGTCTTTACTTAGCCAAAGCATCCGGTGAACTTAGATTAAATTCCAATAATCCTTTTCAACAACCAGCGCTAGACTACCGATTACTAAATCATCCATATGATCTGTCAAGGATGCGCGACGCTATTCACATGCATATCGAATTTGGCAGACATGCAGCATTTCATGGGATCTTCAAAGACCTTATCGATCCGCTAAAACCAGATCTTGAATCAGATGAGTCCTTGAACAATTGGATGCTGAAGCGTGTCAGCACAATGCACCATATTTCCTGCACCGCAAAAATGGGATCGCAAGAAGATACTATGTCAGTTGTAAATCAATACGGCAGGGTGCACGGAATCGAAGGTTTGACCATCGCTGACATCTCCATCATGCCCGACTGCCCACGAGCCAATACAAACTCGCCTGCAATCATGATCGGAGAGCGCATAGCATCCTTTATGATGGCCCAAAAAACCGAGGACCAAAAATTTTGCGAACTGGGCAATGACCAGGTCGACAAACGAAACAGTTAACCAAAAATTTGAAAGTCAGATGTCGGCCACAAAATTGCCCAGGCACGGCCCACTAATTCATCTGATGACACGAATTCCCAATTACGAGAATCAACGGAAATACGGCGGTTATCACCAAGCACGTAGTATGACCCCGGCGGAACTTCCACGGGATAATATCCGTCACTTCTACGCCTAGATGTAATGGCATCAACCCATTCTGTTTTTTCACCGTTTACATATACAAACTCATTGTCTATGTCTATGAGATCGCCAGGTACGCCAATGATTCTTTTGACAAAGTCCGTTTTAGAACCCGACGGAGGATGGAACACCACGATATCTCCTCGCTTAGGCCCATCGAACAAATAATTCTCATTCCCAAACAAGCTGAAAGGCGCCTGTACATAAATAAACTTGTTGACTAGAAGACGCTGATTTTGAATTAAGGTTGGTTCCATAGAAGAACCCTCTATAAGAAAATTTTGGGTAGACCCTTGAAGAACAAGAAATATGACCACCGCAGTGATGATCGTTTCACATGTATCTCTGATAGCTGAGCGCATTGATTAAAGAAAATTCTTCTTAGACGTCTGAAACCTTGTCCTGACTATAAATATAACCGACGGACATTACGCCGTAATATTAAAGTCATATCTTTAGATTTTTCTTGACGATAATTCCTCAGTGCAGCTTTGCGGTATTAAAGATTAAATTCCAAATAATCGGAAGTGAAATAATTATTGGTAACTCAGCGTAAGGTAAATGGAAATAAAATAGAAGAATCGAGCGATCGCAACTGACTGTATACGACCATGCAATAAAGCTTTCAAGGAGTCGATTAATGCGCGCAACCAATACCGCCATACCGATTAGGTGGTTACATGTCGCAGGAATTGCTATTTTTTTGGTGGTTGTGGCTGCTTGTAACAATGCTCCAGTCAAAAATTCAGATGACAACCATGCGTCAATCATCGAACCCATCACTGATCCAAGGCCAATAACAGATAACGCTACCCTTGGTTCTGTTGTCACATCGATGGGCCTACCGGAAGGTCCGATATCGAGTGGTTTTATTTCAAGCCCCCCTACTTCTTATCGCGCAAACGCTAGTGGATCTACGTCCCCCAACCAGGCCGGCTTATCTAACTCTGGAATATGGGTCAGTGGGCAAGCTACCATTGAGATTCCAGCAGACATTGCTAAGGTTTCAATCGGTGTAGAAGTACGAGAAGAGTCAGTTACAAAAGCACGGAACATAGCGGCTACAGCTATGAGTAAGGTCGTGAGAGCTATCGAAGAAAAAGGAGTCAACCAGGACGACATTGTCACTACCCAATTCAGCATCTATCCTCAGACCAGGTGGATTGAGGTTTCAGACTCCCTTGGTGTCCATAGTGAACCTCGTATTGTGGGCTACACCGTCAACAACACTGTACAAGTGACCGTACGCGATATCGATGAATTGGGAGCTGTCATCGATAATGCAGCATCAACTGGAGGCGACCTGATTAGAGTCAATTCAATCCAGTTCACAGTAGACGACCCATCAATTTTTAGTAGGCAGATCCGAGAAGAAGCGGCAGCTGATGCAGCAGCAAGAGCAGATCTCTATGCCCGCGCAATGGGAGTAACGCTCGGGCAACTCGTTTACCTAACAGAATTAAGTGGTTCGGCCCCAATGGCGATGAGCTACGATACAGGCATGCGGTCAGCACCAATGATGGCTGAAGCATTTGCTCCATCACCCATATCTGGAGGAGACGTCATAATCTCCGTCACAGTTCAAGCTATGTTCGCAATAGCTGATTAACAAAACTCGAATAGGATTTGAAACCCTTGAGCGGTAGCGCCATCAATAACCCGTTGGATCGAGCATTAGAACTTGCCAGGCAAGTAAAAGGCGGAGTCGCACCGCGACCGGCGGTAGGTGCAGTGGTCGTAAAAAATGGCGCCGTCATTGGAGAAGGGGCTACTCAGCGAAGACCAGGACAGCACGCTGAGCCGATCGCTTTATCGAAAGCCGGGCATCAAACAAAAGGTGCAACTATCTACTGTTCTCTCGAGCCACATGCATTTCAAGGATTTGCTGCTCCCTGCACAGAGGCCATCATCAACTCTGGAATAACAAGGGTTGTATCTCCATTGGAAGATCCTAATCCGAGAGTTTCAGGAAACGGATACCGACAACTTGCAGCGTCTGGCATTGAGGTCATAAGAGAATGTTCGACAAAACAAAGATCAGAGGCCGAGCGTCTGATCGAAGGATTCGCCCACCATGTAAAAACCGGGCTCCCGATGGTAACTCTAAAATTTGCTGCCAGTCTTGATGGAAAAATCGCCACTCGTACAGGTGACTCACAATGGATAACCAATGAGAAATCTCGTGAGAGGGTTCACGAGATGCGCCGCCAGTCAGATGCATTGATCACTGGGATTGGAACATTACTTTCGGACAATCCACGACTTACCGCACGGGATCACCTTGGAAATGCTACTGGGCGACCAGCCTTGAGGGTAGTGATCGACAGCCATGGTCAAATGCCTGCATCAGTTCGTCTATTAAAGGAACCAGGCGAAATTCTATGGGTAGTAAGGGATGACGTCGACGTTAAGCCGCCAACAGATTCTGTCACTATTCTCAAAGCCTCAGGCGAAAACGGTAAGGCCAACTTATCAATCATAATCGAGGCATTGGGAGCGAGAGGACTACATGACGTCATGATAGAGGCTGGGGCTGAACTCACAGGAGCATTTATCAACGGTAATCATGTGAATAAAGTTACAGCGTTCATTGCGCCCATAATTATTGGTGGTGAGGATGCTATGGGTGCGATCGGTGGACAAGGAATCGAAAGTCTTAGCAATGCCCTATCGCTTGACCGAGTATCCCATAGCCTTATAGACGGCGATATCCTAGTCGAAGGTTACGTTTCCTCAAATACGAAAATTGCCTCGAACTACACGCCTAAGGCAGAATAAATCAATGTTTTCGGGAATAATTGAAGAAATAGGTACAGTTGATTCATACAACGGTGAAACACTGGTGATCGAGGCCACACAAGTCCTGGACGACTTAAAAATATCACAATCGATCATGATAGACGGAGCATGTCTCACAGTGCTCGAAATCTCAAAGACAAACTGCACTTTCACAGTGGAAACGGTACCCGAAACCCGATCTCGAACAAATTTCGACAACCTAATTCCTGGAGATCACGTGAATCTGGAACGAGCTCTACGCTATGGTGATCGAGTAGGTGGGCATATGGTCCAGGGACACGTTGACGGTGTCGGGACCGTACGGTCAATAACTGGGGATGCCAACTCAAATCTGGTAGTAATCGAAGCAGATCAGAATATAATTGGCAGCATCGTTGAAAAAGGCTTCATCACCGTGAATGGAACCAGTCTCACAGTCGCAAGTTGTACTGGCAATACATTCAGCATTGCAATAATCCCTTACACTCTTGAAAACACAACCTTCCATAAACTTTCAAAGGGCTCACAGGTCAACCTAGAAGTAGATGTGACAGCAAAATACATTTCAAAGTTGCTCGAACCTTACAGAAACCCTTTTTCAAACTGAACAATGCCAATTAATCCCAACATACCAGACATCGTTGATGCCAAATCCATTTTGGATGTCGAACGAGGAATAGAGCAGATCAAAAAGGGTGGGATCGTGATACTCGTCGATGACGAAGATCGCGAAAACGAGGGTGATATGGTCATGGCATCCGAAGATGCCACAGCGGACAATATCACTCTCATGATGTTAGAGGCACGCGGCCTAATATGCACTCCAATGTTAGGAGATGATCTTGACCGCCTTAACCTGCCGCTACAAGTTCAAAATAACACGGCTGCTCACCGAACCGCTTTCACGGTTACCGTAGATGCCGCAAACGGGATAACCACAGGGATTTCTTCAGCTGATCGAGCTCATACAATTCGACTACTTGTAGATAAACAGTCCAGTCCCAGTGATTTTGTACAGCCCGGCCACGTGTTCCCCTTGCGCTATGAGGAAGGTGGCGTCCTTGTCAGAACCGGCCACACTGAAGGCTCAGTAGACCTGGTCAATCTTGCAGGTAAATATCCATCCGCAGTCATCTGCGAAATATTGAACCCGGATGGAACTATGGCAAGACGACCGCAGCTTGAAGAGGTAGCAAAAAAATACGACTTCCCAATAGTTGCGATCGCAGATGTAATTGCCTACAGAATGAGTCATGAAAAACTCGTAGAACGTGGCGCTGAAGCACGCCTCCCAACGGACTATGGAGTCTTTACCGCAGTTGCATACGACAGCGTTGTTGACGCCTCAGAACATATCGCGGTGTACATGGGAGATATAGATGACTCTGAACCAGTAATCGTACGCGTCGAATCTGAATGCCTCACGGGACATGTCTTTGGAAGTACCAGGTGCGATTGTGGGGATCAAGTCAATATGGCACTCAAGACCATATCGGACCACGGTCGGGGTGTACTGGTTTATATGCGACAGGAAGGACGCGGAATCGGCCTGCTAAACAAATTAAAAGCATATGAATTACAAGACAAAGGTTTAGATACCGTAGAGGCGAATCTTCACCTTGGCTTCCCAATGGATCTTAGGAGGTATGGCGTCGGAGCCCAGATTCTTCGTGATTTAGGGGTTCGAAGATTTAACCTATTAACGAATAATCCAAAGAAGGTTGTGGGCCTTCAAGGTTTCGGACTCGAAATGTTGGAACAGATTCCACTTAAGGCACCCATCAACGATGAAAATCGTTTTTACATGAAAACCAAGGTCGAGAAAATGGGACATGATCTAGAGATTGATCCACCGCATAAAAAAGAAACTGCAAACTGATGACGCCTCGAATCATCGATCAAGAACTTGAAGGTGCAGAACTTGGAATCGCTGTAGTAGCCGCGCGGTTTAACAGCTACATGACCGATCAGATGCTGGAAATCGCCTTAAAACGCCTATCATCACTTGGGGTGCCAGACGAGAATATCATCGTAGCTCGAACTGCCGGCTCTTTTGAATTATCGCTAACTGCACGTCGTCTGGCAGAGCGCGGCGATGTTGATGCCGTAATTTGTATTGGAGTAGTGATACGTGGTGACACTGATCACTATGAACATATAGCTCGCGCTGCAACAGACGGAATTGCACGGGCAGGAGACGACTCAGGTAAACCGATCATATTCGGTGTTTTGACGACAGATGATACGGATCAGGCGATTTCTAGAATAACCCAGGCAAACGATTACGCCGATACGGCGGTGGAAATGGCCAACACATTCCGTCAAATTCACAATCTGCGCTGATCTCGGGGTTATATGTGCTCCAGTGTTTGCCAAAATTTTTAAATAAATAAAATGCACGTGCTAACCTGCAAGCATGAAACAAGGGAATTCCACAAGCACAATTTTCCACGCTGACCTCGACGCTTTCTATGTGGAGGTTGAGCGCCAGTATGACCATTCTCTACTCGGTAAACCGGTAATTGTTGGTGGCATGGGTCCACGTGGAGTGGTTGCGACCGCTTCCTACGAAGCACGAGAGTTCGGGGTTCACTCTGCACAACCGACAACCATCGCTCGCAAACTCTGCCCACAAGGATATTTCTTGCCAGGAAATCACTCTTTGTATAGTGAAGTCTCAAAAAAATTTATGCATATTCTTCGACGATACTCGCCAACCGTATTATCGGTGAGCATAGATGAGGCGTATTTGGATATGTCAGGTACAAAAGAGATCTACGGACCGCCCATAGGGGCTGCTGAAACAATAAGACAAAACATCCGGGATAGTATCGGCTTACCAGTTTCTATTGGTATAGGTCCTAACAAGTTGGTCGCCAAAGTCTGCACTGAATACGCTAAGCCCGATGGAATTTTCCAAATTGAACAAATAGGAGCCGAAAGATTTTTCGCTCCGCAACCCGTTCGAAATCTACCTGGCATTGGCCCTAAGGCTGAAAAGGCCCTCAACAATCTAAAAATCTTCACACTAGGCGAAGTTGCGATGGCCCCCGACGGATTGTTGCGACGAGCACTAGGACCGAATCGCGCTGGCCATATTAAATCGAGGGCAAAAGGGATAGATAACACTCCACTTCAAGAACCCAGGAGAGCTAAATCTATGAGCGCTGAAACCACGTTTGACGCAGATATATCTAGCCAATCGGAAATGGAAGTAGCACTTAAAAAGCTGATTGAGCGCGTGGGAACAAGATTGAGAAAATCAGGAAACGTCGCTCGCGGTGTTAGCATCAAACTTCGTTTTAGGGATTTTGCCACCATCACACGTCAGCACACGCTTACAACACCAAGTGATGGCGATCAGACTATTTATCAAACAGCTCAGGCGCTCTTGCTCACCGCAATGCGTGAGAGAAACGAATCTATCCGTTTGATCGGAATATCAGTCACAGGTTTAGACCAAAGAGCAACACAGTTGTCCCTTTTGGATTCACATTCCAAAACCGACTCGGATACCAGCCTTGCCTTGGACGCAATACGTGAAAGATTCGGATTTAAATCCATATCTCGAGGAACGTAGTAAAGGCTATTTACGAGCGAGGCGAAACGCCTTAAACCTGACCAGCTAAGCTTATGGAGCTTCAAGCAGCCCAGCATTTCTTGCCGCTGCCAGAACAACAAGTCTCTGCTCATCTGTAAGGTCGGTAACGGGCGGTATAGGTCTGCCGCAATCAATACCCAATCGCTCAGTTAAGATCAATTTAGTAACTGCTGCAGGAGCGCCAAACATCCGCACTACATTGACAATCTCAAGGACACCATCTTGCAGGCGTTGTGCTGTTTCTATATCACCCCGTTCCCAAGCATCGTACAACTCAGCATAATGCCAGGGTGCCAATGATAATGGTGCATCAACGGTCCCAACTGCTCCCATTGTCAGCGCAGGAAGCGGCAGCGTTCCGTTTCCCGAAAAACATTTCAAACCCATATCAGCAAATAGACGTATATCACCAAAATTCATTGCGGAGTGTTTCAGACCTACAACATTAGGGACGGCGTCTACTATTTTTTCCATAAGATCCGGAGTGATCTCGACCTGGGTAAGCTGTGGAAGGTTGTACACAAAAAAAGGTAGACCATCAGATGCGTCTGCAACTCTTTTGTAGTGATCAATAGTCATTTGATCTCCACCACGAAAAAAGAAAGGTGGTACACAACAGATCGCATCGCAGCCATATTTCCGAGCCGCCTTGGCTCCTTTGGCAGCACTTTCAGAACTGATTGCACCCACATGCATGATCGAAAGGCCTCTGCCAGAAATAGTTTCACCAGCTATCCGAGCGGTAGTTTCACGCTGAACTTCACTCATCACAGGTCCTTCACCTGTGGAACCCGCTATCCAAAAACCATCAACGCCATGAGCCAAGTTGTCTTGGATAATTTTCTCAAGAGCTTTTTCGTTAATACGCCCGTCAGATTTCACAGGCGTAGGGTTTGCAGGGAATACTCCCTTAAATTCCAAACTATTACCAGAAATATTTGAACGTTCCGCTGCGGTAGCAATAGTGGCCATTTAAAAACCCTCCATCATCAAAAAGAAAGTTACATTAAGGCGCCAGTTTAAACAGTTTTTCAACAGCAATGTTTGATGGTCATCACTGTGAAGCATCGAATATATAGAAAAACGTGATCATAGCCAGATAATCTCGTCCAACGGCAGGGCTAATGATTAGGCGAAATCCAATCACCTTGCTAGTATTTAAGACCGTACGCTATTGCCGATTCGTCTAGCGGTAAGACACCAGACTCTGAATCTGGGAACCCAGGTTCGATCCCTGGATCGGCAGCCAACAAGTGGCCCCATCGTCTAGTGGCCCAGGACACGGCCCTCTCAAGGCTGAAACAGGGGTTCAAATCCCCTTGGGGCTACCAAAATATAGCAAACAAAAGCGGGTAGTTTATTAGCTACCCGCTTTTGTTATATGCTGATCGACAACACTAGGTCACCTGCATTCCTGTCATCAGACAATTCAATTGGCTGCGGTCCCGAACTGTATAAATCGAATATATTCCACGTGAGCCGAATGAAAGTAAGGAAGTGTTACTAATGCCTCAACGCAACTCTGGTAAACAAGCCTTAAAACCCGTGATGTGTTTAAGGCCTCCAAATGACATCATGTTCCAAGAATCGTTCTGGGATGAGCTCGCTGAAGCTGGAATTAATGAAATAGCGTTGCAGTGGCTTTGCTTGCTGGATGACCCAGCAAACCACGATGGAGAAACCGGGAATATATACCCGCAATTAGAAGATAGCCACCCGAGAGGATTGGCGTCCATTGGCAACAAGCGTTTGAATCGAGTGCCAACTGCTGCTTTTAATCCAACTCCCGAATTTTATGAAAATCTGTCATGGTCCCCTCCTACTATGCCTGCCCATCTTGCCTCACAGTCGCAAAGGCTTTCTTCAGCGCTGGAAATGGGACGATCGAAAGGCTTCACTATCTACGCCGTCGATGACAAAGGGTATTTCCTGCTCGGTGGATTTGGATCAGGCAAGCTAGACCTTAATAGACGCGCCCCTAGTTTCACCGATCCCAGTATGCCTGCGATGACGGTTGCTCGTGCACGCGACACCGCCAAACACTTCCCCCAAGTAACGGGTTTATTACTTGACGGGCCTGATTTCAAATGGGAAATCAAACCCGGGCATCGTGACGATCTATGGGTTGAGGAAATTGATACTACAGAAAACCGTACTTTCGCATCACAAAACGGAATGAACTTTCAAAAAATCTTAGACGGTCGAGAGTATTTCAAAGACTTCTTACATGAATTCACGCTGGATTACGCCCGAAGATTTAGCAAAAATGCCCACGGCGCTTTGGCCAGCCACGAGTGGTGGCGCCAACACCCACAGTTTTCAACTTGGTACCAGTTCAAACAGGCTGCAATCGAATGGAGTGTAAGTACTTCCTATAACGGAGTAAAAAAACACCTGCCGCATATGCAAGTGGGAAACTCTTCTCGGTTGCCGTTCGCTGAACCCTTGACCGGTCATAATTCAGTGCGAAAGCAACGGTACATCGATTTCCACCAGCCTAAGCAGTACTGGTGGTCGGGTGGAGTCGCTGGATTCAGAGGGACAGTTGTCAACTGGGTCAACACACTGAATGATTGGAATGATGAATTAGATCTGGAGCAAGCCGCCAACCTGTTTGGGTCAATGTTTAACTATCCAATGCCAAAGAACTACCCGGTCAGCAACTACAGTCAAGAAGCTACAGATGAGTGGTTCACAACTTCGGTCCGCGATCAGACTGCAAAAATGATCTCCAACAGTGGGGGACAAGAGCATTACATTCCCTGGGTTGGACTCGAGCATTTTGGCTCGAACTGGTTGACACCCTCAGAGCTGGATCGACTTTTGGGCGAGATGCAATCACAGGGAGCGACACGATACTGCTATTTCATATATAACTCAATGAAGCCCGAAATCTGGAACGTGATCCAGAAATACAGCAGAGCATAGAAGCTATTTTCAACTAACCGGTGGTCGATTATCACTCCAAGGCCGAGCTTCCTCGAAGGCAGCAGAAGCAGCCAGGACACTCACTTCGTCCTTCATGTCACCAATAATTTGTAATCCTATCGGCATACTCGTCTTTGAGAACCCGGCGGGGACAGAAGCGGCGGGGTTACCTGTCAGGTTAAATAAGTAAGTGAACGGTGTGAACCCCCACAATTTGTGTGGAACCTCTATACCGTCAATGATTCCGGGCGCTTGACCAATGTTGAATGCCGGTACTGCAAGAGTGGGTGATAACAAAAGATCATATTTACTAAAGTAGGTATTCACGTAATTACGGTATGAACCGATATTGCTGAAGATATTCCACATACGCTCAGCTGAAAGCGTCGCTGCACGATCCATATAAGCACCAAAATAATCAGTCATTTCGTCACGATGATTATCAAAATCATCACGAGCTGCATCGAGACCTTTCACAGTGAAATAGTCGAAAAATGTCCAGAATACCTCTGTATAAGCAGCCGCCTTAAAGTCAACAGTTTCAACTTTAGCTCCAAGCTCCTCAAACACTTGTGCTGCATTTTCCGCAACCTGAATCACCTCAGCATCGACGGGATTACCACCCATGTCTGGTGTCCAGCCAATCCTTAGATCTTTAACGCCTTTACCAAGTGCACTTAGATAATCAGGAACATCATCCGTAATCGTGCCATACTCACCCGTTGGATCATAACCAGACAAGATCTTTAAAGCTTCAGCCGCATCCCGCACTGTTCTAGTCAAAGGACCAGATGTTGCGTTGTTCATTATGTTAAAACCGGCATTTCTTATTGAATTCCCAGATCTTGGAACCCTACCCTGGGTGGCCTTGATCCCGTAAACACCAGTAAACGCAGCGGGTATTCGTATAGAGCCTCCACCATCACCGCCGGACGCAAAACTGGTTAACCCAGATGCGACAGCAGCCGCAGCCCCCCCAGAAGATCCACCAGGAGTTTTAATTGGATCCCAAGGATTTCTTGCAGGTGGACCCAGTCGATTTTCTGTAGTACCGGCAAATCCGTTTTCAGGAGTATTGGTCTTCCCAGTAATGATCGCTCCAGCAGCTTTAAGTCGGGATATCGGTAAAGAATCAAACTGTGCGATATCATCTTTGTAGGTCAGTGAACCATGAGTCCAAATCACTTCTGACATAGGCTCAGTATCTTTAACAGGTACTGGGACACCGTGCAACGGGCCTAGAGAATCGCCCCGCATGACTGCGGCTTCAGACTCGCGAGCAGCATCCATCGCCATATCAGAAATACGAGTAATAAATATGCCAAGCTGCGGATCAAGTACATCCGCACGCCTTAGATGTGACTCCGTCAACTCGACTGGTGAGATCGATTTCGTACGGATTAACTCTCCAAGCTTATAGGTGGGCGTAAACCCTAACTCCCGGTCCGATTCCATTCTCACGCCGCCCTTTCATGGCTTTGATGAATACTTAAAACGAATCGGTCAAACTATTCCATCTTGGATCCAACGAAATTCGAAAGTGCACGAGATGTCGGATCAGTTCTGACGTTTACGATTGCTGGGACACCCGCGTCAAATGCTCGCTCGAGCGCTCCTGTTAGATCCGCTGGATCCTCCACCAATTCGCCATGTCCGCCTAATGCCTCAGCAATCTTGTCAAAACGGGTGAAACCCAATTCACGCCCGGGCTTTCTGATACCTTCGACGCGCGCTGTCCAGCCCTCATTATTCGATACAACAATGATTATTGGCAGGTTGTGTCGTACAGCGGTATCAAAGTCTTGCACGTTCATACCCAGCGAACCGTCTCCATGGAGCGATACCACTTGTTTATCAGGTTTAGCCATCTTGGCACCAATGGCGTAGGGTAATCCAACACCCATGCAACCGGACGGACCGGAATTCAAGCGGTGACCTGGTACATAGGTGGGCATAGACTGACGACCAAAATGAAGAATTTCATTCCCGTCCACCGTCAAAATAGCGTCCCTATCCATCACATCACGCAGGTCTTTACAAAGCCGCAGGGGGTGAATGGGTCTCTGAGTAGAATTCTCTAAGGGCGCCACCCTCTCTCGACGAGCTGCATCGGCCTCTCTCAAAGACTCGATCCACTCGGTCTCTGCCTTCGATTCGAACCCTGTCGACTCAACCTGATCAATCATCTGTTGAAGCACTATCTTGGCATCGCCTTCGATACCAACATCCACGGATCGATTGTGTCCAAGTTCGGCACCATGTATGTCAATTTGGATAACTTTAGACTCTTCGGCAATTCGCTTACCAAATGTCATCATCCAGTTAAATCTAGTACCAACAACGAGAACGACATCGGCACGCCTGAAAGCTCCAGAACGCGCTGCTGGAAACGACATTTCATGATCATCAGGCAACAAACCTCTGGACATTGGAGATGTATAAAACGGGATTCCTGTGCGCTCTACCAGAGTCCTGAGTTCATCGTATGCCTGAGACCACCAGACACCTCCCCCAGCGAAAACAATAGGCCTTTTTGATTGCGACAATAGCTTTACAGCCTGTTTTATCAAATCGGGATCGCCTGCCGGACGGGCCCGCCCAGACACACGGGTAGCGGATGGAACCTCTGTTTCTTCTACCTTACCGTAGAGGACGTCCTCATTACAGTCCACGTAAACAGGACCGGGCCTGCCGGAAGTGGATAGCCTGAACGCAGTGGATATGTGTTCCGGATAACGGGCAGGATCGGTAGGACGCATGACTGCTTTGGAGATAGGCTCAAACACTCCAACCTGATCCACCTCCTGAAACCCGTCTCGCCCAAAATCAGAAATCGGGCCTGCCCCACCTAGCGTGATCATTGGAGCGCAATCAGCCCATGCTGTGTATTGCCCAGTAAGTAAATTCAAGGTCCCCGGACCTGAAGCAGCTGTGGTAACCCCTGGCTTACCAGTCACCCGTGCGTACCCATGAGCCGCCATAGATGCTGCCTGCTCATGACGAAAATCGGTGACCTTTATTCCAAAGTCTTCAGCATTATTGATAATCTCGTAGTTTGGACCACCCATCAAAAAGAAAAGGTGCTCTACCCCTTCTTCCTTAAGCGTTCGGGCTACCAGATAACTTCCTTCTACTTCCATAATTGTTTCTCGATAATTTTTCAGTAAAGCAACGATAATTTATATTTCTATGTTTATCAGAATTTGCTGAACATTGGACTAAATCTCTGGTCTGTTTAATATCGACCTGTCGCACTTCAAACGATCACCTTCCGTGATCGGGGGATCCAACAAACCCTCCAAGGTTCCGAACTGTTCAGTCCCCGCCAGTTTAGACGTTTCAACTATCAACAACGTTTCACCTAAGAAATCATTTGTAGAAATAATCTCCAGTTCTACACCGGACTCTCCACGGTTGTGCCAGCACCCCAAAGGTAATGCTAGTCCAGTTACTTTGTATCCATACGCCTTAAACGCCGCAGCCTCGCACCCACCTGCACTCATCAACTGACGTTGCACTTTAAATCCTTGTTCTGATGATCTTATCCTCTCTACCGCAGTGTTCAAATACACTTCCGCCTCATAATCAAAGGTAGCGGTGCGATCACCCGTTCTAATCACAACGCCCTGCCCGATTTCTGCACCAGGCAATGCTGAACTCGTCTCCACAGAAACAATCACGGTATTCTTTGGGAGCAGTTGTTTTTCCGCCACTAAACGAGCACCAATTAATCCGACTTCTTCGGCCCTTGTGAAAAGCCCGTAAACGCTTCCTTGGACAGTTGATTCCGCTAGCATTTCGAGAGCTGTGAGAATAGCGGCACAACCCGCCAGATCATCGGCCGCACGCATACTAATTAAATCGTCATCAATGATGCAATCCGGTAAATCGGGAACCACAGGCCGTGGCAACCTGCCGAGGTCATGATCTCGATCAAGTTTCGCATACACCGTATCTGTTCCAAGCCAACCGGCCAATTCCCTTGTTTTCTGTAATTTGCCTTCTGCTTTCTCGGCGCCGGTAACAGTTGCTTTGAGACGACGACCACAAGCATCGATCACTAGAATAGTGGCGCCCTCTGTTCCGGCAGCAACACCCACCCCACCTAGCGTTTTTAACACAAGTTGATCGCCTCGTTGCGCCACAACCTCATATCCAGGGTGATCCATGTGTGCAACAAAGGCGATTCCGGGGGACCTGTGGTCAGTGCCTGGTTTTTTCACAAGGACGTTTCCCCAAACATCCATTGAGACTTCAAGTCCAGCACGCTTAGCTCGGTCTCGCAGATAAGCCGCTGGGGCATCCTCCCAATAAGACGTCACCGGAAACTTTGCTAGATCGGACAATATTTCAAAGCTAGTGCATTGGATTAATTCAGTACGTGAGTCCATATTGTGATCACAAAACGCCCATTGTTTTTGAAAGAAATCAGAATGATACGGGTCAGAATCCTAAATCGCTGCGCTTATTAGTCTTCTAAGTTCTACAATGCACGCTATTCGCCATTTCACTATCTATGCACATATCGAATTGAGGTCGAACCAACATGCCTGATGTACTCGTTTTTTCTGGCCCTGCACTACCTTTGCTGGATATGGCAAAAGAGATGAAACCTGATGGTTGGAATCTACATCTGTGTACCAGTGATTCAACTAAAACCGAGGTCACAAAGGCAGCTGAGACAGCTGATTTTATTCTTGTCTTCGGACACGGCGTATCAGACACAGTATTACGGCTAGCAAAAAAAACTAAGCTTGTTCAGCTTTGCTCGGCAGGATTTGATGGAATCAATCTTAAACTTGCCGGAGAATTAGGTATCCCTGTAGCAAATAACGGGGGAGCAAATGCTATCCCAGTCGCTGAATTTGCCATCACACTGATGCTTTCTACTATTCGACACCTCACAGTTGCAGCCGGAGATACTGTCGCAGGAGATTGGATGCGACCGGAAGTCGATGGACGTGATTCCCACGAACTATTTGGAACCACCGTGGGAATAATTGGTGCGGGAAGGATCGGGAGCACTGTCGCAGGCATGCTGCGTGGCTTCGAGACCACTACCCTTTACACAGACAAGATACGCAGCGAAAAAGCAGAAAATTTTGGGGCATCTAAAGTTGAATTAAATGAATTACTGGAACGATCAGATGTAGTCACATTGCACACTCCGCTCGATAGAAGCACACACGGATTAATTGGCAAGGCTGAATTACACCTTATGAAGAAAACAGCTATCCTCATCAACACATGCAGAGGTCCCGTTGTGCAGGAAGAAGCCCTAAACCAAGCTCTGCAAAACGGTGAAATCTGGGGCGCGGGTCTTGACGTTTTTGAACAAGAACCGGTGGATCCAAACAACCCTATACTCAATCGTGAAAACGTCGTAGCGGCACCGCATATCGCCGGAAAGAGTTACGAAAGTTACCCAAGAAGAGTACGATTTGCCTTCGAAAACATGATGAATGTGTGGCAGGGAGGCACTGCCGAAAGTATTGTCAACCCCGAATAGTAAAAAAGAGAATAATGAGTACAGAAGCGAAAAATATTAGAGTCCTATATTTAGGGCCCAGTGGACGCCCGGGTGTCTACACTGAAGATCTTGATCAACAAAGCAGAGCCGCAAAGGAAATGGGTGCAGAGTTTGTCGTTTATGACGGAAACAGCGAAGGGGAACTGATCGAAGCTCTCAAAGATACAGACGTAGCGATGAGCCAGGGGCATGGAATTTCGCCATCCCTTTTCAGGCACATGGGCAACAACGGGCGCTGCAAGGGCTTGATATCGTTTGGTCACGGCTACGACGGCATGGATCTAGACACAGCGGTCAAAAATGGTGTAATTCTTGCTAACACGGCGTCGTTCGGCACAGAGGAAGTTAGCAATCAAACAATGATGCATTTCCTGGTTTGTTCAAGAAAATTCGTCCTGCATGACAAACTAGTAAAAAACGGTACCTGGACGCGAGAGCATCTAGCCCCTATGGGTCACATCGCCGGTCAAACATTTGGGATCATCGGATTAGGAGATATTGGGCGAGCAGTCGCAAGAAAAGCACTCGCATTCGGCATGAAAGTTATCGCATACGACCCCTTCGTATCTTCTTGGGACGCAAAGGAATACAACGTTGAAATGGTCGGCACGCCGCAAGAAATAGCCAAGCGCTCAGACTATGTTTCACCCCATACATACCTAACATCAGAAACGTACCACATGGTAAACGCAGAGTTCTTTGACATGATGAAAGCAACAGCGTACCTGATCAACTGTTCTCGAGGACCGGTGGTAGATGAAAAGGCGCTTATCGATGCACTAAGGAAAAAGAAAATTGCTGGCGCTGGCCTCGATGTATTCGAACAAGAACCTGTCGACCCAAGTAATCCGTTGTTGAAAATGGATAATGTTTCAGTCACGAGTCACTATGCTTCATATAGCGAAACCGCATGGAACCGTGCAAATACGCAGTTGGGTCAAGAAGCTATGCGGGTAGCCCTTGGATACTGGCCAATGTCATTGATAAACCCGGATGTTCGTTCAACCGTTAAACCCCGTAAGTGGGCAGTCAGCTGGGAGGTAATGCTGGCAGAACAAGGTAATTAGCTTGGGCTAAAGCACTAGTTGCAACCCAGGTCTTTGGTTTCAATTCACTGTTATGGAGCAATAAAAATGACAAAGCAAAGAGTCGTGGTTCTTGGACCTAATACCGATGATCCCTTGCATCACGAAAGAGCCGAAATGGCTGATCTAGATGTTGAATTCATCCAGGAATCGCCTCAATCAGAAGGTGAAGCTATTGAAGCTGTGCGAGGTGCCGATGCAATCATGATGCGAGGCGGCTGGGGCACCGAGCAAGTGATACGAGCAGCGGACCAAGCCAAAGTTCTTGCAGTCTACTCACACGGGTTCAACCATATAGATGTAGATGCTGCTACCGACATGGGCATCATAGTCACGAACGGTGCAGGAATGTGTGCCGAAGAAGTTTCGAATCAGGCTGTGACGATGGCCCTTGCCCTAAATCGGCAAGTTGTGCAAACCACCAATCAACTACGAGACACCGGTAACTGGGACCGGTCACCGTTCCTTCCGATTGAACCCATCGACGAGCAAACTCTCGGCATAGTGGGTTTTGGAAACATAGGGCGCCAAGTTGCTCGCAAACTCGGTCAGGGTTGGAGGATGGAAACACTTGTATACGACCCATACGTTGCCCCCTGGATTATCCGAGAATACAACGTTGAACAGGTTTTTGAAATCAACGAACTATGTGAGCGTTCGGATTACATTATCGTAGTGGTCCCGTTGAACACCGAAACATTCCACATGATCGGCGCCGAACAGTTCGATCACATGAAAGAATCTGCCTATTACATCAACGTTTGTCGAGGCTCGGTGACCGATGAGCCAGCGATGATCGATGCCCTTAAATCCGGGAAAATACGTGGGGCTGGCCTGGATGTATTCGAGCAAGAACCCGTCGACCCTAAAAACCCGTTACTACAGATGAATAATGTGATCACTGCAATGCACCTGGCAGGTGCTTCTACGCGTTCCGCTTGGCTTGCACCACAACGCGCGTCACAACAGGTAGCAGCAGTTTTAAGAGGGGAATGGCCCAGTGCTGGCCAAAATCCAGAGGTGACGGCGAAACTTGAAGCAAAAACTCGAATGCCCGGTTCAGCTGGAAAAATCAACAATCCCGCAAGTTAGCTAATGACCATTGCTAAAAACTAGGTCGACGCAGTTTCAAGCTGCGTCGACTTTTTTATTTCTTTATTTCGTAAAATCACCGAACTCCTTCATCCAAATAAAAATACAGCCCATATTCAAACATGCCCACAAAACTACGCATCGCCACACTTGGGATCCACCACGAGACAAACACATTCGCCAGTAATAAAACGACCATGGCGGCGTTCGAACAATCAGGTTTACAAACTTATGCTGTTCAACGCGGGCAACAGTACTACGACATGCATAAATCAGCCCAAACATCTATGGCCGGTTTC
The DNA here is from genome assembly GCA_008373165.1 of SAR202 cluster bacterium. Taxonomy (GTDB): domain Bacteria; phylum Chloroflexota; class Dehalococcoidia; order Lucifugimonadales; family Lucifugimonadaceae; genus Lucifugimonas. The sequence goes on along the minus strand of RQOU01000056.1, from coordinate 23,174 downwards.
ATACAGGCTTCAGAAAAACATAATTTCGATCTGGTGCCATTGATTTTTGCTGCAACTGATCCAGCAGGCACCATTAGTAAACAGGTGTTCGACACGATCGGCGGTGAAGCTTTAGACATGCTCCGGGCCCAAGGGCCATTTGACGCAATACTAATAAACCAAATGGGAGCAGCCGTATCAGAAGAATACCCGGACATGGACGGAGAACTGGCTCGCCGCGTAAGAGAAATCGTAGGTCCCAATGTACCTGTCGCTATGACACTAGACCTGCACGCTAACGTGTCACAATTAATGGCCGACATGACCGATGCCCTCGTCATTTACAAAACTAACCCACATACGGATGCAGTACCTCGGGCCCACGATGCCTGTGATCTGATTTTAAGAATGATCACCGAAAACTGGCGACCTGCGAAATGGCTTGAACAGCCGCCTATGGTGATTGGAATATTTCAACATGACACGCGTGTCATGCCTATGAAAGCTGTGATCGACGATCTGGAGTCGGTGCTTCGGTGGCCTGGCGTCGTCGGTGGCTCGGTTGGGCAAGGATACCCTTGGTCTGATGTTCAGGAAAACGGTCTCGCGTGCTATGCCCTGCACGAGGATTCAGCCGAACAGGCTAAGAAAGCAGCTCAGTGGATCGCGAGACGGGCCTGGTCGAATCGAAAAGAGCTATACCAGCCTGCTGGGCCCAAACCATCAGAAGCGGTTGCATACGCACTAGAAAGAGCCAGTGTTAAACCTGAAAAGTCAGGTCCAATCGTGCTCTTGGATGTCGGTGACAACATCGGGGCCGGAAGTTCAGGAGACAGCACTTTCCTGCTTGCGGAAGCTCTAAAGCAGGGTGCCAAGTCATGGCTGCAGACCATTCGTGACCCCGAAGCAATTGAAGCCTGTTTAACAGCAGGCATAGGAAAGACCATTACAGTGAAAGTCGGAGGGAAAACAGACTCGATGCATGGTAAGCCAGTACAACTGACTGGGAGAATCACTCGGATATCTGATGGAAGGTTCGAAGACGCAGGAATCGTCCATGCGGGCTGGAGATTCTTTGATGGCGGAACTACAGTGGTTATCGAATCCGACGAAGGACCAACTATTGCTTTAGTTACAACCAGAGTTGGAAATATGAGCCGTGAACAGTTCTATTCTCTCGGCTACCGTCCCGAAAATTTCGACATCGTTATTGCCAAGGGCGTGGTGTCTCCGCGCCCTGCATACCAACCGATCGCCAATGAAATGATCACGGTCAATACGCCTGGTGCAACCTCCGGGGATATGTCTACATTCCAATACAAGAACGTACGGAACTCTTTATACCCGCTGGACCTAAACGCAAAGTACATCAGCGACTAAAAAAACACCTGACTGGACTATCGTTTATTAATTACGTCAGCCACAGGATCCCAGCCATCCATCCACGATTCGCCAGTAGCATATGCAAACAGATCCCTAACTTCATCACCGCTAAGTTCACTACGCCACTCAACGTTACGAGTTAAGTCCCCATCAATTTTGAGTCGAATCACCTCATCCAGTTCAATTCGATACTTAACACCTTTATAAACGTGTTCGGCTTTAGCCTTATCAATACCATAATCCCGAACAGGAAATGTGTGCTTAGTGACGTAGTCCCACGCTAACCTAACTCTGTTCAACCGCATTTTGAAATCTTTTGCTCGATACCAGGTCTCCATGTCGGATCGACCGAATATGAACGGAAGACGAAAATCCGGGTCCGATATCAGCCATTCATTTCGAGTCAGACTGACCTTGAGTCCGGTGACCTCCTCACCTGTGTGCCTCAGGCTCACTTGACTCACTATTCCATCCGCAAAATGTGTCACATCCAGGGAATTTTCAGCTAATCCCCATTCCTGTTCACGCCAGACACACGATGCAACTCCATCTCTCAGAATTATTTTGTGAGTCATCTGACGGAATTCATCGTCTTCAACTACGTGTCGTATATCTAGTGACCCGCGCTGTTCTCGTCCGAATTTTGTGTTACGAATCGGAGTCGTTGCTCGTTGGTAGTAATGATCAAAAAGAGATTCAACTGACATAATATTTAAAGGACGCACTCAAGATTGTTGTAGTGAGATCTGGACGCGCGATTGTACCTGTTTGTAAAGTGGATCTAAACGCCAAGAGTAATCAACTCAGATTGCTATACCAATCCTGCCCTTGTCTAAATAGGTCTACGATTTCTTTGCGCTGACCATCCGAGTAAAAGCGTCCTTTAGTTTTGACCCAGTCAATACCCTCTCCTATACGTTCGGTGAAATACGTTGCTGAGTTGAAACTTGCCTCAGAGCGAATATAGGTACCTTTAATATAAACGGGGCTCGTGTGCGCCCAAATTGGCTGGTTAAAAGAATCACGTGAACCCGATCCAACTCGAGCTCCAATCCACCCATCAGATTCAGCCACAAGATCGGTTTCAATATGCCCGGAATTACTGCCTTCAGGGAAGTCACGTCGCTCTACGGCTTCACCATTCAAAACAATTTCTACGCGTTCCACGGGATGATGTGAATGCCAGTTAACTTCAACCGGTAAACGAGAACCTTTTTCCACCTCTATAGTCCCGCCAGGTTCCTTGCCGGCAACCATCAGAAATAGCGCCGGACCATTGGTAATGAACGTTCGGCCATTGCGTACTCCGTCAAGCCATGACTCATAGGCAAATTTTCCATCGGTCTGTGAATAAACCCTGTTTGCTGAACTGACAAACCAGTCAGAGCCCGTCGAAACCGGCATCTTAATCCCGGTATTCAGCATGTGGTACCAGTAAAGATATTCGACATCGTTCCAAAATGGATCAAAAAGATTCATAGCGTGAACTTTTCCAAGGGCAGCTGCAACCGGAGCCTCCATTCCTTGTCCGTTGTGGCACCAGATTACAAGACCGCCCTGATCATTCGCCTGGTCACACGCATGACTAAGAGGTGGGTAATCAGGATCGAATTGGTCAACCAACAGACCACGACTTATCGGTTCGACCTGATTATGAATATTCAACAACATCACATGTCCGTAACCAATTTTGAATGGATCATGATTGTGACGGGTCTCCTCACCACTTTGCACATAGTGATGAGTGTCGGTGTACTCGGTGAGCATTCCAGGGGGGTATTTATTAGTCGCATAATCAAGATCCCATCGCTTGAGAATCGACACAGCAGTCATACGCAGATCTTCAACCCTCGAGTCATATGCTAGTCTCCGGTCTGGATCACTTTCTTTCTCATCATAATGAATATGAGTATTGCCAGGATGCCAGCCCCTATTCGGAAGATCAGACCAACGTTCTAACTGGATATCTAAAGAGAAATCCGAGGAACCACCGACTTCGATTGTCGCCTGCCACGGCGTAAATTCCGTTCCACGCTCAACTAACACACGGTGATAACCGCGTTTTGTATCTAGGGAAAACTGGCCGTCACTGTAAAAGAACGGCTCACCTGGCCCAACTTTCCACATGGCATCCGCGGGGGCAATATTTTCACCACCAGGATCGAGCACCTGAACTCTCGCCTGAAGAATAGCTCCCGTAATACCATCTCTTATTTCACCGATGATCTTGGGCATATCGTTTCGTGTCCTTGATGTTACTTATCGGAGGTGATCGTGCTACGTTAGCCCTCAGACTAAAAATCAGCAACAAACCAGAGAGATAAAACTCCTGAATAAAGGGGAAAGCAAATGGCAACGACCTGGCAGGGAGTGAACGACGCGATAGCGGACACAGTTGAGGGTCCGATCCCACCTCGAGTGGATAAACCAATTGGACCTGGAAGACTGCACATCAAAGTAGATGAAATAGTAGCTCGTAGAGGTCCTGCTCCTTGGATAGAACTCTGTATCGAAGATGAACGTAACCTGGGAACACTTATCGCGTCTGCACCTGGTCAAGGTAACCGCGCCCACTGGCATAGTAACTTCGACGAATGGTGGGTTGTAATGGGTGGAAAACTACGCTGGGAGTTGACAGGAGGGGAGATTATCCAGGCCGTCAAGGGCGATATCGTTTGGATCCCGCGCGGGACAGTACACCATATCGTCACGGAAGGTGATGAAATGAGCCTTAGATTCGCTGTCGCCATGCCACCAGCTGTTCACGTCTGGCAGGACGAGTGCGAAAACTGCGACTTAACCTGGGAACCTGCAGAACCAGACTAAGGACTTCAGAAGGAAGTAAATTTTCGACTAAAAGCCAGAATAGGTAGCGGCCAGCACAAGAATACCAAGAATCACACAATAAACGATAAACGGTCTGAACGAACGAGTCTTGAGAAACCTGATGAGCCCAGCTATCACCAGATATCCAGTAAAAGCCGAGATACATGCACCCAACAAGGCTGCGTACCAGTTCACAGGTGCTGCGGCATTTACTGAATTGGCAGCAAGCAACAAGCCCGCCCCAGCGATGGCTGGAGTCGCTAGCAGCATGGAAAATCTAGCGGCGGCAGCACGAGTCATTCCAAGCCCGATAGCAATTGATATTGTCATTCCAGACCGCGAAATACCGGGAAGTACTGACAGCATTTGAGCAAATCCGATGATCACAGAATCAGGCAACCTCAAAGTAGATAGATCCCGGTTACGGCGGCCGACGAGCTCGCCAACCAGTAAAACGACAGCGGTGACTAACAATGACCATCCGACCGCCTCGGGTGTACGGAAATTAGTCTCAATACTGTCTTTCATCAACAAACCTCCGATTGCCAACGGTACTGTTCCCATTAGGATCAAAAGTACAAGGGACCTCGCCCGTATCACCCCTCCTGAATCATCAACCTCTACTAGTTGATTTCTGCCGATACCGAAGAACAGTTGAATCCATTCCCGCCTAAAATATGTGATAACCGCAGCCAAAGTGCCAACGTGAACTGCGGTATCGAAAACCAATCCTTGATCAGGCCAATTAAACAGCCATGATCCGAGAATTAAGTGACCGCTGCTGCTTATAGGCAGGAATTCAGTGATTCCTTGCACAACTGCGAGAGCGATGATCTGGATGAAAGACATTAGTTTCTAGTGCCGTCCGGCTTGGATATTGTGACCACAAGCGCTCAAGCACTTGTGTATCGAGTATCGTTATAGCACGTTACACTACCGCCACAAGACAATAATTAAATGCCCGTTTCAGTGCTTTCGGGCTTCCTTTAGTGCTTAGAGAGTGAGAGAAACCTCATGCCCCATAAAGTTGCCGATCCCATATTTCAGTTCAATGCTCCTGGCCCCAAACCAAACGGTCTTCAAGCTGCAGATGATGGTCTTTGGATCATCGATCAGGGTGACAACCACGTGTATAAAGTCGACTGGTCGACTGGTGAGGTTTTACACGATATCCCAACGGAAACCGAACACTCAAGCGGAATCACGCTTGGCGGTGGTTACGTTTGGGTCGCATCTACATATAGTTGCGAAATATTTCAAATAGAAATCGATACCGGGAAAACCATAGAAAAATATCCATCTCCTGGCGCCGGGATCAACGCAACACGTGAACATCTTGACGCAGAAGCAGGGAGGAAATCCCAAGCGACAGGTGATCATGGTCTGGAATGGAAAAACGGAAACCTATACATCGCCTCACCACCCTCGCAATATGTCCATGTAATGGACACTTCAAACTGGAGCGAAATACACAAAATGAAAGCCCCGGGGTTCCGTGTCCATGGACTCTCATGGGCCGAGCAGGAAGGTCACGTCTGGATTGCTGATACAGCATTTGGCGTGGTAAGCCGGCATCGTCTTGAAGATGGCCGCTGTTACGACGCTTTCAGGGTGAACGATCCAGTTCAAGTACACGGAATGACCATAAGGGAAAATCGTCTCTGGTACGCTGATGACCGAGGACCGATTGGCTTCTTAGACGTCTTGATGGAACCAACGTTCTAGGTCCATTTTTACAACTGCTATTACATGCCAGGATAAACGCCTAAGAGTGAAAGCAACATTACGCCAAACGACGAGAACATTAACGACCTAGTCGTCATCTCTAACTTTAGACATACCCCCTCAGACATAGAACAGTTTGAAAACAGGACCGAACTTTGAAAACTATTTACGTAACCGGTTCTACAGGAAAAGCCGGTCAATACATCGTCCAGGATCTCCTTGAAAATGGTTACAACGTGGTTGGAATCGATAAAAATCCACCTAGCGACACGGGCATTGTTCAACCACAGGACTATACATTCAAGACTGTGGATGTGACCGATTTCGGTCAAGTTCTCTCTAGCATGCAAGGCTGTGATGCTGTGATCCATATGGCAGCTATCACAAACCCCGTCATAGCTCCTGAACACGAAGTTTTCCGAGTCAACATGACCTCCACCTGGAACATACTTGAATCAGCTGAATCATTAGGGATCACCAAGATCGTCCTGGCTTCTTCAGTAAATGCCATCGGTGCAATTTTTTCGGAAAACGTCACTGCCCGACCATATTTCCCTATAGATGAATTACAGCCTACTTTCGCCGAAGACGCGTATTCATTAGGTAAATGGTTGGGCGAGGAAATGGCCGAGGCATTCGTAAGGCGTCGACCCGGTAAAGTACAAATCGCCAGCGTCCGATTTCACGGACTGATGGATCAAAAACGGCAGAGCGAACTCAATGCTGCCCCTAAACGTGCTGGTGCATACGACAGTAATGCTAAACATTTTTGGGGTTGGAGCGATATCAGTGAATCAGCCCGAGCCTGTGTACTGGCGATCGAAGCAAACTTTGAAGGTCACGAGGCGTTTTTCATCAACAATGAGGACACTTCTGCTGACGAACCGACGGAAGAATTAATAAAAAATGTTTATCCGCAAGCTGAAATCCGTAAACATATGCCAGGGAATTCGACTGCCATATCGATAGAAAAAGCCAAAAGAATACTCGGTTGGGACCCAAAAACTACGTGGCGCGACGCTTGATGGAGCCGGTAACAGAAAATTCCTGAGTTAAACTTTTAACTAATCGAAAACGCCATACGCCTTTAATTTCCTGAGAAATACAGCAAAGGTTATTTAATTGACCTCTCCATCACACCCAGTACCAAAGCACAGGGCAGCAAGAAAAGTCTTGACTGTCCTAGGTCCGATAGAACCCGCGAAAGTTGGAATCACAACCACCCACGAACATTTACTAATCGATTTCAGTGTGGTTTTCAACGAACCGAAAGAGGCTTCCGAGCGCAAATTGATGGATGAAGATGTCTCAATAAAAAACCTCGGGTGGATCCGATATAACTGGGCCAGTAACCGCGATAATTTACGAATCCTCGATGAAGAAACTTCAACTTGGGAAGCACGTCAATATTTCAACGCCGGCGGAAGCACCATCGTTGATGTGACCTCGGTCGGACTCGCACGTGACCCTCAAGCACTGGCACGTATCTCTAGAGCTACCGGCCTGAATATTGTGATGGGAGCCGGCAATTATGTACAGATGAGCCACCCTCCCGAACTACAGGAGCTCTCTGTCGAACAAGTAGCGGGACAGATAATCCATGATGTAGAACAAGGGGTAGGCGATACCGGCATCCGATCCGGAATCATTGGTGAAATAGGTTGTTCGTGGCCATGGCACGAATCCGAAAAGAAAGTTCTTGAAGCTGCAGTGATAGCCCAGCGCGAAACGGGCGCCCCCTTATTGATTCACCCTGGACGCAATCAGCGCGCACCTATCGATTTACTCAACGCCGTTGAAAAATGGGGTGGAAACCTCAGCCGGACAGTCATGGGGCACATAGAACGCACAGTCTATGACCGCGGCATCCTCAATGAACTTATCAATTCAGGTGCGTATCTAAACTTCGACTTATTTGGCCATGAATCGTCATTCTATCCGTTGGCGCCAGATTCATATATTCCTGCCGATCACGAACGCATTGAGATGGTCGAATACATGGTTTCTGAAGGGAAACAGGGATCTGTACTGCTTGCACACGACATTTGCACCAAGCACCGCCTGAAGACCTACGGAGGGCACGGGTTCGATCACATTTTAACTCGAGTAGTACCACGAATGCGGGCACGTGGAATGGAAGAAGAGAAAATACGACTTATTCTGGTAGACAACCCGACCCGGATGCTGACATTCGACTGAACCGTATATTCACTCTTCTTGTCACCCAGTTTTCACTCAAACCATTGGATTCACTAAATTTTCGCAAACATACATAACCAAACATCCACTTGAGAAAATCTTTCTAGTTCTGTTTTGGATCCTGAGCATCACGTTGATCCAGAACAGTAATCAACTCATTTGCACGTTCGATTATTGAAGGTAACTTTGGATCTTGGGCCAGTGAAATAGCTTCCTCGAGATCTGCGCGTGCCAACTCGTTTTCAGTATCGGCCTGAATGTAAAGTAGCGCCCTATCGATATATAACGCAGCTTGAGCGGGTGCAAGTTCAATAGCTTTATTGAAATCATCTAAAGCTAAGTGACCGACTCCGAGCACGTCACGAAAAAACCGACCACGCCACCACCAAGTGGCACCGTCGTCCGAACCAGTTGCAACGGCAATGTCAAACCATTCAAGAGCTTTCTCTGGGTCACCTTTTGTCGCATGAACTCGGCCCAATACCAATTGCCCTGCAACGGACTCCTCATCCAGTTCAACGGCACGCGTGGCGTCTCTAAATGCACCATCAACATCTTCTAAGCCGATGCGCGCCATCGCCCGGTTAGCATATGCAATAGCAAGATTAGGTTTAAGCTCTATAGCACGATCGAAATCGAGCATAGCTTCCTCAAATCTTCCTTGAAGCATCAAAGATTGACCACGTCCATCCCAGCCACGTGCAAATCCAGGCTCTAGCTCCGTGACGGTAGTGAAAGTTCTTTCTGCATCAACGTATTCACCACGGCCCATCAAGTTGAATGCATTAATGTAAAAACTAACGCTCTCAGTTTCAGAGACGGTTTCCTTCTCAATGGTTGGATGAGATGTCGCTGTTGGATTTGACCGAATCACCACCTCAGACTTGGCTGTCGGCTGAGGTTCAAGAAATGTTTCAGACTCGGTCGTCGCATCAGTATCCAGCCCTTCACCACCCTTATCAAGTGGAACGTCTGAACATGCAGCCACAAGCAATATCATTAACGAAAATACGGTCTTGGATAACCATCTTGAATAGTGACCCAATCTTAACGTAGGCAATCGATTCACTTGAGCTCGATATCCAGTCTTTTTCAGAGTATTTCGGTTCAAAATTCTAAAGCACTAAAATCCAAGTCAAGCAGCTGATAGTTCAGCGACAAGTATCTCAACGGATAATCTGTCATCCATTTCACCTTTTTTTATAGCAAGATCAGCCGCTAATAAACGCCGGTGAATATTCGCAAGTTGCTCAATGTTAAAATTAGACGACTGACGAATTGTTTTATCAAGTGCCCAAGAATTTGTAAGGCCGATACGCTTACCAATCTCCTCTTGATTCACTAACTGTGCTCGAAGATCTATTGTCAGAATGAGCAATCGGACCTGTCTAGACAACATGCGTAAGACACCATGAATCGTCTCACCGCCTGATAACAATATGTACAGCAGTCGAAGCGCAACGGCTGGTCGACGAGCAAATACTGCGTCGATGGCTTCAAAAATATTGGCATCACGAGAATCAGGTACCATCAGATTAATATCGGACTGACTAATCTCGCGGTCCCCAGCATACAATGCCAGTTTCTTAATTTCCTGGTCAAGCAATCTAATGTCTGAACCCACGAGTGACCCAATCCGTGCCACAGATTCACGGGATGCAGTGGAGTCATAGTAAGCGAATCGATCGCGAATCCAAGCCTCAAGTTCCCCACGCTCCTTTTTTTGAAATCTTTGCACATTTGCACTGGGGCCAACCGATCTCAATGCCACGGCATTCTCACGCAACGTAATTTGCTCAATAAATACAAGTTCAGTTGTGGCAGGCAAAGAACTTAATGATTCACTTAAATCTCGCCATTCGTCTCCTAATGATTTATCCCGACTTTGTATGCGCTCCAAAACACCGTATACAAGCACTAAGCGACGATCAGCCATAAACGGATACATCTGACAGGCACCGATCACCTCATCCAACTGAATTGATCTTCCCTCAAAAATAGTAGTATTTGGATCGCGTATTTCGTCGGGGCCAATAGAAGCTCGTATCCTAGATAACGCTTCGGATCTAGAATATTCGTCTTCACCATGCAGAACTCTAATCATCTATGTCCTTGATACGCTAACTATGGTCGTTTAGGTCCATCTGTAGATACACTTTTTAACATGTTTAGACTCTTGCCCATACTTTACATTGTTGTGCCTTTCTTGAAATTAGTATGGCGGCTGTTGAGAGACAGGCGGGTTCCCTTATTCACGAAAATTATTCCGGTGATAGCTTTCTTATATCTTGCATGGCCAACTGACGTTATTAAAGACTTTATCCCGATCTTGGGGCACTTGGACGATTTAATTGTAGTAAGCCTACTACTACTACTTTTCATCGCTGCTTCCCCGGGTCAGGTTGTTGCAGATCAAACTATAGGAAAAAAGCTCCGGGATTTACAGCGGCAATATGGACAAGATGAAAAAAAAGAACCCAGTCAAGCTAAGACCGTAGAAGCCGAGATCAGATACGTAGAAGAAGATGATGATGATGATGAAAATCGCGAACAAAAATAAATTAGTTGCTTAGTTAGGCAGAACTAGCAGTACGATTAAATATCCGTAATAAGCATAGTTATTCAATAACCCTGACAGTCGAAGAAAAGTTAACGTCATTTTTTATGAAGATCGGCATTATTGGTCTACCTTCCAGCGGTAAGACAACCATATTCAACGCATTAACACGCGGGAAAGCAGAAACCGGGGGGTTCGGTGCACCCCGTTCAGCTAACGTAGGTGTCGCCCATGTCCCTGATGATCGCGTGGATATCCTCACAGACATATTCAAATCAAAGAAAAAGATTTACGCCGAAGTCACATATGTTGATATCCCCGGAAGCAGTTCAGGGGATATGTTCACGGGGGAAGCTATCACTCATCTGCAGAAGGTGGATGCAATTTTGCACGTAGCCCGCGCGTTTGAAGACGCATCGGTACCTCACACCGAGGGAGCAATCGATTATAAACGTGATATAGAAAAAGCTGCATTCGATATCTTATTTGCCGATATAGCACTAATTGAAAATCGAATTGAGCGTATCGGCGCCAACTTAAAAGCCCTGAAAGCATCCGAGCGCGATGAAGCGGTCAAAAATATCGAATCTCTCAAGCAAATACAGGTGGATCTTGAAAACGGAATAGCTTTTAGAGACCGTACATTAAACCCATCACAGAAACGTGCCATTTCTGACACATTTACGCTGAGTAGCCTCCCGCTCCTTTTTGCCGTGAATATCGGAGAAAGTGATATCGTAAGTACCGACTCCATGGAACAAGAATTAGACGAGCTACTACCTGGCAAATATACGGGTGCAGCTGTCATCTGTGGAAGCCTCGAAGCTGAATTAGTCGACATGCCTTTAGAAGAAGAGATCGAGATGCGGTCAGGGCTTAATGCTGGAGAGTCGGGCCTTTGGCGAATGATCAAGCTCTCTTACCGAGTTCTTGGGCTAAGTTCATTCCTTACTGTAGGTGAAGATGAGACTCGGGCTTGGACGATAATTAACGGAACGCTAGCTCCAAAGGCTGCAGGAGTGATTCACTCTGATATCGAGAGAGGGTTTATCCGCGCAGAAACAATAACATATGAGGATTTCATGGATTGTGGAACGATGACGGAAGCACGCAACCGAGGATTATTACGACAAGAAGGGCGCGAATATGTCGTGCAAGATGGCGATATCGTGAATTTCTTGTTTTCGGTGTAAATTCAATCAAATAATAATGATATGGGGGACATTTATGGGCGCTGAAGAGATCGGTTCGATTGGCAAGGCAACCGCCGGGGACATTTTAACTAGCCGAAAAATTTACTTAGTCACGATGGTCCAGCCGTCACCGGGTGCACCGGACGGATTCGAACAACGCTACAACGCATATTGGTCCGCAGTCGAAGAGCAGATATCAAAGATCGAAACCACGGCGGGAACTGTCAACCGTATCTTCGCCGAAGGGATAATCGGACGTGGTGACGACGCAATGTTGATGGTGCAACAATCTAATCCCGGAGCTCACAGCCTCGTCCGACAAAGAGTATCAGCGGGTGCGGTATTTGAGGAATTTGAAGATACAGACCTTTTTGGGCAGGTCATCGATTGGGGTCGCTGCCTGCAAGTTGGACTCATCAATCAGACCGTAGCGGATGAAATCCAAACCAAATATACAGAAGCTTCAGAAAAGCGTGGCAAACATCTCCTGAAACAATTGGATAAAGGTATCCTCGAATCAGAAGCAGGATTATTACTTAGCGGGGATCCATCTATAACCATCCCTGACGGTATTGAAAAATTTTTGATTTCACCCCCTGAGCTTGATGAACTCCAGCGATGGGTACAACAAACCAATGAAGCTATCAGAGAGCAGATGGCCGAAGAACAGGAACGTGCAAGATCCGGAGCAACCCCAACAGCACCAAGCAAAGATGAGCAGGCCGAAGGAGACTCGAAATCTCAGCTGTGGACTCCGGGCTGATTCTCCAAGACCTACATATGGAAATTGAATGCCAAACCTTGCGCAAATTAAACACAACCCACCATCTTACGAACAAGGTATCGGGTTATATGTGCATATTCCGTTTTGCCAAACAAAATGCTCGTACTGCGACTTCAACACATACGAGCGCATAGAAGATCAAATACCAAACTATGTAAGCGCGTTGAAAAACGAGATAAAGGCATGGAGCGATTTACTATCACAGCCTGTGGTCCACACAATATTTCTAGGTGGAGGAACACCATCTTATCTCCCCGTAGACGACATCAAACACATCCTGTCCACAATTCATTCAAATTACAAAGTTCAGGACTCAGCTGAAATCACCATGGAATGTAACCCCGGTGACATCACGCTGGAGCAAGCATCCGGATGGTCTGATGCAAAAGTTAATCGTGTCTCCATGGGTGTCCAAAGTTTCAATGACGGTTTATTAGCGCTTCTTGGTCGACGTCATACAGCGAATGAAGCGAAGCAGGCCTTTCACACTCTCCGAAAAGTGGGTTTTAAGAATCAATCTCTAGATCTTATATATGGCCTTCCGCACCAATCCGCCAGCCAATGGTCCCACACTCTCGATGAAGCAATAGAGCTCGGTTCTGATCACATATCGCTTTATTCTTTACAGATCGAAGAAGGTACACCTTTAGCGGTAGACGTTAAAAAAGGGCGCTACCCTATCCCTGACGATGACCTCGCTGCAGAAATGTACGAGGAAGCCCAGCGCAAATTAACAGCTAACGGATTCTCACAGTACGAAATTTCTAACTGGGCAAAACCAGGGATGGAATCACAACACAACACTATTTACTGGCTAAATGAGCCGTACCTTGGAGTCGGTGCCGGAGCTCATTCATGGTTAGAAGGACAAAGATTTTTCAATTTGAAATCACCAACCAGATACGTTACTGCAATGGACAATAATTACAAAGAAATCAACCAAGGTTCAATAGCCACAATGCAGGAACCATTTGGACCGGTCGCACAGATCGACGTCACTACCGCCGCTATTGATATGGGTGAAACTATGATGATGGGAATGCGGCTCAACGAAGGGGTAAGCCACAAAAGATTTGAAAAACGATTCGGAACAGCACTTAACAAGATTTTCTCGAAAGAACTAGATCGATTGGTAGCGCTAGATCTCGTGGAAATAACAGATAAAAGTGTACGACTGAGTGATAAAGGCCGATTGCTTGGCAACGAGGTGTTCGCTGAATTTATAAGTGAACAGTAATTTGGTGATAGCAACATGTCGGTTAAGATGCCTAGACATCTAAAATCATACAAAAGTAATTTGCCCGAATATTCAATTATCGATTTATAAATCATGAAAGTATTTACAAGTTGTTTGTCGTCGGCACAGCAGGACACGTAGATCACGGAAAATCAACGCTTGTTCAGGCTCTTACAGGGATAAATCCAGATCGATTACGCGAGGAAAAAGATCGCGGGATGACGATCGAATTAGGATTTGCATGGCTCAAACTAGCCTCCGGTATTGAGATAAGCATAGTGGACGTTCCCGGTCACGAGCGCTTCATTAAAAACATGCTTATGGGTTCGGGGGGAGTCGATGTTGCACTGCTATTAATAGCAGCTGACGAGGGGCCCATGCCGCAGACCCGAGAACACCTAGCAATTCTAGATTTACTGGGTGTAAGCACCGGATTGGCGATCATCACAAAGAAAGATATTGTTGACCAAGACTGGCTGGATTTAGTAACCCTCGACGTAGAGGAGATGCTCAAAAACACGTCATTAGCAAACGCTCAAATCCTCGCCGTCTCGGCTGAAAAAGGTGATGGTATAGATGAGCTGAAAACCGCGCTTGATGACTTGATATCTCGATTACCTGAACCACCTGACACTGGAAGTCCCAGATTACCTGTAGATCGGTCTTTCTCAATAACCGGCTTTGGTGCTGTGGTGACTGGCACGCTCACAGGTGGAACATTGAAAGCTGGCGGGGAAGTAGAAATCCTTCCCTCAGGGAATAAGGCCAGAATTCGTAGTCTACAAGTGCATGAAAAGTCACAAGACAAGGTTAGTCCCGGCACACGAGTGGCCGTAAATCTAAGTGGAATCGACCACATTGATGTGAGACGCGGCGATTTAATTACCGCTCCTAATTGGCTAAATCCATCAACAGCGTTCGATGCGATTATCCAAGTATTAGAACAAGCACCACGACCGTTAAGACATAACCACAAGGTCATACTTTTCACTGGAACTCGCGAAACCCCAGCTACAATTCGAATACTGGAAGGCAACCACATCGATCCTGGAACATCTGGTTGGATACAGATTAAAACTCAGGACAAAATACCCGTTATTCGTGGCGAGTATTTTGTCGTCCGCGATACCGAAAACACACTCGGGGGAGGCCAAGTACTAGAACCCAATGCCTCCCGTAGGAGGCGAAATGACCCTACAACAATCTCAAGATTGCAGACGATAGCTAGCGGTTCGAACGAAGATATTAAATTCAATGCACTAATGGATATCGAACCGGCGACGATACCTGAGCTTACCGATGCGACAGGATCAACATATGAAGAAGTTGAAGATGCAATAGCCACGCTCGAATCGCAAGGACGTATACGATCAATCGGAACCAATCAGAGATATTTCCTTACTTCAGAAGGTTGGAATCGATTGAAAAATACGGCAATCCAGTCACTTTCAACCTTCCACTCTTCATACCCTTTAAGGCTAGGAATGCCGCTGCAAGATTTCCGAGGACGTTTGAAATTAGAATCCTCCCCATTTAACGCTACAGTGGATTCACTAATAAAGTTAAAAACAATAGCAACGAGTGACTCCACGATCCGACTTGTCGGACACACAGCATCCTTGTCTTCCGATCAGGAAAAGGAAACTGCCAAATACCTGAAAGAGATAACAACGAATCGATTCAGCCCTTCGACACTGCGAGATATAGATGTAGAACTCCTTCAATTCTTGATCGAACGTGGTGACGTCGTTAGGGTAGGTGAAGAAATCGTTTATCCCACTAAAGCCTATGAAGAAATGGAATCAAAGATTATCGATTCAGGTGTTGAAGGTCGAGAGATCACCATCGCCAGCGTTAGAAGTATTTTTGGCACCAGCCGGAAATACACGCTGGCTGTACTCGAACACATGGATTCAAAAGGTATAACTCGGCGCGTTGGCGATAATCGGTTTCTACGTTAAATAATTGCTATGCCCTGATAATGTGAATAAAACTTATTCGCCAGCGCCATAAGGCAATTTACAGGTTTATAGACGCATTAACACGCTAACCGAACTGGCACATGTACTCGGCATGCAAATATTGGGCCTTAGTGACCGCTCCAGTTTTCGATTTTCTGGATTCATACATAAGTGAATGAGAGTTATTCACGGTCTCGATATCTGTATGCTGCAAGGCCTCTGTTAAGACTCGTCCGTCAAAATGACCCGGCACGGGAATATCAAACAAATGTAGGATTGTTGGTGCAATGTCTATGTTGCCACTGGGAATCTTCGACCGATAATCGGATTTAAATGAAGGTCCACGCACTATCAGAGTATTGTGGAGCTCAGCAGAACTGCCACCACCATGTGACCCTTGTCCGACCGTACCACCAGTTGCGGCGCCTAACCTAGCAAGCGGGGCGACCTCGCCCGATGCCGATGATCTCATAGTCACAACAATCAGAGGCGCCCTCGGACCACGCATCCCTATGTCATTAAGTGTCGCAAATTGAGCCGTCCCATCGTTAGGTATATCAGTCGCTATTGAGCCTACCCATCTTTGCAGCGAGAGCCAACGTAATAAACGCGATGAAAGTTCCCTGTCAGCTCCAGGCACATAAAACAAAACCGAACCACCATTTTCGGCGGTCACTACGCTGTTTTCTTCGGATCCAATATTGAATCCCCCAGCACTTAACTCCTTGTCGACATCAACTACCGAATCAATAGTTAAGTAACCATGATCTGAAACGATAAATACATTTGGCTCATACCCTAGCTGAGAAACTCTTTTCAAGATTCGACCAAGTTCTCGATCAGCGAGTTCAATCATGCTCCTTGCTTCAGGACTATCTACGCCAAATGCATGTTGGGAAGTATCAGGTTCTGGGAACCACACCATCAGTACATCTGGATTTAATTCGGCCAGAGCATATCCAATCGCAACATCCGCAGTCCGGCGCACCAAGTCGGCCGCAGGAGCTTTCTTGGATGGCCAATCACCATATTGGCTTTTGACCTTATCGAAATGTATTGGCGGGTTAGTAAATTCAGAATGAATTACAACATGACCATTTTCAGCAGCATTTGGATGCTGAACGTAAGCATTACCACTGGTTCCTCCAACTACAGAAACCCATTGCAAATCATGTTCGCGGATTACCTCTCCAATTGTTGGCACAAAAAGTAGTTCCCCTTCTGTAAGTTGGTTTATTTCTGAAAGTTTCGGATGCAATGCATCAACAACTTGATTATCCGAATATTCAGGGAATATCGATTTATTAGCTGTGAGGCCATGTTTCCCAGGGGTTACGCCAGTGACAATAGTCGCTGCATTCGTTCTGGTAACGGATGGAAATACCGAGTGGTTATGTGAAAATCGAACACCAGCGTCAGCAAATTTGCTTAAAACAGGCATTCTATGAGGATCAATTTGTGATGGCTGCAACCCGTCAAAAGCCACTATCAAAATCGCGACCATCAGCCTAATCCCAAATCTTGCAATTCAATATCTGAAAACCCGAAATAATGGGCTAATTCGTGCATAACAGTTTTTCGAACCTCATCCTTAAGTTGCTCTAACGACCGGCACCCATCTTGAAGAGGATTCTGAAAGATCGTGATCACATCAGGTAGAGGAGGCACATATCCGCCACGTTCAGTAAGTGGCACACCATCATAAAGCCCATAAAGTGCCTCACCAGGCCCGAGTCCACTTTCAACTATCTGATCCTGTGATGGGCTATCAGCCACTATGACACTAACGTTACCCATATTAGTAATAAACCGTTCAGGCACTGAAGCAATCGCAATACGCACGAAATCTTCGAAGATATCTTTGCTCACTTGCATTACTTAAAGCCTCGCAGCAACCTTGGCGCGAATAGATTTCAAACGATCAACATTAGGCTTGTCGGGTCCACTTTTACCAGTGCCCGGTACTTCCAAATAAAAAGGCACGTCCTGAAACGCATCATGAGCCATCAGAGTCTCAAAACCTTCGCGTCCAATTGAACCATCTCCGATATTTTGATGCCGGTCCACAGAAGAGCCGCGCTCCCGCATAGAGTCATTAGCATGCACCGATTTCAGCAAACCCAAACCGATCTCACGATCGAACTCCTCCATGGTCGCATTCAAACCGTCGACAGAAGCAATATCATACCCAGCGGCCCACACGTGCTGCGTGTCAAGACATACGGCAACTCGATCATGCCCGATCGATCGTATTAAAGTTCCTAGCTCCTCAAATTTGGATCCAATATGATCCCCTGATCCAGCGCTAGTTTCGAGCATCAACAAGGAATTTCCTGGCTCGTTTTCAAGAATCTTGCAAACAGACTCTGAAAACCGATTTACTATCGCGTCAAAACCCTGTCCTCGATGACTCGCAGGGTGGAATATAACGCCTAATGCACCTAATTTATTTGCAGCTGCAATATCAGCCTGTAAAGCGTTTTCAGATTTGGCAAGAAGTTGGGTGTCGTCAGAACCAAGAGCCACCAGATATTTACCATGCAAAACTGTAGGACCCATGCCAGCACGTTGTATTTCTGCTTCATATTTGTGCGCAACTGTGTCTTCAATGGGCTTTGACAACCACATGCGGGGAGATGAAGCAAATATTTGGAAACACTCGGCCCCAATTTCTTCGGCTCGAGCTATAGCTTTATTAGCTCCACCTGCAGCAGAAACATGAGCACCAATAAGCATTCGCCATAACTCCTCGTATCAAATCATTAAACGACCATACCCACGGTAGATTACCGCATGGTAGTCCAACAATCATTCAGGTGCGAGGGGTGAATCGAACTTTCAAGTTGAAACGATTTGTCGGCGCCATGGAAGGAACCTACGACCATCCCAGAGTACGAGTATTTGTGCTGCGACGAATATTGAACTATATGTCCCAACAATCACACCTGCGAGGAGAACTATCATGAAATCTCGCAGGGAAGCCCCTCCAAACAATAATATCGCTAGGATCACGGTCATTGTGGTAAGGCTGGTTCCTACTGACCGAGTAATTGACTCATTAATCGACAAATTCACGGTAGCTCTAAAGTCGCGCCCTGGTGCGAGTGTTACATTTTCACGAATACGATCGAAAATCACGATCGTATCATTCACCGAATAACCAATGACGGTAAGAATACCCACAATAAAAATTGCATTCACCTCAGCATTGATTGCAATTCCCAGAACCGTAAAAGCCCCCAAAACTATAAGCACATCATGAGCGAGCGCGACAATTGCAGCAAAGGCATACTTATAAGAATTAGGAACCGAGCGGAAAGCGTACATAATGTAGAGCATCACGAATATCACAGCTACGATGACTGCAGTAATAGCATTTCGAACTGTGTCTTCTGCTACTGATGCACCTACAGTCGATGTATCTAGGACCTTCGCAGGTCCACCATCCAATTTATTCACTTCTTCGTTTATAGCATCTAGGCCGTAAACTCCAAGATCTTCAGTTCGAATAAAGTACTGATCATCTCCTAAAGCCTGAACTATGGCTTCTGGGTGTCCCGACTTGGTGAGCGCGTCCGAAACTACTTCAGTCCCAGGGTTCCCGTCAGCGAACTGATAAGTCACCGTTGACCCCGAGGTAAAGTCGATACCAAGATTTAAGCTGGGTGAAACTAGCATAACCGCCGAAATAATGACCAGAATGGATGAAATGCTTAGAAATATCCGACGCTTTGAAACAATGTCCATCAGGAAACACCCCCAGAAGTTGGTGCGCTAGGTGGAGTCTGGTCACGCACAGGTACAAACCAGTTTGGCTTGTCACCTATACGACTTGAAGCGATGAGTCGCAATAACAGCCTACTTGCGAAAAATGCTGTGAACATGCTCAAAAGCACGCCTACCGCCAAAGTGAGTGCAAACCCCTGCATCACACTTGTGCTAAATCGATCGCCGAACCAAAATAGGACAATAGCAACAATGATAGTCGATACGTTCCCGTCGCGAATCGATGGCCAAGCTCTATCAAAACCAGCCGTAATAGCCGCAAGCAAGCTGCGACCTGATCGCAATTCTTCTTTGGTACGTTCAGCTATCAATACATTTGCATCGACAGCAAAACCTAGAGACAAAATAACAGCAGCGGCCCCTGATAGCGTAAGCGTGACTGGAATCATCTTAAAAATACCCAGTAAAAGAACAGCGTATGCAACTAGGGCGATGGACGCTATGACTCCCGGCACTTTGTAATACGCGACCATAAACACAACCAACATAATGAGTCCGAATCCGCCAGCAATCAAACTCTTTTGCAGAGAATCCTTACCGAGGACCGCATCAACATTACGTTCTTGAATTAAATCTAGCCCCACTGGTAAAGCACCGGATCGGAGTTGAATAGCGATGGTTCGAACACGTTCCGTTGTAAAACTTCCACCTTCGATGATTGCTCGACCACCCGTAATCCCTGCTCGAGCGCTAGGAGCAACAAGCTCTTCTCCATCCAGATATATAGCAAGTCGATCATCTTGGCGAGAGACACGGTCTGTAACGTTAAAGAAAGCTTTGCCGCCATCATCATTGAAAACCAGCGTCACAATAGGTCTCGGAATTGCACCGCCTGAAATATCTGGAAACGCGTCATCAAGGTCGGCCGCGTCGATTTCAGTCGCAGATTCTGTGAAATACGCAGGATTGGAACACCTCTCAATGGCCCACTCGTCCTGTGAGAGACCATTAGGCGGCCAAGGCATGTCCTCTGACGGAGCCAAGACATCGCCACACTCTCGATACCTAAATTCCAGCTGGGCTGTTTTACCAATCAAGTTCTTGGCTTCCTGCACCCCCCCACCCAGTGTCCACTGGGTCAAAGTACCTTGGCTAGAAGTGAACTGTACCGTGCCGATTTCTCGTAGCGCAGTCATAATACGTTGGTTTTCGCCGAGAACAGGCCTACCAGTATTATCGGTGGTGTTTACATCCATACCGTACATCAGGATTGAAAATAGCCCCTCTGCTCCAACAACAGCATCCACTACAGCATCGCTTCGGCCCACAGATGTAAATGCTCCTCTGACCTCATCTAATGTTGGAAGAGTCGGTATCTCTTCATCTGATTTAGAATCTTCTGCATCATCCTCTGCGTCTGCCGGCGAATCCACTTGCGGCAAAACGTATCCTACTTGAAGCGCCACCGGGTATTGCGAAATGATCGCGTCTCGCCATTCATCCGCTTCTGATTCGCCTTGAATATCATCAAGCTGGACCATCAAAGAACCGTTTTCATTTCGAGTAACCACGGCCTCTGGACGCCCAAGTTCATTTCTGAAAAACGCCTGAAGTGTTTCAGGAGTGACAGTGTCAGCATCAAACTTCAAGGTAATAGCAGTACCGGTCTGGCCTGGAATCTGAACTAGAACCCGGTCCGGTACAGAATCGACGCCGCCACCAAGAAGTTGGACGCTAGCCTCGCTAACTCCAAACTCATTGACACGCTTGTCAATTATGTTTCTTAAGCCTTCCATGTCATCTTTGGTCGGTTCTCTCCCATCATCCGGCATGGCTTTGTAGACAAGATGGGTCCCGCCTTCTAGATCCAACCCGAGAGTTAGGCCTAGCGGGCTATCACCACCTCGGACAAATCCGAAAATATTAACTTCCGAAACAGCTAGTGCAAAGCTCGCACTAACAACCATTATTCCTATGAGGATCAAACCTCTAAATCTACTCAATGACTCAGACTCTTACGCGAAACGCGCCGCAGAGGCGGCGTGTATATGTGATTTATTACGACGCTCAATACCGATTAATTACACTGGGATACTGCTACAGCTTAACCCCGATTCCATCACGAGATACTCGCAACATCGGCACCGATAAAAAAACCTTGAAATCAGGCCTGAAACGCCCAAGCGGTTCAGACAAGGTCAAAGTATAACACTCGATTAGTCTAGATTCGCTGTTGAAACAAGCTCGAATTTTGAGCAAATTCGAAACTGAACAGATGGAATAAACAACCCATGTGAACGCCCAAGTAATCGAGTAGCTAGCAGAGATATAAATCTCCAAATATCTGCTATGTTAGATCGGTTTCCGATTCAAGAGGTTTAACCGAATCTAAAACATAACCGGCAAGCCTAAGATCATATTGCATTTGATCAACAGATGATTGGGAATACAGATCACTGAATTTGATCGTACTGTGAACAACTTCTACATCAGATTCTGAAGGCTTTGAGTCATCATTATTATGCTCAACGTGTAGTTCAACCTCTAAATCATGCATATGCGGCTGACCTTCGGCAATATGCGTTCCCGCGGCCGCTAGTTTTTCATGTTCATGCAAGTGATCTACATACAAGATCCCATTCAAGTGATCCACTTCGTGCTCAAGGGCTTGAGCGAATAGGTTTTCAGCCGTAACTTTAATTTTTGAACCATTCTCATCAAGCCATCTAGCCTTGACGATCATTGATCGCTTGACCATACCTTCGTATCCCGGCAGAGACAGGCACCCTTCTATAACTTCTCTTTCCCCTTGAGTATCTCTAATCTCAGGATTCACTAGAATTATTCCTGACTCCTCTCCTGGCAAATGTAACGTCACCACACGCTGTAAAGCCCCTACCTGATTTGCAGCTAGTCCCACTCCACCAGCCGCATCCATAGTCTCAAGCATATCCTGAGCCAACTCGCGCACTTTGTCATCTACCCGACGAACGGTTCTGCATTTCTTCCGCAGAATAGGATCGGGAAATACCCTTATTTGTCTAAGTGACAAAATTTAGCCTTCCAAAAAAATAGAAAACAACATTCTATTTAAATCCCCAAGATTGGATTTAGATTGCACTACCCCAACGTAACCGGATCGATATCCACGACCCATAACGAGCTTCGTGGCACTAAGTCAAGAAGTCTGTCAGGATGCGAGCCCTTGATCAAGATTTGCCAGCGATACATATTGCGCAACTTCAACGGATAAGCGGGAGTTGGGCCGATAACCACAACACCCGTTTCACCATAAGATTCCCGAGCATTAACCAACACTTCAGACATGCGCTTAGCCTCGTATTCAGCCTTTGAGGCGTCTACGGCAGAATGAGTAAGTTTGATTATTTTTGTAAAAGGTGGATTTGCGTGAAGAGCTCTCATGCGAAGCTCAGTATCGTAAAACAGGTCATAATCTTGGTCTGCTGCTGCCTGAATGGCATAGTGCTCAGGATTAAATGTTTGAATGAGCCCCCTACCATCCCATACTCCCCTACCACTCCTTCCGACCACCTGGGTGAGAACTTGAAAGGCTCGTTCTCCTGCTCGAAAATCAGGCACAGCC
>RQOU01000055.1 GCA_008373165.1 SAR202 cluster bacterium | reverse complement strand
CAGCCAATCCCAGCGCCCTACTAGGCTTGAAAAAGCCACAGGACCTACAGCTTCACCGACCGATCCAACAATGTGACCCTTTCCGTCATGCTCGAGCTGCTGAGGAAATGCACCCTGCTCATGGAAATAGTCTCCTTCACCATTACCCCATTGATCCATCATTTCGGATCCCCCGGAAGATGGAATATCGTCTACGTCCGATAGGTCAAGACCCTGCTTAAACGCGCCATACCGGAGCATAGCCTCAGGCTGCCCACCATGCACGTACAGGAACTTACCGTTCAAAAGCTTGTTCCATGAAAAATCCGTATCAGGTTCACGGGCTGCAATAAAGAAACCGTCGTACCTGTTGATCTGCGCAAAATGAGCGAACGCGGGTCTCGTACCCTTATCGAGTGGACTCCAACTTGCAGAGACCGCGGCCTGGGCGACGTCCATACGGCCCTCTGCCACTGCCCCTCCGCTGGTGCTGCCAGCCTCAACAACATGATATTCACCGGTAAGGCCCTCTTTTTCCAGGAATCCTCCCGCTATAGTGCAAATCATCGGACTATAAAAAGCCGAATGTCGTGACGCCATGATATTGAGTTTGGTCATTCTTACTTCCTGTGGATTCGTGCCCGGATGCCTGCTCAGGAGATTCTAACCCGACTACATAAATAACTTCAGTTCATAACAGGGGCAAAACACGGACTTGCCGCTATCATCCATCTACGCTGGACTGTAGTTATCCTTTATTGACAATGTATCCAACAGGTCAACATAGACCATCTCCTCAACGGTCACTGAAACTGTACAAGTTAAAGTTTGTGCCGCTGAGTAACTTTCTGTCACTTGCGGTTCTACTTTGTGCAGCACTGGTTCTGACGCAATGCACAAACGAAACTCCTGATAGACCAAACCCCACTGCCGTTGTCGAAATAGCGCAACAGCCTGATACGACCGCCACTATACAACCAGCACAACCAACACCAACTGCCAAGTCAAAACTTACTTCTGATCCAATAGCTACACCTTTCGCTACCATCACGTCTGCCGCACCGAAGCCTACGATACGTCCTCCCAAAAACCTGGAGCGAGGTGGAACATTAAGGTTTGCCGTACCTGAAGGACCGCCTCATACAGATCCGCACCTGACCGTTTCGTCCGGTCTGCTTACATGGGGGACAGGCCAGTCCTATTCACGGCTGTTCAAATTTGACCTAAATAATGGCGGTCCTGTTGTTGTTTGTGATCTATGCTCATCATGGACACTATCGACTCCAATCACCTTGAATATCAAACTTCGAGGGGACATCAATTGGCAGGACATACCACCGCTCAATGGACGCACCGTTACTGCTCAGGACATCGTATTCAGTCTTAAACGACAGGCTACTAACGAGTATCCAAACGCGTCTCTGCTATCGAGCGTGGCTGAATTCACCGCGATCGGCGACAGCGACATAGTTATCCGTCTCCTGACACCCGATTCTGAGATATTGGAAAAACTCGCCGACTCTCACTCCCGAATCGTAGCCCCCGAGGTAGTTAAAGCGAACGGAGACCTACGCCGTGGACCGACAATCGGCTCAGGACCATGGATCACCACTGAATCCCAAGCCGACATGACACGATTAATTGTCAATCCAAGCTATTACGGAGATATACCCTACCTGGACGGACTCGATATTCAAGTTATGCCAGGCCAGGGAACCCGTGTGGCTGGTATGCGTTCGAAAATACTAGATGTTGCGCAAGCGGATTGGAGTTTAATCTCCGATGCAACAGAAAAATTCGAAGAAATAGAGTGGATAGGAATATCAAATTCTGCCGCAGGTATTGAGATAGCCATGAACACAGCGCGCTCACCTATCGACAGGCAGGACGTTCGCAAAGCCATGATGCTGGCGTGGGACCCGCTTATCGCAGATCTGATGCAGGAAGATGCAACAGAAAATGAGGATTACCCGTCGATTTCTCTCGGTCTGCCTCTTTTGAACCCAGATTGGCAACTATCAACCACAGACTTAGGGAATCGATTCAATGATCCGAAACAAGCAAGTCACATCCTGTCCTCCACCGAGGGTGTACCCGCAGAAGGTCTAACGATCAAAGTGGGCGAATACGGGTCAGAATATATCGATATGGCCCAACACATGGTCGAAGAGCTTACATCAGCTGGTATCCAAACGAAATTAGAACGAGTCTCCACGAGAACTTTCGGGGACGAAGTATGGGTAAATGGAAATTACGATATATTTGTCGGCGCTCCCCTTCCAATTTCAAGCACAACCGGATACCTGTTTGCCATTCATCACTCGGATGGCCCATGGAATACGACGGGATACTCGAACCCAGAGATAGACCGGCTTATTACGGCCCAGGCTGAGGAGTACCGCCCAGATAAAAGAGCAGAAATTCTACTCGAAATACAACAGAAAATCCTTGACGGTTCTCACAGGTTCATCATCAAGAAAAGAAGCACGTATTGGATGTGGTGGGATTATGTTGAAAACTTTAATCCGATGACACCACGCGGAGACAGCCATTTCCTCACACAGGTCTGGTTATCGCAAACTGAGAGCTAATCGTCATTGACGATCATCATGAACTACTTTTTAAGGTGATCAGTCAAGGCGTCGTCCAGACCTACCCAACTCAGCAGAGCGCACTTGATACGAACAGGGAATTTACGCACGCCACCCAGTGCCTCGATGTCACCGAGGAGATCCTGCTCTTCTTCGGTGACTTCTTCACCCTTTAATAGTCGGCGCACGGAATCAACCGCTGCTTTGACCTCCGCATATGACTTACCTTCGACCAGTTCTGCGAGCAGAGATGCAGACGCCTGACTAATCGCACAGCCACGACCATTGATTCCGACCTGCGAAACTGACCCATCAGAGACTTTAAGTTGAATATGGAATTCGTCACCACAAAACGGATTGTTCACTTCAAGATCAACGTCAGGGTCATCAACAGGTGCAGAATTGCGCGGACTACGGTAATGATCGAGTATGATCGCCTCGTACAGTTCGTCGAGGTCACCAAGACCTGATGTGCCACCCATCATGACGCGAAATACCCCGCTGTTTCACTGATTCCGTTCACCAGTTCATCAATCTCACGCTTGGTATTGTAGATATAAAAGCTCGCCCGAGCTGCTGCTACCACATCATAACTGCGGACAAGCGGCATAGCACAATGGTGCCCGGTGCGAATCGCTATTCCCAGCTGATCCAACCCCGTGCCCAGATCATGTGGGTGGATCGAATCATGCATGAAGGAAATCACACCGCCCCGGAGTGTAGGGTCTTTTGGCCCAATGATTTTCAGACCGGCAAGTGAAGACATCTGCTCCAGGGCATAAGCAGTTAATTCCTGCTCGTGCCGCCAAACATTTTCCATCCCCAGATTGTTCAGATAATCAACAGCAGCGCCAGTAGCAATAGCATCAGCGATGTTAGGTGTGCCAGCTTCGAATTTGTAGGGGAGATCATTCCACTTGGCATCTTCATATGTAACTTCCAAAATCATGTCACCACCGAACATGAACGGCGACATATCGTTCAAAAGATCATATTTTCCGTATAGAACACCTATACCGGTCGGACCCAGCATTTTGTGTGCAGAAAAACACAGAAAGTCGACGTCCATCGCCTGCACATCAACGGGCATGTGAGGAACGCTCTGTGCAGCATCCACGAGCATGACCGCTCCCACCTCGTGCGCCCTGCGAGTAAGTTCATCCACAGGATTTACCGTACCCAGCACATTGGAAACATGAGTCGCCGAGACAATTTTAGTACTTGAGTCGATAATCTTGGAAATATTGGACATTTCCAAAAGCCCATCTTTGCCAGCAGGGATATACCTTAACTCGGCCTGCTTTTTCATCGCCAACTGCTGCCAGGGCACGATGTTTGAATGATGCTCCATCGCGGTGATCACAATGTTGTCACCCTTAGCCACATGCTCCTCTGCCCAGGTTGCGGCGACAAGGTTTAAAGACTCGCTAGTATTACGGGTCCATATCACAGTTTCGGGTCTTGGCGCGTTTATAAACCCGCCAACCTTTTCCCGTGCTAATTCATAAGCGTCGGTGGCCTCGACCGAAAGGGTATGGACTCCACGGTGTACATTAGCATTCGTCTCTTCGTAATATCGTGTGAGTGCATCGATAACATGCCGAGGCTTCTGGGTGGTAGCAGCATTATCTAGATAAACGAGGTTCATGCCGTTGATCTTTCGATTCAAGATCGGAAAATCCGCTCGGACATCTTCCACATCAAAAGTATGGATCAGATTCTCACTGCCGTTCATGTAGTACCTATCGTGTCTGACTCAGCTAAAAGCACAGGGATACGTTCGCTTGCAACCCGTTCTACAAAAGTGTTCAATGACTCGGGTTCGAACTCGTCTATCATCTCCTCGGCAAACCCCCGTATCAATATAGCCTTAGCGGCTTCTTCATCGACACCTCTGGATTGCAGATAGAAAAGCGTGTCACTGTCTACATGTCCGGCTGTAGCTCCATGTGCTGCAACCACATCGTCAGCATAAATTTCCAAAGATGGCTTAGCATCAATACGAGCCCCACGGGATAGCAAAAGGTTAAGATCTTTCTGAGTAGCATCAGATTTCTGTGCATCACGTTTTACGACAACTTTGCCGCTAAACGCCGCGCGAGAATTGCCCGAAAGTATCCCCTTATAGAATTGATCAGATGTACAACTTGGCTTGGCGTGAGTTGTGCTTATCTCCTGATCTTGCTGTTGCTGACCACTGGTCATATAAAGTCCATGCAGCGTGCAAACAGCACCTGGGGCATCAAGAGATGTGTGAATGTCGTTACGTGCGATCGACGAACCCACAGCAAAACTGGTGGAAGTAAACTCAGAATCCTCCATTTGAGCTACACGAGTTGTAGCTAGATGAAAAGAATTCTCATTTTCCATCTGTATCCGATAGTGTCTAACCGCCGCATCCCTAGCGGCAAAAATCTCAGTTACAGGAACCGATAATTGCCTCGACGGGGACAAATTAACGTAAGTCTCAATCAGCGTAATAGAACTGTCGGAACCAACATCAACCAAGAGTCTCGGATACGATGCCCTACTTTGCACAGAATCTGAGGTAACAAATATCACCTGCACTGGATTCACCAGGTTTACACCGGGAGCAACCGCAACGTAAGCTCCGTCACTCGCGAATGCTGTGTTCAAAGCCGTGAATGCATACTCTTCCCGACCTGCCAGACTGGCAAACTGCGACTCTATATCACCGCTACCAGAAGAGAACGCGTCCGAAAGGCTCCCGACACTGACACCAACATCTTCAGTCAAGTTAGAAAGATCAGCGTTGAATCTACCGTCGACAACCACAGCGATGTTCCAGGTGTAATCCCATGGGGAAGTCGATCGCACCTGGTCAATCGATACCGATCCCGATACGTCGTACTCGAAATTAGATTCAGCAACTGGAGCGAGATTCGTGTATTTCCACAGCTCGTTTCCACGTCGCTTAACGGGAATGCCCAACTCACTAAAAATGGACCAGGCCTTTTTGCGGGTATCCGACAGCCACGCTGGTGACTTTGCCTGGTCAGCATTTGCATAAGCTGATGAAAATTTTTCGACTGCGGCCGGCGAAGTAGCTAGTGTCATGATCAGCCAGTTGCTCCAGCAGCTGGTAAATATTCTCGATAACCGTCTTTCTCCACCACAAGGGCCAATTCAGGCCCTCCAGTTTGCACAATCTTTCCATCCACCAAAATGTGAACTATGTCTGGAGTAATGTAGTTGAGTAGTCTCTGGTAATGAGTAACTACGATAAAAGACCGCTCAGGGGACCGCATCGAGTTAACCCCCTCAGCAACTATGCGTAAAGCGTCAACGTCCAGACCGGAATCTGTCTCATCCAATATGGCCATACTAGGTTGTAGCACCTCGAGTTGAAGCATTTCATTCCGCTTCTTTTCTCCTCCTGAAAAACCCTCGTTGAGGGAACGTTTCACGAGATCAGGATTGATGCCAACAGCCTCGACTTTTTCATCGAAAAGCTTTGTGAAATTACGTACCGACATCTTTTCTTCACCACGCGCCTCTGCCTTGGCATCGTGAGCTGCCTTTAGAAATTGCCAGGGTCTTACTCCAGGAATTTCAGCTGGATACTGAAAAGCCAAAAACAATCCCAAATGAGCTCTCTGATCAGGGCGAAGTTCGGCTATAGATTCTCCATCGACAAGGATGTCACCATCTGTGATTTCATAATCAGGCCGACCCATTAAGACATTAGCTAAGGTACTTTTACCAGATCCATTAGGACCCATGATCGCGTGAACCTCGCCCTTGTTTACTTTTAGGTCTACCCCTTTGAGAATTTCAGAATTTTCGATATCCAGAACAGACGCGTGGAGGTTTTGTATTTCAAGCATTTATCTAGTATTCCAGGTGATCAGTGGATTTAATTTCGAGATAACAACACAAAGGGCTAACCGACAGCCCCTTCAAGTGACACTTTCAGGAGTTGTCCTGCCTCAAGAGCGAATTCAAAAGGAAGTTCCCGAATCACGTCCCGGCTCCAGCCGGTAATAATCATGTGATGCGCTTCCTCTTCTGAAAGGCCACGTGCCATCAGATAAAAAAGCTGATCGTCACTGACCTTCGAAGTTGACGCCTCGTGTTCAAGGCGTGCCGTGGGATTCCGAACCTCAATATAAGGAACCGTGTGAGCACCACACTGATCTCCGACGAGAAGAGAGTCACACTGGGTATGGTTCACCGCATTCTCGGCACCGGGCATAATCTGCACCTGGCCTCGATAAGTGTTGTTGCCCTGGCCAGCTGAAATACCCTTCGATACGATCGTTGACTTGGTATTTTTCCCTATGTGAATCATCTTTGTGCCAGTGTCAGCCTGTTGATGGTTGTTTGCCAATGCAACTGAGAAAAATTCACCTACTGAGTTGTCGCCGCGTAATATGACACTTGGGTACTTCCACGTGATAGCCGAGCCGGTTTCGACTTGTGTCCATGAAATCTTGGCATTCTTATCTGCACGACCCCGCTTCGTAACAAAGTTATAAACTCCGCCCTCACCTTCAGGGGTCCCCGGGAACCAATTCTGTATGGTCGAGTACTTAATTTCAGCATCATCCAAGGCAACCAGTTCTACAGTGGCAGCGTGAAGTTGGTGTGATTTGCGAAATGGCGCCGTGCAGCCTTCTAAATACGACACATACGCGCCCTTGTCTGCAACAATCAACGTACGCTCAAACTGACCTGAACCCTCGGTGTTTATCCGGAAATAAGTCATTAACTCAATAGGACACCTGACACCAGGCGGTATGTACGCAAAAGACCCATCGCTAAACACCGCAGCATTGAGAGTTGCGAAGAAATTATCTGTGTAAGGCACCACGGATCCAAGATATTTCTTAACGAGTTCCGGATACTTTTTCACAGCCTCGCTGAAGGAACAAAAAATAATCCCTAATTCCCCCAACTGCTCTTCCATTGTTGTCGCAACCGACACAGAATCAAACACAGCGTCCACAGCAACACCAGCCAGTTTGGCCCGTTCTTGCAAAGGAATGCCCAACTTCTCAAAAGTAGCGAGCATCTCTGGATCAACATCATCAAGGCTTTTAGGAGCTTCTGTGGCAGCTTTTGGAGCAGCGTAGTAATAGATATCCTGATAATCGATGCTTGGGTAATCGATCATGGCCCAGTCCGGTTCACCTTCGCTATCGCTCAGTTGAACCCAATGGCGGTATGCCTTCAAACGCCACTCAAGCAACCATGCGGGCTCATCTTTCTTAGATGAGATCAAACGGACAATATCTTCGCTAAGACCCTTAGGAGCCAAGTCTGTTTCCACATCAGTGACAAATCCCCACTGATATTCCTGACCGGACAAGTCCGTCTCGCGTGAAATCGTTTTCTGGTTCGTCAATAAGTTACTCCACTGTGGGAAATCGCCCGGATTAAACGGTAATAAATCACTAATGTTTGCGTTTGAGAACGATATTTTTATTCCGTACTAAAAGAGTCAGGTTTTATTTTAAATCCACTTGATCCCGTAGTCAACGAATTTCGTAACTAAGAAACAAAACTGGTGTAATTGCAAAAAGCTGCACCCTTGCCTGCAAAAAAATATCGTCGTACCCGCGTTAACTAAATACTATGATTTCAGATGAGTAAAATTAGGATCATAACTCGATATTTACGCTCAAAACCCTCAATGCGAATAGACAGCTACTGACCCAATGCTATATTCAGTTATGGGATCATGAAAGTGGTCTGCTAAACCGCATGAAAGTGGTCTACTAAACCGAAAGGGAAATTGTGAAGTACGAAGCTGTAATTGGCCTAGAAACTCATGTCCAGCTGAAAACACGCAGCAAAATGTTCGGCACGTCAAGTGCCGAATACCAAACCGCAGAACCAAACACGGTGGTTGATGAAGTAAGTATGGCGTTGCCTGGGACGCTCCCAGTCGTAAACAAAACAGCTGTTGAATACGCAATGATGATCGGTATGGCCATCAACTGCAACATCGCCAGGGTAACGAAGTTCGACCGCAAGAACTACACCTACCCGGATTTGATGAAGGGTTACCAAATAACCCAGATGGACGAGCCAATATGTTACGAAGGCTACCTCGATCTGCCAATCGATCCACCAGTCCGCGTTAGGATCAACCGGGTCCACATGGAAGAAGACGTTGCAAGACTCATCCACGTCGAAGGTCCAAATGGAGGAACAGTTCACTCTCTTTTAGACATAAACCGTGCCGGGACACCATTAATGGAGGTAGTGACCGAACCAGATATGCACACCCCTGAGCAGGTCGAGTCATATATTAATAGCCTGCAGCACATCGTACGATATTTGGGCGTAGGCACTGCCAATATGGAGGAAGGGTCTTTCAGATGCGACGCCAACATCAGTGTCCGACCCGCCGGATCAACAAGTCTCACAACCAAAGTTGAAGTAAAAAACATGAATCGCGTGCGAGCGGTTGTACGTGCGGTTGAATACGAAATCGAACGTCAGATAGCAGCGGTAGAAGCCGGCGAGAGAATTGTCCAAGAAACCCGCGGTTGGGACGACGGTAAAGGAATAACCGTTTCTCAACGCAGCAAAGAAGAGGCTAATGACTATCGCTATTTCCCTGAACCAGATATCCCTCCGCTGGTCATAGATGAAGAATGGATCTCGAGCACAGAAGCTAAGATGCCCGAATTGCCAATCCAAAGAAAAAATAGGTTTATTAGCGAATGGGGCCTCAGCGAATACGATGCCAACCTACTAACCATCCTGCGCTCGACAGCCGACTATTTCGAATCAGTATGTAGAAATGTCTCGGGATCTTCAGACAAGGTGAAACACGAGTTTGCTAAAGAGGTCTCAAACTGGCTGAACGGCGAAATGGCGCGCCTGATGAACAATGATGAAATTACCAATATGACAGACACCAAAGTAACCCCTGCATCACTAGCAACACTTGTAGAAAAATTTCGCAAAAGAGAATTAAACAACAACGCTGCAAAGCAAGTGTTTGAAGCAATGTATACCAAAGGCGCAGCACCTGAAGAAGTGATCGAACTACTTGGACTTGGAATGGTATCCGGTGCAGACTCGCTTGGCCCGGTGATCGATGAAGTCATCGCCAACAATCAAAAGGCAGTAAATGACTATCTAGGTGGAACAGAGGCGTCTCTGAAGTTCCTAATTGGCCAAGTCATGAAAGCCACGCGTGGTCAAGCTGATGCGGTACAGGCCACTCAAATGATCAAACAACAACTGTCGGATAAATAGTCTTACCATGCAACCAAACGTACAACACCTAGAATCATGATTCGCCGATTGATGTGTGCTTCACTATAGCGGGATTGTTGGTGTGGCCTTAATATGGTTAGCTGTTGCATGTAGCCGTACATCACATCGAATAATTTAGTGACTTACTATGGCGCATAGGAAATTTTATGGAAACCGTTTTTAGCATAATACTGATAATCGTTGCAATCACTCTGATCATTGTGCTTCTTCTACAGGCTCGCGGTTCTGGCTCATCTCTTTTCGGAGAAGCATCAAGCACCTTCCGTTCACGTCGTGGTGTTGAGCAGCTTTTGTTCCGTATAACCATTGTGCTCGCAGTAATCTTCGTCGGTGTTGCAATCGCCAATGTAAGATTCAGCTAAGTCAGGCTAACTCTAGTTTTATTCATTCCAATATTTTTAGATCCAGCTCTTTTCACACTCGACCTACTCAACTAACTTCGAATTCGAATATGTTGTGAGTTCTACCACTATGCGGTCAGTCGATATCTCAAAATTCGTAGTGGAAATCAACACGGACGAATCACTCGACCCATCAGTGGTCGGCAGCAAGGCGGCCGCGGTTGCCGAACTGTTCAGGCATAAAATAAAAGTCCCGTCATGCTTCACTATTAAGACAAGTGTTTTTGATGATTTCATACGTCCGGTAACGGGTGAAATAACGACCATTCTCAAAAAGGTCGAAACAGATAGCGTTTCTTCAGCCTTCGAAGCTGCCGAATCTATCTCCGAAATCCTAGCGTCACAAGAATTACCCGTCGGACTGACCGAAAGTGTTAAGTCACGATTAATATCGACGAAAAGCACGCTAGCAGTACGATCTTCGGCGACTACAGAAGACTTAGAGGACGCCTCGTTTGCTGGTATATACGATTCGTTTCTCGACGCTACCACACTGGAATCCGTTCTAAGACGGATCCGAGATGTATGGACCTCCTATTACGCAGGACGGGCTATTTCCTATCGTCAGCAAAAAGGAATTGCCCACCAAAGCGGTTCAATGGCAGTACTGGTAATGGACTTGATTGACGCTGAAGCCGCAGGAGTCATGTTCACCCGTGACCCAAGGGATGGAAGCGATCATGTTCTGATAAATGTAGCGTTAGGTCTTGGCGAGGGTGTGGTATCGGGTGAGGCCGAGGCTGATTCTTTCGTTCTTGAGGCACGTTCGATGAAAATTATCAAACGAAACGTGATCGACAAGGAATGGATGTTCATGTCACGCACCGCTGGAACTCTCAAGCGGGTGAGAGTTCCAAGCGAAAAACGTGGTTCTCCATCCGTTACAGACTCGACGCTAAAGGCATTAGCCACAACCGCTATGGAAATCAAGATTGCCACAGGCAGCGACAGGGATATCGAATTTGCCGTAAAAGCAGACACTATCCACATACTGCAGTCACGTCCTATAACGGCAGGGGGCAATAAAAAATTCGACTTCCCCGTTAGATGGGCAGATTCGGTTGAACGAAAGCGCCACTGGACCCTACGAGGAACTGAACCGGCTCTACCACTGCACATCGACTATGTCCTAGCTTCAGCAGAAGCAGAAAAACGTTCTGTGGCAACAGTCGGACAGTACATGGGTAGACGGAATTTAAAAAAGATTGTTAATGGATATATATTCACCGCTGAGCCAGACTACGACTCGGAAGCATTAGAATCTCTCCTCCAGAAACACCACGACAAAGGCAACCAGTTTCTGGAAAAGGGCACAACACTTTACTACGCCGAGGTCGAGCCTCAGTTAGTGGTAAACCTCGAAGAACTAGATCGTATTCGTCCCAAAGATGATGCCACCCTAATTGAGCACATCGCTAACCTTAAAGCCACCACATTAGCTGCAGCTGAGCATCAATCAAATCTCCACTGGCAAAGTTGGGGAGGATTCAGGGAAAAAGGTGGCCTAGAAAAATTATTCGCCGAAATAACTGGTCGCCCTGTAATGGATGCATCATGCCTCACAATGGCAATCGATCATATGACGGCGCGACTTACTCGAAGACTTATGAGCTTGGCCAAATTCGTCAAATCGGATCAATGGTTGATCAAGATATTTGAGAATCGTGACTACGATGCGTTATTTGCACACGGGAACGGCATCAGGTCGTCACTAACCAAGTTCCGGATCAGATTCCGAGCGATGATGAAAGTCTGGGGATGTCGAAACGGTATAGGTTACGGTACAGCATGGAAACCTACGGACCCGACATGGAACATGAAACCAGAGATCCCATTAGATATTATCGGCTCATTCGTACGCCAGGACCTTGACAAACACTTGAGGTCACTGAGGAATCTAAAGCGCAAACGCAAGAGGGCAATCGAATCAGTTCACGCTAAGATCGGCAGCAAAGAGAACCTACGAAAAGCATTCATAGCAGAACTGTTCAAGGCAACCTATTACGTAAAAATGATGGAAGATCACAATTACCTCATAGAACAAAGGACATTTGGCGAATACCGCGAATCGATCAATCGGATCGGTGTAGCGTTAAAAGACCAAAAATGGATAGATGACGTAAACGACATCTTCTACTTGAGACTAGCTGAATTGGACCAAGCCGCCGATTCTCAGGATTACACGTCCCTAAAATCCATAGTCATCGCGGCCAAAGAGACATTTAAAAAAAATTCAAGCTTATCTCCACCAGAATTCCTAGGCACCAAACCAAATAAAAAAGATGATCCAAGGCAGGTTGAAAAAGAGTCCCTAGGATTGAGTAGTGACGGTCAAACACTTCATGGCGAGCCTTCATCATCTGGTTCATTTACCGGCAGAGCGAGAGTAGTTATTACCAGGACATCTAAGCCACCAAGCGTAAAAAAAGGGGACATATTGATCACTGAGAACACGGGACCCGACTGGGTACCTATCTTCCCTTTAATAGGGGCTCTGGTATTGGATGGAGGGGACAACTTTCAACACGCATCGCTAATTTGCAGAGAATACGGCATACCTTGTGTTATTAAAACAAAGGAAGGTACAGAGGCGATAGCGGACGGTCAAATCATCAAAGTTGACGGGTCTAATGGACTAATCACATTGAACCCGATGGCTTAATCAGTTGCATCTCATCTACTTGAGAATTTTTTCAACAAAAAGCGCCTAATCTCGAGACCAGACAGTATCTTCACCAGTATCAGAGATGGAGATCCCTGCTGCTGCCAGTTGATCCCGCACATTATCGGCTTCATCCCAGCGTTTATCGGCTCGCGCATCTTTCCGCGCTTGTACCAACAACTGAATCTCTTTATCACTTAATCCAGCTTTTTTAGGGGGAGTTCCCAAACTCAGCCCCAACACACCGGTAAGCCTACGCACCGTTTCAATTGCATCAGAGACATTCATTTGATTGTCGCGCCCACGATTTATTTCACGGCATAAGTCAAACACAGAAGCAAGAGCTTTCGGTGTGTTCAAATCATCATCCATGGCTTCAATAAAACGCTGTTCGTGCGATCTAGAATCCACGGAATCCTCAGACTCACCGTCCTTGATATCAACCGTTTGACGAATTCGCCGCATAGATCTTTCCGCCGTCTCAATAAGTTTTTTATCAAGGAGTGGATTAGTACGATAATGAGTCTGCAGTATCCAAAGTCGAATTGCATCTGAGCTATATTCTTCAAGAGCAGAATTAACGTTGAAAGCATTTCCAAGCGACTTACTCATTGTCGCGCCAGACGTTCGCAACAAACCGTTGTGCATCCATATTTTTGAAAAAGGCACCGCACCGGACGCTGACTCGCTCTGAGCAATCTCATTCTCATGATGTGGGAAAATCAGGTCTAGACCGCCACCGTGGATATCGATTTGCTCACCCAAGTGTTTGAATGCCATCGCTGAACATTCAATGTGCCAACCAGGTCGTCCTGGACCCCAGGGACTATCCCACTGCGGTTCATCAGGCTTGACGGCTTTCCAGAGAGCAAAATCAGCCGGATCCTCTTTGCCATCTTCTGTATCAATTCTGGAGCTCTCAAGCATTTCGTCGATATTCTGGCCACTCAATTTCCCATAATCAGGTTTATTACGAACTCGATAGTAAACAGATCCATCGGACGCATATGCTGATCCGCCATCAATCAAACGACCAATCAATTCTATGATTTCAGGCATATCCTCGGTAGCCCTAGGGTGCACAGTCGCCCGTTGTACATTAAGCCCATCAATCGATTGAAAAAACGACCGAATGTACTTGTCCGTAACCTCCTCAGTTGAAATACCATCTTCCTTAGCACGGTTAATGATCTTGTCATCCACATCCGTGAAGTTTTGAACTTTACGGACTTTAAACCCCCGGTATTCAAGATATCGGGTAAGTACATCAAATACGATACTGCTCAGTGCATGGCCTAGATGGGAATCGTCATAGACGGTAACGCCACAAACATAAATCTTAACTTCATCGCCGCGAGGAGCGAACTCTTCTTTGGAACGGGTAAGAGAGTTGTAAATCTGGATCATTCTTTTATGGGAATCAGGGTTGCGATGGCTTGAGCAGCAATGCCCTCGCCATCACCTATCGAACCTACCGAATCGGTGGAAGTGATTTTTATGTTGATGGTGGAATTTTCTAAACCGTCTATCTCACCTATCCTCGCAGCCATTTTTAACGCCTCGGCAGCGAGTTTAGGTCTCTGGGCAATGATCGTAGCATCAACATGGCCTACCATCCAGCCATCTGAAAGTGCCTTGCGAGCAGACTCTGCAATAAATTTTGCAGAGTCGAAATTGATGTATCGCTCATCTGAAGAGGGAAATTGACCTCCAAGGTCACCGAGATTGGCAGCTCCAAGAATGGCACTGGCGATAGAGTGAAGCAGAACGTCTCCATCAGAATGACCATCGAGGTGATAGTCAAATTCGATGTCGACACCTCCAAGGCGCAATGGTCCCCCAGCTATTAGACGATGCCCGTCAAAACCGATTCCAAATACAGATCCTTTAGGTCCCGACCCTGAGAGATTTGACTGTCCTAAGCGCTGATGGAGGATTAGATTCGCCAAATGTAAGTCTTCAGGTGTGGTGATCTTGATGTTTTCATCAGAACCACTAAAGGTAGCAACTATCCCACCCGAATATTCCACCATGGTTGCATCATCTGTCACATCATCTCTGACTACGTGATGCGCCGTCTTAAGCACGTCATATCTGAATATTTGGGGCGTTTGAATCGCCCAAAGCTCAGATCTATCCAGAGTGTCGGTAATTATCTTATGAGGTGCAACTTTAATAGTGTCCTTAACCTTGACTGCAGCGACTCCGGCTCCAATCGCCCGGGCAGTCGACATACCGCGCTCTATAAGCTCGTGATTTACAAATGGTCTCGCGCCATCATGCACTGCGATAAATTCGGGAATCTCTTTTGCGTGAGATGCAAGAGCATCTAATCCGATCTTCACCGAATCTTGTCTGCGCTCTCCTCCAACTACAACATCAACAATCTTAGATAATCCACTCTGATCTACAACGCTTATCCCTGCATCGAGATTATGCTCCGACATTACGAGCACTATAGAACTTGTGTTGGAAAATGACTCGAAAACTCTGAGAGAATGCAAAATTACTGGGATGCCACCCAACTGCAGTAGTTGCTTGTCGACTCCACCCATCCGTGAGCTTCGTCCAGCTGCCACAATAATAACGCCCAAACAATTCACGGCATTGCTCATGTAAGCCATCCTTGAATCGAATCGATACCCCACAAGCAGGCGTATGCAATAGCTACAGATTTTATCGCTTTTGCGACAAACACAATCGCGAGAAACTTCCTAATGGGGTATCCGACCCCCCCGGCAGCAATTCCAATTACATCAAAAAACGGATTCGGAATAATCGCTCCTACCAACAAAAAGAATCCGCCCCGCCGCAAGATCAATGACTGCACTCTTGGGTAATATTTATTACGCTCTAAAAGTGAGCGTCCCGAAATTCCTGCTATATATCCTGTCATTTCGCCAAGGGCTTCCGCTGAGGCTGATACAAGGCCTATCACCAAAGGATTAAGCCCCAACTCAGGTGTCGCAGCTAAGCAAACGGCCACGGGCCCAGGTAAAGGAAGTACTATCGAACCTGCAGCTATGAAACTTATAATCCAAAGTCCACTGTAGCCGACATTTTCCGCGTTCAAATTGCCTGTAATCCAGAGCACAGTTCCAAAAATTACGAACGCGATCACAAAAGAAATAAGACCAAGCCGGAAAAACAAGTCCCCACGATTAGAAAGCCAAATTTGAAGACTCGATAATCCATTTTCAGAATCCACGGCTGCGGAATCTAAGGGTGCTTCATCTTGGAGGTTTTTTATTTCAGTTTTACGAGGTTCAGTCATCTAGAGGGTACAAGAAACTTTATCCCAGTATGAAAAAGGCTTAAATAGCCAAATCCATAATTGCATTGTAGGAATAATAGTTCAGCATCCTGGTAAATGTGAACAACGCCAAAATAATCTACAGCACCAATTTAATCCTACGTTTCGACTGTCAAAACACGAGTGGATAATTTATTGCAGGACTTTTTCCTTCTTTGGAGAATCTTTCCCCGCTACAGTTGACTCGGCAGTGACTTTATCTCGAGATTCGTCAATCTCAAAGGTCATCTCACCATCAGTTAACTCAACTGCTATTACCGAACCTTCGGGAAATTCACCTGCCAAAAGTCGCTTAGACAATGGGCTCTCAATATAGCGTTGAATTGCTCTCTTGAGCGGGCGCGCCCCGTACATACGATCAAAGCCCGTCTTTACCAGCCAAGCCTTTGCTTCCTCGCTCAAAAACAATGAAACTTTCAAATCACTAACACGTTCAGTTACTTCAACCATGAACTTGTCAACAATCAACTTGATGTCATCCTGCGTCAATGAATCAAAAACTATGAACTCATCAAGGCGATTCAAGAACTCAGGACGGAATTTTTGCTTTAAAGAATCTTCCACATTGCTGCGGAGTCGGGCACTTTCCGTATCGTCACGACTTTGCTTTTGAAAGCCAAAAGCTTGCTGTGCGATGCCTTCAGAGCCAAGATTACTCGTCATGATGATAATCGTGTTCCGAAAATCTACTGTGCGACCATGGCTGTCCGTAAGACGACCGTCATCAAGAACTTGCAACATCGTATTGAAAACGTCCGGGTGAGCTTTTTCAATCTCATCAAATAGCACCACAGAAAATGGACGACGACGAACCGCTTCCGTCAAATGACCGGCATCATCATAGCCAACGTACCCTGGAGGGGCTCCAATTAGCTTCGATACAGTGTGGCGTTCTTGAAATTCTGACATATCCACTCGTATCATGTTGTCTTCATCATCAAACATAAACTCAGCCAACGCCCGCGCCAATTCCGTCTTACCAACACCGGTAGGGCCCAAAAAGATGAAACTCCCTATAGGCCGTTTGGGGTCTTTGAGACCCGCCCGAGCCCGCCGAACCGCGTCCGCAAGCACTTCTACTGCTTGATCTTGCCCGATAACCCTAGTGTGCAATCGCTTTTCAAGTTTGAGTAAACGATCGCTTTCACCCTCAACCAACTGGGTAACCGGGATACCCGTGCGTTCTGCGATCAGGGCAGCAATATCCTCATCTTTTACAACCTCGGTGACTTCATGAGTCGCGTCCCACTCTCGTTTTGCAAGATCGTAATTTTCCAAAGAACGTAATTTTTCTGCTTTGGCATTCGCTGCCTTTTCGTAATCGCCTCGAACCGAAGCAGACTCCTCTTCTTCATCCAGCTTTTGTAATTCCAACTGCATATCATTCAATTCAGTTGGTAACATCTCATTTTCAATACGTTTTTTCGCAGCAGCCTCATCAATCAAATCAACTGCTTTATCTGGTAACAATCGATCAGATATGTAGCGTGCTGATAATTGGACTGCCGCCTGGAGTGCTGACTGTTCAATGTTAAATCCATGATGCTGCTCATAACGCGGCCGCAAAGTCTCGAGCATTTCTATTGCCGTCTCAGTGTCGGGTTCTTCCACCCACACCGGTGAAAAGCGACGTTCAAGAGCAGCGTCGGCTTCGATATAACGACGATATTCAGTTGGGGTAGTTGCACCAATAGTCTGAAGTTCGCCGCGAGCAAGCGCTGGCTTCATCATATTCGAAGCATCGAGAGCACCATCACCACCACCACCACCAGCACCAACAACCGTGTGAATTTCGTCGATAAATAAAACTATTTCACCTGCAGCTTGACGAATCTCATCCATTACGGCCTTGAGACGTTCTTCGAATTCACCTCTAAATTTGGCTCCAGCGACCAATGATCCCATCTCAAGTGCGATCACACGTCGCCCTCGTAAGCTTTCTGGAACGTCACCGACAACGATTCTTTGTGCCAGCCCCTCTGCCACAGCGGTCTTCCCAACTCCTGCATCACCAATGAGCACTGGATTATTTTTTGTACGCCGCGTCAGGGTCTGCATAACTCGCCGGATTTCCATATCCCGACCAACAACTGGATCAAGTCGACCTTCACGCGCAAGATCAGTAAGGTCTACACTGTATTTCAATAACGCCTGGTACTTACTTTCAGCCCTTGGGTCAGTCACTCGTGC
This sequence comes from SAR202 cluster bacterium, assembly GCA_008373165.1. GTDB lineage: Bacteria > Chloroflexota > Dehalococcoidia > Lucifugimonadales > Lucifugimonadaceae > Lucifugimonas. The sequence goes on along the minus strand of RQOU01000055.1, from coordinate 39,259 downwards.
TGATCCCCTTACTTCAAGCAATGCCTGATAAAGGCGCTCCTCGGTTATATCCCTATCTGCAAACATCTCGGCTATGTCACCGTTAGATTCTTTTGCTAACGCAACCAACAAATGATCCGCACCGATTAATTCATCCTTCAAGCGATCAGCTTCTCCCTTGGCAATCTCAATCGCTTTTTGCACGCGCGGTGTCGGATATATCTGACTTTGGCCCGATGAGCCACCAATTTTGGGCGATTTCTCGAGCCGGGACGCAAGTTCTTGCAAAAGATCAGCAACATCGACGCTAAGCGCTTCAAGAATCTTTGCGGACAAGGAATTATCAATTTGCAAAAGTCCTGACAGCAAATGTTCAGCATCCCACTGACTGTGACGCATCTGAACTACAAGCTGTTGAGAGGCACTCAGTGCCTCTTGTGCCTGCTCAGTGAAATCGTCTTGTTTTAATACCATTTCTTCCCTCTTCTCTCCTACCGAAGTCGGTTTCGAACCCCGGTAATTCGGGGACAATTTAGAGAGTAAATCAACTTGATAGCCTCATCTGGCCTTCTCGTAATTTGACGATCTGGACAGTCAAATCCGCTACATGATCCTCAAGTCTGTTTATTCGACTCAAAAGTTTGGACATTACCTCTATGCCGGCAAGATTCAAGCCAAATTCTTCTTTCCATCGCAAGATATTTTGAATCACCTCGACATCTCGATTGGAATAAAGACGCGTACCCCCTCGTGAACGCTGCGGCACCACTAACTCCCACCTTTCATAATTCCGCAGAGTTTGCTGATGCACCCCGCACATCTGTGCAACGATTCCTATAGCGAAGACCGGATCATTGTTATCCATATTCATACGAATTAATCTCCGGCTCCATCTGTATTATCTTCACCTATCCGAGCGAATCGTTCACCGGAGGTAGCAGAACGAATGTCTCTCAACTGCTTATAAAGCTGCCGCTCTTCATCAGACAGAGATTCAGGCAAACGCACATTTATCGTTGCATAAAGATCACCAAAATGTTTGGAGTCTCCCATCGGAAGCCCTTTACCTTTTATCTTGAATGAGCGACCGTTTTGAGTACCCATTGGAATTTGCAAAGCAACACGGCCAGTAATAGTCGGCACCTCGACTTCACAACCTAGTACCGCATCCAATAGATTTACTGCAATGTCGGTTAAAAGGTTTGCCCCTTTTCGGCTAAATCGACTATCTGAACGCACATTAACAGTCAAGATTATTTCGGTATCGTTATCTGGTCGCAATCTTATTTTCCGACCATCTCGTACACCCCTGGGAACCTGTACCTCGAGATTTCTAGGACCTGATCCAACGGAGTTAATAGAAATTCGACGAGTTACGCCGGCATAAACCTCATCTAATGAAACTTCTAATGTTCCCTCATGCCGCACCGGACCCCGCATATGGGTACCTGAGCCTGAGAACATGTCGCCAAAGCTATTACCTCCGGTTCCACGCCCGCCCCCGAACAAGTCACCAAGGTTGAAACCGATCCCACCAGTTGAGGAACGTCCTGCATTCACATTGCGAATCTGATCAGCATGCTTCCAGTTATCACCAAACTGGTCGTAATCCTTACGACGGGCAGGATCTCCTACTACCTCATAAGCTTCGTTGACTTTTTTAAACTGATTTTGAGCGCGTGAATCATCGGGATTCACGTCTGGGTGCAGTTTTCGCGCCATCCTACGATAGGCCGATTTAATATCCTTGTCGGAGGCATTCCTGCTAACACCAAGTATGTCGTAATAATTCTGAGGCATAACGCTTTTAGACGCTGCAGATCCTGATCATGCAAATCATAAATTCAGTCAAACAATTTGGATTGGTACGTAATTGTATCATACCTGACTCATCAGAATGAAAATTATCTTATAAGTTACTTATTAGATTTAAGATCGATCACAGAACATTCTTCATGTTGCCTAGAAAATTGCTACAGCACAGTGATATCGTAAAATCTTCCACAACACTAAATCCTCAACTCATCTCATCGGATTTCAATAATCAAATTGACAACAGCCGAACAGACTCCATCACTCCCAAAATTTTTTTCTCGCTATGAATCTCGAATTGACGAGGCTTTACGGACAGAACTATTGGGTTTAGATCCGGATATGTACAACATCCATCGCTACTACATGGGCTGGCAGGAAATTGATGGCACAGATTCAAATGCCGGTGGCGGAAAACGCATGCGCCCAACCCTGGCGATGCTGGCTGCGGACGCTGTAGGAGGAGACCTCGAAAGAGCGACTCCAATAGCTGTAGCCCTCGAATATGTACACAATTTCTCACTGATCCATGATGATCTTGAGGATATGGATCGTATGCGCCATCACAGGCCAACTGTATGGGCTGTCTGGGGAAAGCCTAGTGCAATAATTTCCGGTAATGCGATGCTGAAAATTGCAGATGGAGCAGTATGGAAACTTCGCGCTATAGGCGTTGAAGATTCGATAGCACTTGAAGTAGAAGCCGAACTAACTCAACAGTATCTTAAGATGATGGAAGGGCAGTATCTCGACATTTCATTCGAGACCGAGGAATCGGTAAGTGTCACACAATATCTGGATATGATCGAAAGGAAAACAGGCGCATTAATCGAAGCATCGATTTATCTGGGTGGACTCATAGGACCAAAAAGCGGACCGAATCGACAAAAAGCAACCGCACTAAAAGCTATTGGGCATGAACTCGGAAGAATATTCCAAATCAGAGACGACGTTTTAGGGATATGGGGCGGCAAAGAAACAGGGAAGCCAGTTGGAGCAGACATCAAACGAAAAAAAAAGGCGCTTCCTGCTATTCACGCACTCAACATGTCTCATGGACCTAGCGCGACAAGAATCCGAGATATTTTCCGAAACCAAGATGACTTGACGGAGAAAGACATCCATGAAGTTCTAGAGATCATGGAAAGCCTCAAAACACAAGAATATTGCCAATCAATGGCAACAGAAAGATGGATCGATTGCAAGAGAATGATAGATTCCCTGGATCTGTCTGGACAAACAGCAAAAGAATTCACTGAGCTGGGTGAATTTCTTCTTGTTAGAGAGTCTTAATACGATGAATTCAACAAGTCGCAAAAGCGTCTCACATATTTCATGATCGCTATAGTGGGAGCGCTGCAAAGAGAAACGTCTGGAATCACCCGTTCACTTGGTTACCGAGCCATTGAAGGACCAGAGGATTTCACTGTATACACTGCGGCATCTAATCAAAATCCACCAATCATAGTAAGCGGGTCTGGTCCGGAGCGCGCGTCAAAGGGCACGGCATGGGCAATAGATAAATTCGACCCAGAAGCTATAGTCTCTGTGGGATTTTGCGGTGCAAGCCAAGAACATCAACGATCTGGCGATCTTGTCATCGCTACAGGCGCGATAAATCTTGCTGGCAGCCCTTTCGAATGGACGATGCCGATTGCAACCGATTCAATCGATGCAAATCAATCACTATTAGTTGCGGCACGCGCAGCGGTTGAAATTGCAGGAATTGACTATGATATTGGACCGATGGTCACAATTTCATCATTAGCTACCGCTTCAGGAACAAAACGATGGCCGGGAGAGACCGTAGGAGCAACGGCTGTTGATACCAGGTCCCACGCTATCGCCAGCACAGCCGCCGAGAGAAATGTCCCTTGGATTTCAGTATCCGCTGTACTTGATGACATGAATGTCAACGTGCCAAAAATCATTGATAGAGTTGATGCTGGACCGAAACAACGAAGAGTAGATATTTACATCAAACATTTACTCCGCTACCCAAAAGACTTCCCAACACTGAGGAGGCTTAAATTCGCATCTGACCTAGCCAAAACCTCACTTACAAACTTCATGCCAGCATTCATAAAAGCCTACTCAGATCTTAAAGTCATAAATTCTTCATCAGCGCCCTAATAACAAGTAAGCAATATATCCATCCAGTTACAAACCCGAACAATCAGAAAGATCTCGTTTAAAGCAAACGATTATTCCGCCAACTATATAAAACAGCCAACGCATGTGAAATAACACCTGCAAAACATCAGCCACAAAAAATTCACGATTTAGGAATTGATATCCCGTTTGCTCATTGGGTTAAAAATGCAATGCAAATATAAAAGTAAATTACAGCGCAAATGAACGCCCATTAGTGAATTTTGAAGTAACATAGGTAACATAACCTGTCGATGATTTAATTAGCGCAATTGAAACACTCGGCCACAGTGAAGCTAATAACCAATTGCTTCACTGAGTTCTATATTCTCAGGGGGAGTAGGTTTGCACTCGGACAAAACACGTCAGATGTCGGCTGCTGAAGCCGGACGAGTAAGCGTGTTAAACGGCTCGTTTCCCAACGAATTATCGACGGGTGCTACCTACAAGGTTTTTAGTAAAATTGTTCAAGTCGAATCAACCGACGCCCCAGAACTAATTGATTTCACTGAAACTGCTCGTCAACTCGTAACTGAATCAGAGGTTAGCAACGGGCAAATCACCATATTCAGTACGCATACAACCTTTTCGGTAATAATTAACGAAAACGAACCGCTCCTACTTAAAGACATAGAACATTTTCTGGAACGATGTGCACCCAAAGATGCATACTACGGTCACAATGATTTCGAGCTGCGGACAGTGAGCATGCGACCAAATGAGTGCCCAAATGGGCACGCACACTGCCAGCACATAATTCTAGGCACGTCTGAAATCTTACCCATCATTGCTGGAAACCTTACACTAGGCGAATTCCAACGAATTTTCTTGGTTGAACTAGACGAGCCAAAACCTCGCCAAGTTGCGGTGCAGGTAATGGGGCTGTAACCCATCCAAGGGAATGAAGTAGGCGCTACAATTCTGCGGACATGAACCGGTCAGCCAAATCAGTTAGTGAGCTTCCGACTCCCACTATCGAAATCGGACCCAGTGACCCCGGCTATTTAGAGGCAACATTCAGCGCGTGTAAACAACTGGCCAAGTCCCACTACGAGAATTTCACTGTCGGATCGAAAATGATCCCAAAAAAGCTCCGCCCCCACTTCTACTCTATTTACGCGTTCTCCCGGTGCGTAGACGACCTAGGCGATATGGCGGAAGGTGACAGACTAGCGCTACTAGATCTATGGGAAGAACAACTAGATGCCTGTTATCTAAATTCTGACAATTCCAAAGGACCCACACACCCTTATTTCATAGCCCTAGCCCAAACAATACGGTTATTCAACATTCCTGCCGTACCGTTCAAAATGTTAATAGAAGCTAATCGCCGGGACCAAAAAACAACACGTACTGAAACGTTCGACGACCTACTCGAATACTGTACATACTCGGCAAACCCTGTCGGGCACCTGATACTTTATTTATGTGGTATCAAGGATAAAAAACTCCAAAGACTGGCGGATCTCACATGCACGGCCCTGCAGCTTGCAAATTTCTGGCAAGACGTTACTAGGGACCTAAAAATTGGCCGCATATATATTCCAATCGAAGATATGCAACGATTCGGTATATCTGAGCACAAGTTAGCTATAGGAAAAATAGATGACAGCTTCAGAGCATTGATGAGATTTGAGGTAGATAGAACGCGCCAATTTTTTGTAGATGGGTACAGCTTAATTCAATTTCTTGATCCATCGACCCGTTCCGATTTCGCTCTTTTTACACGCGGCGGCCTATCAATCCTGCAACAGATTGAACGTAAAGGTTTCGACGTACTAAGTTCGCGCCCAACAGTATCGGGTTACGAAAAAGCGAAAATTCTAGCTTCGACTTGGATTCGCTCTAAACTTGGAATTAGCCTAGTACCAGAGAGTGCCTTCAAGTCTGTTGCAAGGCATACTTAACTAACATGCCAACAATTACCGCGACCCCTGAACAGATCTCGAGAGCATACAAAGTCGTAGCGGAATCGACCAAAGCCGCTTCATCTAATTTTTATTACGCGTTTGTGACGCTACCTCCAGATAAAAGAAAAGCCGTTTACGCTGGATATTCGTTCTGCAGGATGGCGGACGACATCGTTGACAACGGTGAACTTGGTGACCAAGCTGGCGAAGCATTGAATTCGCTAAAGACAAAATTGGCCGAGGCATATGCTGGAAGAGGTGTTGGAGACATGTGGCTTGCCCTTGGGCACACACTGAATAAGTATCCGATCAACGTACAACACCTTCTTGATGTGGTGGATGGGTGCCAAATGGATCTGGACGGCGCAACCTACGAAACATTCGATGATCTAAAAAAATATTGTAAAAGAGTTGCAAGCGCCACTGGCTTAGCCCTCATCGAAGTGTTTGGGTACGACGACAAACGCGCTGTGGATTATGCCGTAGACCTTGGAATAGCGTTACAACTAACGAATATTCTTCGAGACATTACCGAAGATCTTGAAATCGGACGTGTCTACCTACCAGCTAATGAACTTGCAGAATACGGCGTTTCCATCGAAGACATTCGCAGTAAAAAAGTAACTCCCGAATTCACCAGGTTCATGAAATTCCAAGTCGAGCGAGCGCGTCAATATCTCCAATCAGGCATGCGTTTATTTCCGCTATTAGATAAACAGTCTCGATCATGTCCCGAAATAATGACAAATGTATACGAGCACCTGCTTAGCAAAATAGAGAAAAACAAATACGACGTTCTTAATCACCGAACCGGGCTGTCGAGATTCCAAAAACTATTACTTATTTCAGGGGTGTGGCTGCGCAGCCGCGGCATCAGGTTCGTTTAAGAAATGCCAACAAGAACTGTGATCGTGCTTGGTGGAGGTATAGCCGGACTGGCCTCGGCTGTACGACTTATTCAACGTGGTTTAAAGCCGATCGTTTTGGAAAAACGACCTTTTCTGGGCGGGCGGGCTTATTCATTTATAGACCGGGAAACTGGCATCGAGATCGATAACGGCCAACACGTGTTCGTAGGTGCCTGTAAACAGTTCCAAAAGTACATCGCTGATATAGGTGTAGATGACCAGGTGACGTTAGATGATCGAGTGCGCTTCCCGGTAGTTAAACAAGATCAAATTAGTTGGCTACGAGGGCGCAAACTACCGTCGGCACTTTCAAATTTATCAATGTTGATTGGCTACAGGCATATCGGGATAACTGACAAGATCCGAATTCTCTGGGGTTTACTCAGCATTAAACGAACTAACTTAGATATTCGATATGACCAGGTTACTTTCTATGATTGGTTAAAAGTGCATCATCAAAATGAAGATACAATCAAAAACTTCTGGAACCTAATTATTCTCCCATCACTCAACGACAATATTAATTGCGTCAGTGCTTATACGGGCATTTCACTGTTCAAAGTAGCGTTTTTGGGGCCAATCAAAAACGCGGCGATCGGCTTCCCGTTGATAGGACTTTCTTCCCTTGTAGGAGAAAGGGCTCAAAATCTTATCGAAACAGCAGGAGGAGCAATCAAAACTGGTTTCAGCGCAACAAGTCTTCATATGGAATCGGGTCAGGTAACAGGCGTTAGGAACCAAGATGGTGAATTAGTTAAAGGCAATGCAGTCATATCTGCAATGCCAGCTTCCGACATGACCTCTTTGCTAGAACACTCCGCTGATATTCAACATGATTTTTTCAAACCGGCAGAGTCCGTCCAAACAGCGCCGATAGTTGCCATCCATATCTGGTACGACCGACCAGTATTAAGCGAAAAATATATGGCAATACTCGACAGCCCTCTTCAATGGGTATTCAACGATACTCTCTTGAAATCCAGAGATGACAGTGGTGCCCAACACATAGTCATCTCGTTAAGCGGAGCATGGGAATGGCAAGATCGATCCAAAGAGGAGTTAAAAGAAATTTTCACCGCTGAAATGGCCCGTACATTCCCGCAGGCTAGAACTGCCATCATTACGCGTTTCACGGTTGTAAAAATGCTAGAAGCTACATTCCGAGTGTCAGTAGGCTCACTAGCATCACGATTGCCCCAAAAGACTCCAGTGCCCGGTTTTTATCTAGCAGGTGATTGGACCGATACAGGCTGGCCTTCAACAATGGAATCTGCCGTCCGCAGCGGCAATCTGGCCGCTGATTGCGTGGCCGAAGATATAGCCAACCGGTGATAACCACATAATGAACAGACTTTATTATTTATTTGGTTATCACTTAAAAACATCAGAGGATCGTATCGGAATGATAAATCGCTAGCTATCGAGGTCAACTAAAATCCATCACAGGGTCGAACGTCCATCGAATACGGTCCACACTCAGGTGTCCAGTATCACGAGTACACTCAATAGGCGAACGCTGTCAGGCAACACATTTTTCCGACTTCTCAACTCGGCCGATCACTCAAACTGCAACGGAGGGCTCTGTGCCACGTTATTACGGTATATATCTAGATGTACAGGAACGACTAGGAATAGTCTTTGGTGGTGATCAGCATGAAGGTGAACGTAAAGTAAAGTACCTTCTTGAATGCGGCGCAATAGTAAAACTGTTCAGCCCAGAAAACGAAATTTCGCCCACGTTGCACAAAATGGCAAGCGCAGGCGAAATAGAATGGATCAACAGGAAATACGAACATGGGGATTTGGAAGGAGCGTGGGTCGCAATAGTCGCCGACACCTCCTCCCAAGAAACCAACAATGCCATTTCCAAGGAAGCAAAGGAGCGGAACATCCTGTTAAACGTCATGGATGTAACGCCTCTGTGTACATGGATCGCCCCTGCACTGGTTCAAAGAAACGATGTAACCGTAGCAATATCAACTGCTGGGACCAGTCCTGCATTGGCCCGACGGTTGAGGGAGCGCATGAGTGACGTAAATAACTGCCAATGCCTCCGTTGGGCCGAAATGGGACCACTGTTAACCGATGTTCGAATCGAACAACGTGCCCGTCAGCTAAAGGTCACCCCGAACGAATGGGCCCAGTCAATAACGGACCAGATTCTCGAGGTTTTCGAAAATGGAGATCCGGACAAAGCTCGTTCTATGCTAGTCGAGGCATTGGAAGCACACGATGCATCCAACCAAATCTAAGGATTTATAATCAGGTATTCTCATAGGTATTAAATGACCAATCAAAACGACCGGCCAATCAAAGTTGGAACCCGTGGCAGTAACCTCGCACTGACACAAACCGGTCACGTGATCGATGCTCTTAGTCAAGCCAACCCGAGTATTGACTTCGAAATAGTGACGATCAAAACAACCGGAGATCATGACCGATGGAAAACCCAGATGCCTCTCAAGGTAGGGGTGTTCGTTCGAGAGCTAGAGGCTGCTCTGCTAGATAATCGGATAGACATAGCTGTCCATAGCCTGAAGGATATGCCTTCATCAATTACTAGCGAGCTAGTTATCGCGGCCGTACCAGAGCGTGAGGACCCACGTGACGCCCTGATCAGCCGTAAAGGGATCCCGCTTGAAGATCTCCCCGCAGGCTCGAGAATAGCCACTGGTAGTATTCGTCGGCAAGCCCTGGTAAAAAGCATGCGCCCAGATCTCACCGTTGAACCAGTGCGAGGCAATGTTGAAACGCGGCTTGAAAAACTACGCCAAACCGATGGTCCTGATGCGGTGATATTGGCAACCGCTGGGCTAAATCGACTAGGACTACAAGACCAGATCAGCCAGCACCTATCTTGCATGAAGTTCGTCGCGGCGGTCGGACAGGGAGCACTAGCGGTCGAAACCCGGGCGGATGATAACTTCACGACGAATCTAGCCGCAAAAATCGATCATATAGAAACGCGTCAAGCGATCACTGCCGAACGTGCCTTCCTGCAAGTTATCGGCGGAGGCTGCTCCTCTTCCGTTTCCGCACATGCAAAGATAACGAAACAGCAGATCGAGATATCCGCGTTCGCCTCCACCCAAGACGCATCAACTGTCCTACGGGAACAGGTTACGGGAATGGCTTCTGATGCAGCAAATATCGGGGTAAGCCTTGGGGAATCGTTTGTAGCGCAAGGTGTACGACAGCTTTTATCAGAAGACCCTGTTTAATCCATGCAAAGCAACACAGGCAAAGTTTATTTGGTGGGTGCTGGCCCAGGTGACCCATCACTGATCACAGTAAAGGGCCTTAAAATTCTTCGCACTGCGGACGCTATCGTCTTTGATCGCCTTGCATCTCCACGCCTCCTACTAGAAGCCAGTACCAGCGCCAAGATGTATGACGTTGGAAAAAGCCCTGAGAACCACCGGATGACACAAGACCAGATCAACAACTTACTGGTTGATCTTGCATCAAAAGGAAAGACCGTTTGCCGACTCAAGGGCGGTGATCCCTTCGTATTCGGGCGCGGTGGTGAGGAAGCATTGCACCTCGTTGAAGCGGGGATCCAGTGGGAAGTGGTTCCCGGAATTTCTTCGACTATCGCAGCACCTGCCTACGCCGGGATTCCAGCCACCCAGCGCGGTATGGCAACATCCCTGACTATCGTTACGGGCAGCGAAGATCCTCAGAAACCCGATTCAACAATCAACTGGGACGCGTTAGCCGCCATGCCGGGTACGCTCGTTTTCGTAATGGCATGGAATAACCTGAACGATATCGTGGCTGCGCTTTCTATCCGAGGAGTTCCAGGTGAACGCCCTGCTGCATTGATCCAATGGGGTACCACTGTCAGGCAACGCGTCGTCACAGGGCCCATAAGCAAGATTGCCGAGATGGGCGCACAACTCGACATGGGTCCCCCGGTTGCCCTTGTTATCGGGGAGGTCACCGGCTTACGGGAAGCAATGGCATGGTTCGACACTAAACCCCTGTTCGGCAGAAGAATTCTTGTTACCAGGGCACGTTCACAAGCAAGCAAGCTCGTAAAAAAATTAGAGGATCTTGGTGCAGACGTGCTTGAATACCCAAGCATTAGAATCGTTCCTCTGCGTAATACGAAACCCTTAGACAAAGCTCTTGAAAATATTGCGAAATATGACTGGATGGTACTCACGAGTTCGAACGCTGTTCGAGGTGTTGCCGACCGAATGATTGATCTCGGAATAGACTCCCGGGTATTCGCACATATGAAATTCGCCGTAAACGGACCTTCTACTGCGAAAGCTCTTTCCGAGCTAGGCATCACGGCCGATTTAATGCCCTCACGATACCTTGCTAGCGAGCTTGTAAATTCACTAACAAAAGAAGAACCAACACCCAAAAACGTGCTGTTCCCACGATCAGAAATTGGACGTGAAACGCTGGCAAAAGGCCTTCGTCACATGGGCTCAACCGTAGACGAAGTGACCGCGTATTCAACGGAATCACCAGGCGATACCGGCGAACTCGCCACAAAAGCCTACGAAGAAGGTGTAGATTTCACCACGTTCACCAGTTCCTCAACAGTCAAAAACCTAGTTGATCTAATGGGCGGGAATCCTGATCTCATTAACACCAGCAAAACGGTCATAATTGGTCCCATCACCTCGGAAACTGCCAGGGAACTAGGCGTAAATGTAGACCTGCAGGCCGAGGAACAGTCAACTGACGGTATAGTGAAAGCAATCACTAAACATCTCGAATGAAACTGAAATCCACATGACAAACGATCAGTACGCTAACCTCAAACGATTACGTCGCAACCCGACGTTGCGCGAGATGCTCAAGGAAAACCGCCTTTCAGCTTCCGAGTTCATATACCCGATGTTCGTCGTCAACGGAACAGGTGTAAAAACACCTATAGAACCCATGCCTGGCATAAACCAGATGTCGGTAGATATCGCGGTGGAAGAGACCTTGAAAGCAAAAGAGTTCGGAGTGAAATCGGTTCTGTTATTCGGAATACCGAAACACAAGGACTCAACCGGTTCTAGTTCTAGTTCACAAGATGAAGCCGTACAACAAGCGGTCTCTGCCATAAAGAAAGCATCACCAGGTACATACGTGATTACAGATGTTTGCCTATGCGAGTACACCGATCACGGTCATTGTGGTGTCCTCGATGGAGAGGACGTTGATAATAAAGCCACGCTCCCGCTACTTGCAAAAACTGCCATTTCTCACGCTCGAGCTGGGGCGGATATGGTGGCCCCTTCAGCGATGATGGACGGACAGGTCGCTGCCATTCGATCAGGTCTAGATGAAAATAACTTCTGCAATATTCCGATCATGGGATATTCCGCCAAATACGCATCTGCATTCTACGGTCCATTCCGCATCGCAGCAGAGTCCTCCCCTAGATTCGGCGACAGGAACAGCTACCAAATGGCGCCCACACAAGGTCGAGAAGCGATGCGGGAAATCGCTGCCGATATCGAAGAGGGAGCAGACCTCGTAATGGTAAAACCAGCACTGGCGTACCTCGACGTTATCAAGGAGGCATCATTGCAGTTCGACACGCCGATAGCAGCTTACAACGTCAGCGGTGAATACTCGATGGTTGCCGCCGCTGGGCAAGCCGGGTGGTTAGACCAAGAGCGATCGATGATGGAAATCCTAACTTCCATCAAACGCGCTGGTGCGGATCTGATCATTACATACAGTGCAATACAAGCTGCCAAGATCCTATCCAGGGGTTGATTTAACAACAAAAACTCTGCAAGTGATTTGGATACCGTAAAGCTATGCGCCCTGGTTGATTTTCACGCGTCCACGAATCGCCGAACGCTTTATCGGTCCAAACTTTCGACTATCAGTCGAAAACAATCGGTTATCGCCGAGCACGACGTACTCATCACTACTAGGCCACCATCCGAATTTGTCAGATGGAGCTTGTGCATAATGGGCATTAGTATCAGAAATTGCCCTTCCGCCGATAAATAATTCTCCATCTTTCAACAAGACTTCTTCACCAGGTAAGCCAACGATGCGTTTCAAGATCCAGTGTCCAGGCACCTGAGGATCTTCAAAACGTACCACGTCGAACCTCGAAGGGACTCTCCGCCTAAATCCCAACCTGAACGAAATCACCCACGACCCTTCGATAATCGAAGGTTCCATGCTCCTGCCTCGAACCTTGACAAACTGGACCGATAACAACTCAATTAGCAAGTTAACTAGTGAATTCAACTGAGAATCGCGTTTCTACGTGTTAGATTTGTCTGGCCAAACGACAGCAAGAGGCTTGCAAGTGTAATGCGAGCCCTCATTTTTCGAGGATAAATAATCATGTTCCGAACAATTTCAAGAATTACAGACCGGATACTCCCTATCGGAATCGCAGATGCCCATTGTGACATCCCATGCGGTATTTACGACCCCCGTGATGCCATTCAGGCAGCACAAACTGTAATCCGAATGACCGAGTTAATCGAAGAGATGGGTGCTCCATCCAGCGTCGCAGAGCACAATTCCTTTGCTCGTTACGTTGCGGCCAAGGAAGAGCACGCTACCAAGGCCAAGGATGACATTCTTGTTATCTGGACCGACTACTTCAAGCCAGAACACCTGGCTGCAAACCCCGATCTCCATACCAAGGTATGGGAAGCCTGCAAGCTCGGGTCACACGTGAAACAGCATGTAGACATGGCAAAAGCTGTTGAATTCAAAGCCGCTCTTGAAGAAATCGGCCAAGCGTTTACAGACAGCAAAAAATAAGTAACGTAAATGCTGTCCTAGCGAATGCGAATACATCCAATTCGACAGGGCAGTTTAGTTGATCGTTGAAGTACACTCGGCGGCAAGCATCTGATTTTTAGTTAGGTGCTTGCCGTTTTCTTTTTCAACAATATTTCCTCGGTGACAGGTCAAAATTTCCTTAGATGATATAAAACACATTAGAAACACTGTTCCAGTTAGTATTGGACAAGTATTCGAATAGCCAACTTATCTACACCAGATGGAAACTTCGCAGTTCATCCTGAACCGGAGATAAAAAATGACAGATCTTTCAGCAACCATCAATAATCCCGCCAAGAACCTGCTCAAATCCAGGAAGCCTGTCTTGGTCTTCAACGTGTTCGAGACCCTGCGACCATCAGTTATTAAAATCGTCAAACAAACCGGGTACGACATGCTCATGATAGAAACCGAGCACGTTCTACACGATGAATACACGCTTACAAACTTCATAATCAGCGCTCGCGACAACGGGTTGAGTCCAATAATTACCGTTCCAACCACTGATCGAATGCTGGTGTCGCGCCTCCTCGATGCTGGAGCACTGGGAATCAACCTTTGCCATGCGGAAACACCAGAACAGGTCGACGACATGGTGCGATGGATGAAGTACCCACCCATTGGCGAACGAGCGCTATTCATGGGAGCAAATGTCGATTACCAAAATGCCGATGCAGAGCAATACTGCCGAGAAGCCAACCAAGCGACCATGCTAGTACTAAAAATTGAATCCCAAAAAGGTGTTGAAAACGCCGAACAGTTAATTGCCAATGAACACGTAGATGGGGTGATATTCGGGCCGGGAGACCTGGCAGCCAGCATGGGATTCCATGGCGGGTGGCAACATCCAGAGGTACTTTCCGCCATGGAAAGCGTTATAGAAATTGCCTTGGCTAAGGGTATTGCGGTAGAGCCTGCAGAGTTCCCTTCCAACAAAACCGAATACGCGCAACAAAAAGAGCGCGGCATCCAGTTATTCGGGCCGACCAGGGAAACCGAGTATCAATTACTCAGGAGTGCTGCAGAACGCGCCCTGGATGCCTACAGGTAACAACAAGCTAACTTTTTACCTGGTAATCGATCAAGAACTGCATGCAAAAATCATCGAACATCCACTTGACGATGCAGCAAAAGGATCAAGCGAACGTCAAAACCCGGCGAGGATTTTCGATTAACAACGTGTCTATTTGATGCTGAGACATTCCTTGGCGCTTCATCCACGCTGTAATAGTCGTCGGAATATGATCAAAGCCATGTCCACCGAATGCCCGTAGACGGTGCTTGGTGCAATTATCGTGTGCGAGGACAAGCCGTTCCAAGTGGCCTTCATCGATCAACCTGATCAATTGCTCGATCCGCTGGTAATCGGAAGGCATATAAGTATCCGGAGCATGCGGCGGAAACGGGGATTCAAGGCCAAACGTGTCGTATTCAATATAAACACCGGTGGCGGCTAACTCACGAAGAATTTCATGGTCGTAAATCCGGATATCCACGTGAGCCATAACCGTGCGGTCTAAATCTCCGCCTTCGTCTTGAATAAATTTAACAATTTCAATAAGCGCCTTCTCATCCCGTCCAGGGTGTATCAACAAAGGAGCGCCGGTCTCGGACTGCGCTGCCACCGAAGCTGCAACTGATTTTTTCTCGTTATCAGTCCACGGCCAGGAACAGCCAATCTCCCCGATAATGCCACTCCGAATACCGGTATTATCAACACCCATCTCCACATCTCGCACGATCTCCTCGGTTATGGTGTCGAGCGGTTTTTCGGAAAAATCCGGTGGAAGCGCAGGGTCAACGTAGTATCCTGCGCCCATCACGACATGAAGGCCTGTAGCACTACTTATCTTTGACAATGCCATGGGATTACGATCAATACCTATGCTCGTAACATCAACCAACGTGCCCCCACCTGCGGCCTTGTAATGAGCAGCTTCGCTCGTTGCGAGGGAGATATCCTTCTGAACGAGGTTGTCCCTGTTTGAAGACCAATTAACCCGAAGCCACCCGAGGTTATCTATACCAACCGGTTCTTCGGCTAGTTCTAGGCCTTCTTGGGTGTCGGGCTCAACGAATACTATGCCGAGATCAATCAGCAAGTGCTCGTGGGTGATAACCACCCCTAGGTCGCTGGGATCAACTGGGCCAAGTACCGTGAGGGCTTTACCCGATACATCGCTTTTAGCCATTACCGGGTGATGCCAGAAAGGCCATTTTGAATGCCTTCAGTTGCCCATTTAGGCCAGGGGATCGTGAAGAACTTGAATCCCTTTTCTACGAAAAAGTTCGGATCCATATCAGGGGGAATAAAGTACATGCCTGGAACAACACCATGCTTCTCGCAAGCAGCAGCAATCTTGTCCAGACCACGCTGGTAAGTATCCGAGGAATAATCCAGGGGAACCCCGAGTTCAATGGAAAGATCCGACGGACCTACCAAGAGCACATCTATCCCCGGAACACTAAGAATTTCTTCGATATTATCTATAGCTCTTTGTGTCTCGATCATGGGAATGATTAAAAGTTCTTCGTTCACTGTATCGAGGTAGTCACGGTAATTCTCGATCTCTCCCCACTCGCCGCGCACACCCGAGTTGCTGCGATCACCGTCCGGAGCGTATTTACAGGCACGAACCAAGGCATGGGCTTCTTCCTTGGTATTGATCATGGGCGCAACAATACCCCTAGCTCCAGCATCCAAGGCAAAACAAACAAGATCATCCCGGTTCGAACTTACCCTTACGATCGGTGCTGCCTTCGTACCACGCATACTCTGGATAGCAGGATTCAACTGCTTAATTTCAACTGGCGTGTGCTGCGTATCGAACATCAAGAAATCGAACCCGGAATCGCCCAACATGGTCATGTCACCATAGATCGAACCAGCCGTGCCAACAACGGTCTGTCCGGACTTCAACAAATCTTTAACGGCATTCATATGGACAGTGTCTCCATTTCCAAGTACATGAAACTCATGTGAGATCGAGATTTCTTCACCCTTTGTTGAGGGGCATTGTTGCACATTACGCCCGTCAGTCGAACCCGTATTCCAGGTAATGGTCGAGTCTTTTCGTTGACGATCGCAGGCCAGGCGAGGTCGCAGGAGCGTTAAATACTCTCGAGGATCTGGTTAAACGTTTTGCTTGGACACATCGCATCTACGAGCAAATCAACATCACCCTTGTAATAACCACCCAAATCCTGCGCAGAACCCTGCGAATCATTCATTTCATCAATAATCCGCTGCTCGTTTGCAACGAGTTGACCCGCAACGGATGCGAAACGCTCGGCTATAACTGGGTTCGTTTTCTGCGCAGCCAAGGCCTGTGCCCAGTACATGGTCAGGTAAAAGGTTGCCCCGCGATTATCCAATTCACCTACTTTTCTTGAAGGTAAACGCCCGTTTTGCAAGTACTGCCCAGTAGCCGAATCAAGCGCGTCTCCAAGAATTGCAGCTCCCTCGCTGTCAAATTGTTCTCCCAAGTGCTGTAAAGATGCGGCCAATGCCATGTATTCACCAAGTGAATCCCAGCGAAGATGACCTTCTTCCTGGAACTGTTGCACGTGTTTTGGTGCAGAACCGCCTGCACCGGTCTCGAACAGACCACCGCCATTGAGCAATGGAACAATAGAAAGCATGCGGGCACTGGTGCCGATCTCGAGTATAGGGAACAAGTCTGTCAGGTAATCACGAAGCACGTTACCAGTAACCGATATTGTGTCTTCACCCTTGCGAATACGTTCCAGCGACAATTGCATGGCATCTTTGGGTGAGAGGATCCGTATATCCAAACCGTCGGTATCTTCACCTAGAAGATAAACCTCCACCTTTCGAATGACCTCGGAATCATGTGCCCGCTCACTATCCAACCAGAAAATAGCTGGGACCCCGGTAGCTCTCGATCGCCTGACGGCAAGTTTTACCCAGTCTTTGATCGGAATATCTTTTGTCTGGCATGCCCGCCAGATATCACCCTGTTCAACTTCATGCGAAAGTAATATTTCGCCCGAACTACCAACAATCCGAACGACACCCGCTTTCTCGATTTCGAAAGTCTTGTTATGAGAACCGTACTCTTCTGCTGCCTGGGCCATCAAGCCCACGTTAGGAACGGTTCCCATAACCGCAGGATCCAACTTGCCATTTACCTGGCAGTCCTTGATCGTCACGTCATAAATCCCTGCATACGTCGAATCAGGGATCACCGCCTTCACATCCTGTAGTTCATTATCAGCATTCCACATTCGACCCGAATCTCGAATCATTGGCGGCATGGAGGCGTCGATGATGACATCGCTGGGGACGTGCAAATTCGTAATGCCTTTTCTAGAATCAACCATTGCAATTCCAGGGCCTGAAGCAAAGTCTTTTTCCAAATCAGTAACTATCGTCCCGTTAGGATCGCGCATTAGGCCGGCAAGCTTCGTCAGAACATCCCCGAGCCCATTATTTGGATCAGCGCCGAGTTCGTTGATCTCGGGTTCATGATTTGAAAATAAATTCGAGAAATATGTACGCACTCCATGACCAAAAATGATCGGGTCTGAAACCTTCATCATCGTCGCTTTCAAATGCAACGAATAAAGTAGATCTCTCTCCTTTGCATCTCGCACTTGGGCTTTGAAAAAATCCACCAAGGCATTCCGGCTCATGAAGGTGGAATCGAGTATTTCGCCTGCCAATAGCTGCAGTGATTCCATTAGGACCTTTACATCACCGTTTCTCGATACATGCTCGATTTTCGCCACGGTACCTGATGACAGGGTTATCGACTGCTCGTTATGAAAAAAATCTCCCTCCGACATGGTAGCGACGTGGGTCTTAGAGCCTGGGGACCATTCACCCGCAACAGATGGATTAGCCCGGGCAAAGTCCTTTACCGCCTTGGGGGCACGCCGATCTGAATTACCCTGTCGGAGCACCGGGTTAACCGCGCTTCCCATAGCCTTGCCATAACGAGCTTTAGCATCTCGTTCTGCATCGGTTCCGGGGTCGTCCGGGTAATCAGGAATCGAGTAACCCAACGCCTGGAGCTCGGCAATGCAAGCCTTCATCTGCGGAGTCGAAGCACTTATATTCGGGAGCTTGATGATGTTGGCTTCTGGGAGCTCTACCAAACGTCCGAGCTCAGCCAGATCATCCTCAACGGCCCGGTCGCCCAAGACATCTGGAAACTGTGCCAGTATTCGTCCAGCGAGTGAAATGTCACGTGTCTCGATCTCAACCCCAGCAGTTGCTACGAAAGAACGTGCGGCTCGTAAAAAAGCATGCGTTGCCAGCGCGGGTGCTTCGTCAGCCCATGTGTAGATGATAGAAGGTGCTTGGGTCATGGTTATAGCGTTGGGAACTAGGTCAAAACAATAATAAAAAGAGATCAGAACAGCAGATGATTATATGAGATAAATTTGCAATTCAGGTCTCAATACATCCACAACTAAAACATGAAAATACCAAATAGATCTGCCTGCACCTTAATACCGCACGAAGTTACATGGCAAAGTCGATCTATCCACCATGCGGCATCGAAACGCCCTAGGCACAAACACGGCCTAACGGAAAAAGGCCACGTCTTCCGAGATGTACTCCTCGCGTATGGGGGACCATATATCGAGTGCAGTACAACCATTGCCTGTAGCAACGACCCTATGAGGTACATCCCCAGGAATCACGTAATGATCCCCGGCAACTAATAGCCGCTCATCATCACCAACATAAAACAAGGCCGCTCCCTCGAGCACGCGACCACATTGCTCATGTGGATGTGCATGCAGGGGGACTTCTGTGTCAGGATCGATATCGATAATACCCATCATGATCTTCTCGCCCCACATCAACCGGGCATGAACACCTGGAAGCAGCTCTCGCTTTTCAACGTCGTTCTCGCTGTGGAAATATTGTTCTGGAAGCATGAAACCCTCACCCATGCGAACCGGTTTTACGGCTGATAGCAGCCTCTGCTACCGGGCTAATAACCTGCTCTATATCTATATTTAATAGTGCTGGCCCGTGGTGATCGAACGCCCTTTTCATAGCGTTTTCAAGATCCTCTGCCTTCGTGACATGCTCCCCATAAGCGCCTAGCCCCTGGGCCACCACGTCGTAACGAGTAGGCAATAAGTCGGTCCACACCGGGCGCCCGTACAAACCTTTTTGGATCTGCCAATCGATACCCCATATGGAGTTGTTGCCAACCATGATTTTCACGGGCAAATCGTGGCGAACCATCGTATCGATTTCCATACCGTTGAAACCAAGCGAGCCATCACCATTAGCGACAACCACCTTTTTACCGGGTAACGCCACCTGAGCCCCCAAGGCATATGGCAGGCCAACACCGATCATCCCAAAGCTCGAAACATTGTGAAAGCGGTAGGGTTTATCACGCTTGATAGATGCCCGCAGGAAGTGACAGTAATCGCCACCATCAAAAGTCACGTGAGTATCGTCATCTATGAATTTTTTTAAAATATTAGAAACATGCATAGGATGCATGGGACTTTCCATTTTCCCGAGTCGCGTCAAGCCTTCATGCCAATCATCAAATGCTGACCGCAAGCGTTCAACCCATTCAGTTCGTTCGGTCCATTTACGTTTGGCAGCCGCGTCTGCTAACTGGGTAATGACAGGACCAAGATCCCCAACAATTCCAACGGCAGCTGTACGAGCTCGAGCGACTTGAGCCGGGGACGGATCGACAACTACGAATTTCACGTCATCAGCAAAGGGAGGGTTTCCGCCGAAACCATTGGTATAGTCGAGCTTCTTGCCGAGCATAAGAACAACGTCAGCATCCCCAACGTTACGAACCGTCAAATTGAGTGGTTGGTATCCAAGTCCCATAGAGTATTCGTGAGAATCAGGTATCAATGCCCTGGCAGAATCCTCGGAGAAAAAAGGAATACGCATCGTCTCAACGAGCCGGGTCACTTCCGAGGGAATTGCAGTCGCCCCCGCAGAAGATCCAGCGAAAATCATGGGTCTTTGTGCCGTGCTTAGTAAATCAATAGCTTTCTCAACCTGGTCAGGATCACCAAGGACCAGCGAAGATATCCCGTACTCGCTAGGGGTGTATCTCGCTACTTCGGCGTCATCAACCTCCGCCATCTGGAAATCATGGGGTATCGTCAAGTGAACCGGCCCTTGTCGACCACTCAAGGCCGTCCTAAAAGCCAGGGCAACGTACTCAGGAATTCGTGAAGGTGACGGAACTTCCCATGCCCCCTTCGTAATCGGTTTAGCAGCATTAATCTGATCAAATTCCTGCATTGCCCCCCGACCTAGGTTCGGGGATTCAGCCGAACCAGCAATATTGATCACCGGGGCTTCTGAATGAATTGCGTTAGCAAGTGCGGGCAGTGCATTCGCATGACCAGGTGTCGTCGAGAGCATGACGGCGCCTTTTTTAAGAATTCTCGAATATGAATCAGCAGCATGCACGGCTCCCGACTCGTGTCGAAAGTCAACCATCCGCAAGGGGGCATCGAACATCGTGTCGAGCATGTGCAGGATATGGTCACCCGCAATCCCGAAGACGGTGTCAACACCCTCTACTTGAAGGGCACGAATTAAAAGATCACTACCTGTAGTCTTAGCCATAATTGTTAAATTTTCTCGTTGTCTTAGCCCAGTTTTCACGCAGTTACTTGGAAATTAATCAACACATCCGCGATCTAAACCCCTCGAAACCAAGCAGTTGAAAAGATTAGCACCGTGGCGTTCTAATTTGGTGTGATAGAAGCACAAGACGGGATATTTGCGATTTTCTAGTCGTCTGCTGGGACCAACATATCTACCAAATCATCAACAGCCATAAGGCCCAGAGTTGACTGGTCAGAGAACAACTTGACCAGTTCTTCAACCCTCTCCTTATCAAGTTGCGTACATAAATTCGCTCTCAATTTATCCACCAGTAACGGCGCAGCTTCCTTGCGGCGTCTGCGATGTCCAACGGGATACTCTACCGTTATATTTTCAGTCGATGAACCATCTTTAAATCGCACCTGCACGCTATTAGCGATCGAACGTTTATCGGGATCGATGTAATCTTCGGTAAATCTTCGATCGTGATTCATGGTCATCTTGCTTCGGAGTTGATCAACGCGGGGATCCATAGCCACCTCATCCTCGTAGTCTCCGGCTGTGAGAGCACCTTTTATTAGGGCAATTGCCGTCATGTACTGAATACAGTGATCTCGATCTGCAGGATTGTTCAGCGGCCCGGTTTTATCGATGATACGCAATGCCGATTCCTGGGAATTGATCAACACTTCATCGATCTCGTCAAGTCGTGATACAACTTGTGAGTGAAGTTGGAAAGCAGCCTCGACAGCGGTCTGAGCGTGGAACTCTGCGGGGAAGGAAACCTTGAACAAGATATTTTCCATGACATAAGAGTCTAGCTCTCGCGGAAGAGTGATCTCCTCTCCCCTGAACCAGGTGTCCTGGAATCCCCAACCACGAGCTGTTAATGCCGACGGATAACCCATTTCACCGGACATGGCGTTCAAGCTGAACCTAACGGCTCGGCTCACAGCGTCACCTGCCGCCCAAGATTTCCGGGATCCCGTATTTGGCGCATGCCTATAAGTACGCAAAGAAGCATCGAGCCAGGCATTCGAAACGGCGTTCTCGACCTGCTGAACGTTACCTCCCAACATCGATGTGACAACCGCGGTCGATGCAACTTTAACCAAGATAACGTGGTCAATACCAACGCTGTTGAAAGAATTATCCAGGGCGAGAACACCTTGAATCTCGTAGGCTTTCACGGCCATTTCCAATAGTTCTGTGACATTAATCGATCGTGAAGACCCCAACACGTTGCTACGACTGATGAAATCGGCTACCGGGATAATCGAACCAAAATTATCAGATGGATGACCCCACTCGGCAGCGAGCCAAGTGTCATTGAAATCTAACCATCGAATCGCTGTGCCTGTATCGAAAGCCGCCTTCACCGGATCCAATTGGTGACGAGTGCCCGGGACCCTGGCCCCGTTTGGAACAACCATGCCTTCCACGTCTGGGCCCAGCAACTTGGTGCAAGCCTGGTAATCCATGGCCAATAACGCACATCCAATAGAGTCCATCAGGCACAATCGGGCTGTATCGAAGGCTAATTCAGAATCAGGTTGATAATTAACCGCGTAATCTGCAATTTTCGCTATAACGTTGTCTGTTGCTGGCATGGGACCTTTCAACCGCGATCGTCTATAGCTACGTAGTCCCTGGGACCGGGACCCGTGTACTCAGAAAGGGGACGAATTAGGGCGTTATCACCGCGTTGTTCCAAGACATGAGCAATCCAACCGGAGGTGCGTGCTATCACAAACACCGGTGTAAACATCGCTGTTGGTATTCCGCACAAGTGATATGCAGTAGCTGCGTAAAAATCTAGATTCGGGAACATCCCTTTCTCACGAAACATAACAGCCTCGATCCTGTCAGAAATATCGTAGAAAGAGGTATTGTTCGCAGCATCAGATAACTGTCGGGCCAAGTCTTTTACGATGGGTGAACGAGGATCTCCGTTCTTGTAAACACGATGGCCAAAACCCATAATGAGTCGCCGGGCTTTCAACATGTGCATCACAGATTTCTCTGCATCCTGAGGAGAGTCGAATGACGATACCAGTTCCATCGCAGCCTCATTGGCCCCTCCATGGAGTGGTCCCCTCAGAGCACCAATTGCTCCCGTGACGGCCGAATAAGTGTCTGCCAATGTTGAGGTGATAACCCGAGCACTAAAAGTCGACGCATTAAATTCATGCTCAGCGTACAAGATTAGGGTCTTGTCCAACGCGTC
Organism: SAR202 cluster bacterium; assembly: GCA_008373165.1. Lineage (GTDB taxonomy): Bacteria > Chloroflexota > Dehalococcoidia > Lucifugimonadales > Lucifugimonadaceae > Lucifugimonas. The sequence goes on along the minus strand of RQOU01000055.1, from coordinate 15,919 downwards.
ACGTTTTAGTGGATCAGAGGCCATACCCGACATCAAGTTCAAAAAATGACCTGCCACGGTATCTTCATCGGAATCTGTTTCGATACGTTCATTTCGAGAATGAAAGCGGTACCAGTAGGCCAGCATCGAACCAAAACTTGCGGTTAGCCTGTCCCCAACTGAAGCTGCGGTTCTGCCATCCTCTCCTTCAGCCTCAATCGTTCCGAGTAACGATGTCCCGGTCCGCAGTACATCCATCGGATGGGCAGATTGGGGCATATGCTCCAAAAGAGTCTTTAACTGGTATGGAAGCGAACGCAAACCAGCAAGCTTGTTTTTATAGGCATCAAGTTGAGCATGGCTCGGAAGCTTACCGTAGATCAAGAGATAGGCGACTTCCTCAAAGGTTGATTCGGCCGCAAGATCGGTGATCGAATAACCCCGATATGTAAGACCCACTCCAGCCTTACCAACCGTCGACACCCCCGATGAACCTGCGGTAACGCCATTAAGGCCAGAGTTAGCCATATTGATAATTCCTGTCAGTTAAGTAAAAAATCTATGAGTCGCTATCAGTGCTGAAAAGCTGATCTAGCTTGCTTTCATACGCTTGATAACCAATGTAGGCATAAAGCTCATCCCGAGTTTGCAACTCACCAATAATTTCAGATTGAGTACCTTCAGTCCTAAGGATCCTAAAAACATTTTCTGCAGCCTTGTTGGCTGCACGGAATGCGGTCAAAGGATACAAAGCGATGTCAACATCAACGCTAGCGAGTTGATCAAGCGTGAATGCCTGGGTTTGCCCAAACTCCGTTAGATTCGCCAATACCGGGACGCCAGTCGCGTCGCGAAACTTCTTGTAATCCGTGAGTTCAGTAACCGCCTCAGCAAACAGCATGTCGGCGCCCGATTCAACATAAGCAACCGCTCGTTCCACTGCAGCATCAACACCTTCACTAGCGATAGCGTCTGTACGAGCCATCAAAACAAAATCTTGGTATTCCTTCGCATCAGCAGCAGCTTTTAGCCTATCCTGCATCTCCAAGGTTGAAACGATCTGTTTACCAGGGCGATGACCACAGCGTTTGTCTTGCACCTGGTCTTCGATGTGTACCCCTGCAGCACCTGCACGAGCCATTTCTTTCATCGTTCGGGCAATCATAAACGCACCCCCCCAACCTGTGTCTACGTCGACAAGCAAGGGCAAATCTACTGCCGTGACGACTCGCCGAACATCCTCAAGGACATTATCAAGAGTTGTCATACCAAGATCCGGTAAGCCGTAAGAAGCAGTCGCAACTCCAGATCCCGAAAGGTAAAGAGCAATAAATCCCGCAGATTTTGCCATCACCCCGTGATAAGGATTCGTCACGCCTACTAACTGCAGTGGCGACTCTGCTTGGATCGCTTTCCTTAAATCTGTGCCTGGGCTACTGTTCATAATGGCAAATTATATGTACTCAAACAGCAATCGTGATACTGCAAAAGACAAATTAACTGGATATGGCGTCAGAGAATACAAGCGGTGATACCGCAAGTAAGACTATTCCCAAAACCAAGCGCAACTTCGCAGCATCCACCGTACCGGTCATACGTGAACCAGCGAACATTCCAACCATCGCAGGAATACCAATTACTGAAACCAATAACCAGTCAACTCGTCCGCTAATCAGGTGGCCGGTAAATCCTGAAGTTCCGACAAGAATGGTAAGCGCTAGGTTCGTACCAGCTGCCAACGAAGGCTTCATCTTTAAAACGTGGACAAGGGCTGGCATGCGCAAAACACCCAACGCCAAACCAACTGCACCACCCATCAAGCCAATACCGAAACCAAGAAAACTTTCTCGGACCACAGTCTTGGAATTAAGATCTCCACGCCCAGAGCGAGCATCACCATCTTCATCAGACAAAGAGCGGTTACGTAGTTCGGCAACAGCTCGCACGATCATCATCAACGAAGACCAGACTAGTAACAGGGCAACAATCAACAACAGAATCATTCTCGAAACCAAGTCCGCGTAAATACCACCCATAAAAGATCCAGCTATAGCTGGAATACCAATCACGATCACAACCCTAAAAACGATACGGTTCTGGAGAATGGCCGGCCAAGAACCGGCCACGGAGCCAAGTACGCTGACAAAAAGATTAGTACTTGCAGCCATAAGCGGATCCAAGCCAACCGCGGTCATCACGGGTAGGCGTACCACACCAAGAGCTATCCCGACGATCCCGCCTACGATTCCAACCACGAGGGACATGACAGCAAGACCGACAAGTTGAACCGTTGTTAGATCAGAACCAAATAACGCTAATTCAGATACAGGTTCCATCTACCTCACCGTACCAATGCTGCGCAGGTATTGTCTCGATACGGCATTAATTTATTCAATTTCAAACAAATTGCTGTACAAACGCAAATTGGAAAAGTTATTCCAAGCAAAGTTCTTTCCTTGTTGAGAAATTCACACAAGGACAAATTCTATTCTCGCCCAACATTTTTAAGCTTGGGGTTACTCTCTTTACAGCTAACTCGCATCACTTTTGCCATGTTTGACTATTTGCCCACCAAATCCAAACTCTCCAATAAACCATCAATTTCTTTGAAATGGTCTGGATCCGGTTTGAGTGCTGGATGCCTTGCAAAATCCGACCCCGGGGAGAAAATACCCCGCCTAACCATGATGTGCTTGTATATCCAGCCAGCAAATCCCTGCCCTTGGGCCAACATCTGGATTAACGGAGCATGACGGCGCATTTCTAAATTAGCTGCATCTTCATCACCCGCCTGGAAATGATTCCAAACCCTTACGAACATATCTGGCAATGTTGATCCAGGCATTGTGCCGACCGAACCGCGTTTAAACTCTTCCACGGCAAATGCACCACCGGCTCCACCAAACAAGATAAGCCCGGTACCTTTAGCCAGCTCGTAAGTTTCACCCATTCTCGGCAGAGTAGGTGGGGTCTCAACTTTGATATAGCAAAGATTCTCGTGCCTCTTCGCACACTGCACCGCCATCGCTGGCGGAACCTGCGCTGTACCCTGGTCTTGCAGAAAAATCGGAAGAGATACAGATTCAGCAATTCGACCGAAATACTCGATGTTTTCGGAAGCCGGCACAGGAATAAAAGATGTAGGTCGAATCATCAATGCATCTGCGCCGAGCTCTTCAGCTCTCTTAGACAAGAAAATTGCGACGTCGGTACTTTCCCCGCCTGTATTCATCACGATTTTCACGCGCCCGTTATTAACCTTTACGACCGTACTGAGTATTTCGTCACGTTCTTTTTCGTTAAATTTGTAAATCTCTGTTGCAACAGCAATTCCGAGACCATCCACTCCTTTTCCAATCATCCATTCAACTTGTCGCTCAAGATCTTCCAATACCAAGTCACCTTTTTTATTGATAGGCGCCGAAAGGATTGGATATACACCCTTCATCGAACGGTCAGGCATGTCTAAGTTCCTCCTGTTACCAAGGCTTTTTTGGTGTTGATAGGTATTAGGTCAAGATCAAAGTAAAGTTTTGACAACGGTTAGCAGTACACCCGCGACTGTCGCTGTACCGATGACACCTGCCACGTTAGGTCCCATGGCATGCATCAGCAAAAAGTTGTCTGGGTCTTCTTTTTGACCCATGTCTTGCACAACCCGCGCCGCCATTGGCACCGCAGAAACTCCTGCCGCTCCAATCATGGGATTTATCTTCCTCTTGGAGAATATATTCATGAGTTTTGCCAGCAGAATGCCCGCAACCGTCGCAGTCATAAATGCGAACAAGCCTAGGAAAAATATCCCAATTGTTTCAGGTTGCAAGAAAATGTGAGCTGGCATGGTGGCACCGACAGCCAAACCCAACATTATGATCACTACGTTCATCAAAGCGTTTTCTGAGACATCAGCCAATCTTGGCACTACGCCTGAAACTTTAATTAAATTGCCCAACATCAGCATGCCTATCAGTGGAGAAGAGGAAGGCACTAGTACACCGATGATGATAATGGTCAATACCGGGAACAACACTTGCGTACGCTTCGACACAGGTTTGGATGGGTATTCCATTCGAATCAAACGTTCTTTTTTAGTGGTGAACAGCTTGATTATAGGTGGTTGAATTATCGGAACGAGAGCCATGTAAGAGTATGCCGCAACCGCGGTCGCACCGACTATGTCCCGGACTTCCACGTGAGCTAGTGATTCCCCGAGCTCCAACATCCGAGTGGCAATAAAAATAGTTGTTGGACCATCTGCCCCACCGATGATCCCAATCGAAGAAGCCTCTAGAAGTCCAAACTCGAAATAATCAGTCATACCCAAGAGCAAAGCACCAAAAAGTGCAACAAATACGCCCGCTTGGGCCCCCGCACCTAGCAACAAGGTCTTGGGGTTGGACAGCATCGGATTGAAGTCAGTTGCTGCTCCAACCCCTAAAAAGATCAACAATGGAAATATGTCAGTTCCCATCCCAACGGTCTGGAACGTTTTCAATATTCCGGCTGGTTCACCACCACCACCTTCACGAATCAATTCCCCCAGCGGAAGATTAGCGAAGAGAATTCCCATGGAGATCGGAACAAGTAAAAGTGGTTCTTTTTTCCTGGCCACCCCGACGTATAGTAAAGCCCCGGCAATTAACCACATCAAGACCAGTCGCGGCTCGTCGACTAAAGCTGTTATACCCGCCCACAAAGCGCTTAGCTCGTTACCCATTTAGAACTAACCCTTTGTAATCTCGGCCAAAGTTTGGCCATGTTGAACCGAATCGCTAACCGCGACATGCACCGATGTAACTGTCCCATCGATGGAAGAAGCTATGGTGTTTTCCATCTTCATTGACTCGAGTATAAATATTGGCTGACCCTTCTTGACCGTGTCACCAACCGATACATTCACGCTGAGAATACGACCTGGCATCGGAGACCGAACTACTCCATCATCAAGCGAATCCGGAATTGAAGGACGGCTAACCGCAGAAGAAGGAACAACAGGGGCTACTGGCTTGGGTGCAACGGTATCTTGAACCCCAGCAGCACGATCGCCAGCAGATTGAGGGATTTCAACCTGGTAAAGCGTGCCATCGACAGAAACCTGTACTGGAGATTTGGAAATATCACCTACTTCAACATCGTAAGTTTTACCAGCTATATTGATCTTGTAGTTTTTGCTAGCCACTAAATGCGCCTATCCCGTGCAAGCAATCCTGAAGAACTCATAGCCCGAGTCCGGCCGCTCTGCAACCAGGCGTCAGGAGATAAAGCTCTACTGACAGGGATCAAGGATCGCGTGGGCACGGAGCCAGAATCTGATAATGCAATAGCGACAGCCATAGCAGCAACCTGTTGGCCAGTAATAGAAACTGAGTTTTGTGAATCCGAATCAAGATCAACAGAATCTGGAACAGCGCGTGATTCAACTGGAGCAATATTCTCACGATCAAGCAATGTTATTGCCTTGATCGACAAAGCCAACAATATCAAAACCACGAAAACTGCACCCATACCAACGAGACTGACCGTAAGGCCGTCGTTTATGAGACTCTGATCGAACGTATCACTACTCCCTCGATCAGGCGATCGATTTCTAATTTGTCGGCACGATCACAATGATCGGCGAAAAAATCCATCAGCGATTCTAACAAAGTGAAGTTATTCATCGGGGATAAATTCATCAACAATAATCGGATATGCAATGCCATCTAAAATGACTATCTCGGCGGATCCACTCACAGCCGTGCCGACTGAAATATCAGTATCACTAACTCGCAGAAAAAACTGATCCCCAACTAAATCGTTTATCGAACTTGAAAGTCTATCTTGGCTCTCGATAAAAAGCTGTTGAGATTCCTCAACTGAAACTACTGAAAAGGTAATCCGATTACCGGGAGAAACCTGCCCTAGGCGAGGAATATCAACCGAAGCAACAGTAGCTATTTTAAGATAACCGCCTGTCGTTTGGCGGTCAGATAGCAGTATGATCGGCTTACCATCTCCTGGAACTTGTATCGACCCGTTAACCACTGCATCAGATACGATATCGAATCTACCATTTCGTGATTCAATTGCGGACCCTTCTAACCGTAACCCCTGCCGATTCGATTGATCACTGACCACGTAGGTGGAACTAAGAAATGTTTCGATTCCAGACTCGGAAAATTCATCATCTTGTGGGCCTAGTACAACCCGAATACTAAGTTCATCCGTAGGTGATTCGTACCCATCCCAACATCTACTTGAATATTCATGGCCAAGTTCTGATCCCCCAACCTTTAACACATCACCAGGCTGCAATGCCCTACCCTCGAAACCGCCAATACCAGAAGTTATATGAGTTGAACGAGAACCAAGAATTATCGGGGTGTCGATTCCACCCTGCACCGAAATATAAGCCCGTAATCCTTGCCGAACATTTGATAGTGAAAGACGAGATCCCGCATGTGCTTTATACGAAAGGTTACGACCCACCGGAACATCATCAAGGCTTGCTTCAGTTTCTGCCCCGGTCAAAGCAAACATCATACTTTCCATGAACTCAATTTCGAAATCTCCGAGCATGACCTCTATAGCCGCTGATTCCGGAGAGTTACCTACAAGAATATTTCCAACATCCAGAGCTTCCTTGTCAGCTGCCCCACTCACTGAAACTCCGAGTTCCTGAAATCCGAACCTGCCTTGATCTTGCACCAAGGCCATGAACCCACATCGCACCACTTGGATACTGGGATCAGAGGTTTTAGTCATGCTGATCCACCGGTATAAATCGAACCTTCGTAGCAGGAGTTATTAAAGACGGAGTGGAACTATTTACATCGAAAAGAGGAACCGAAGTTCTGCCTATTATTCTCCAACCACCTGGTCCCGCGTTCGGGTACACACCTGTTTGTGACTCTGCAATCCCTACAGATCCAGCAGGAACTAAAACACGAGGGGTCTTGAGCCTCGGTGCAGCAATTCGCTCATCCAGGCCTCCAAGATATGGAAACCCTGGAGAGAATCCGAGCATATACACCCGATAGTCAGTCCCGGAATGAAGCTCGATAACGGTCTCCTCAGTGATCCCGGCGTGATCCGCTACGAAATCAAGATCCGGACCATCATCGCCTCCATATACAACCGGTATCTCAATAATTTTCAACGAACTGTTCACGTTAACAGGTTCTACCAAGCGTTCAACCGCGCCATTCACAGCATCGAACATTTCCGAGTAGCTACAAACAAGCGGGTCATAATAAACAAGCACGGACCGATAAGTAGGAAGTACCTCCAAACCGGAATTCAAACCAGCGTCCTTAATAAGATCTGTCAGTGCAAAAACCATGGCACTAATTTCAGGGGCAATTTCTGATCCCAGTTCGATCAGTATCGCAGAATCCCCAGCAGGTACCACGCGAGGAAATCGTTGACCTTCAGGTTCACTCTTGAGTTTCCTAGACACCGGAAACCAGCTTGGCCATAGGAGTGATTTTAACCCCCGCATCTTCAAGTGCTCCGCGAACCGCAGCAGCTGTTTCTACGGCACCAGGAGTGTCCCCATGCAAACATATTGAATCAGCAGAAAAATCGATCTCAGTGCCGTCAACAGCTATAACCTTCCCTTGGGTTGCGAGCTTTATCGAACGCTCTACAATCTGGTCCGTTTCGTGGACGACGGCTCCGGGCTCGGACCGAGGCACAAGGGTCCCTTGTGCCGTCACAGCCCGGTCAGCGTAGCATTCCCTGGCGACTCGGACTCCCTCGTCTCGAGCAATGGATTCCCACCGAGATCCAGCAAGAACCACATGAATTAATTCAGGATCGAACTCCTTGATCGCAGACACTACTGAAGACGCAACTTCAGGGTCTTTAACTGCCGTGTTATACAGGGCTCCATGCGGTTTCACATGTTGCATTTTTCGCCCTGGAGCGAATGCAGACAGAGCACCAACTTGGTAAGTCACTGCATTACGAACTTCAACTGGAGTCAGGTCCATATTTCTTCGGCCGAACCCTGCAAGATCTGGATAAGCCGGGTGAGCACCGATTCCAACTTGATGATCGACAGCAAGCGCAACAGTCCGAGCCATCCAATCAGGATCTCCTGCATGAAATCCAGTAGCTATGTTCGCAGAGGTAATGTACTTGACAATTTCTTCGTCAAGACCAAGCTCATACCCTGCGAATGACTCGCCAATATCTGCATTGAAGTCAATTCTCGCAACTCCTTGTATCAACAGCGAACTCCTATCCCATTATTTTTTAACACTTACTCAATATTATCTATGTGAAAGTCCTAGACAATGTAGTCAGAGATGAGACCCCCTAATTTCGACATTAAAGTGGCCTCACTAAAGACAGTCGAAATTTCAGTAATCACAGGCCGGGTAAGTACACCCGTTTTCCAGTCTGCCATGACTGTTGAACAGCGTCGGTGAATTCCATGTACTTGACCGCATCCGTGAAATTCGACCGAGTTACTGGTTCGATTCCCCGGATAGCGTTAATAAATTCTTCCTCAACCCGCCAGCTACCACGCTTTTCATTCGGCACGACAATTTCGGACATAACCTGGTCACCCTTGCGTGCCCCGGTAACTTTAGGATCTACATCCAGGCCACCAACTTCAATCCTTAAGGTACCTTCTGTACCAAATATCCATATCTCTGTCGGTGGTGCAAATGATCCGGAAACCGTTGTGACAGTCATGTTGACTGAACCACCTCCAGCAAGTGAGTAGATCACATCAAGCTGATCCGGAATGGTCATGGGATAACGATTACCGTCCCAACCCCGACGATGAGGAACAACGATTTGGGCGTTCGCAGAAACTGAACTAGCGGTACCGACTAACCGCATCAAATTCTCGTACCATATGCCAGTAGTCATAACGTTATTACCCGATAACTCTCGCATTTGTCGCCAGTGTGCTTCTGTATCAGAATCCGGGTACGAACTGCCATCTGTAACCCGAATATTCACATTCACCACTTCACCTATGAATCCGTCTGCGATTAAATCCATCAAATGCTTTTCACAAGACATGAGATGTGGAGGCGGTACAATTTGAGTAATCAGGTCGGGATTAGCAACCGATGCTGCGTACATATCACGAGCTTCCAAACTATTCATCGCCATTCGCGCTTCACACAACACATGCTTACCGTTATCAAGCGCTGCTAACGTGATTGTGGAGTGCATGTATGGCCAAGTACCGATACATACCGCATCGATTTCTGGGTCTTCGATCAAGTGCAGCCAAGTCGGGTACGCCTCTCCCAGTTCAAATTTATCAACCGCTGTCTGACTAGACTCAATAGTTCGATTGGCAACGCCGGATAATTCAACACCTTGTTGCGCCCTGAGCCCTGGAATGTGACGTAGGGCCGTATTGGCACCAGCCCCTACAAAACCTACTTTTATCGTTTCGTTTGCCATTTGGCGTTAATCCCCTACATTAATTTCTACACTAACCATGAATCTAGATAAATCATCGAAAAAAGATCAATAATCCTGAAGTTTACTTCAAAGAAGTTCATCTACCCAGATTAAGCTGCTATCAACAAAAAACATTATTTCAGTGATCTTACAAAAACGCAGGATCCCGAGGAACAGAAAAGTAACAATGACTGTCCCAGCACAAATCGAAATGACTGGTGTAGGAGTGCAGATAGCCTGGGACAACAACCAGACATGCACATACCCGTATAGATATCTACGCTTGCAGTGTGCTTGTGCCGCGTGCGTCGAAGAAATGACCGGACGACCAATACTCAACGTTGCATCAGTTCCTGAAGACATAATCGCTGTCGAATATCTCAAAGTGGGGAAATATGCATTACAGTTCTTATGGACCGACGGACACGATTCCGGCATATACCCTTTCGAAAAGCTTTTGCAACTTTCAGAAAACGATAATGCCGTGATATGCCAGAGCACGTCTTGAGCCACCCGGATCATCGAGATGTGTCTCTCCAATCAATAAACGACTACGGTAATCAATTATTGAAAGCCATTGAAGGACTTAGTATGGAAGAGGCACGTTGGATGCCTACGCCCGAGTCAAACCACATATTATGGATACTTTGGCACATCGGAAGAATGGAAGACATGTGGGGCTGGTATCTAAGAGGAGGTGGAGAAAGTGCGTGGATCGAAGGTGGTTGGTCCAACCGACTAGGAATCGATGCTAAACGAACTGGTGCAGGAGATTCGATTGATCAAGTCAGAAATTTTCCTGATCTTGAAGTAGGAGAAGTCACCGAATACTGGCAAGTTGCCAGGAATCTTTTAATACCTTCTATCAAACAGATATCTACTCGAATGCTGACTATCAAACACCCTGAAATATGGTCGCATGCGCCCGACCGAGCTCCCACTTTACTCTGGGTGTTAGGTCGCCTCCCAGTGGAAAACGGACAACACACGGGACATATAGCCTACATACGTGGTTTGTACAGTTCTAAATTCTCGTAACTGGCTAAAATTGAGGCCGGCTTGCGCCGACTCCATGAACAGCGTTCGCTAAAAAAGATGAACGAAACTGGACTCCCCATTTACCGTTGATTTTCGTGAAAACCCATAACGTGTCGAAACCGTTGTACTCAGTTCCATCTTTGCGTTGCCTAGACTGGCGAATTACCAGATGCACTTTTTGATCGCTCGACTGAACAGCCGCTATAGACTTCGTAACAGTAACGCACCAACCTTCATCCAGTAGCATATTTGTCATCTGGTCTTGTGGATCACGAAAATCTTCGGCCGTCACCCATGTCTGGAACTCGTTACCAGCCAGGCGTATATGCGGAAAATGCATTTCCTCGATCATAGCGTCAGCATCGCGTGCGTTGAAGGCTGCAGCCCATCGTTCAAATGATGCCACAGCTTCTAAAGATGATTTATTCAACATTCAACCTCAACTAACAGCGCAACGCTGATCCATACTCATTTCTGTCGGTAATCAATATACGAAAATTCAGATATTTCAAGGACTATCAAAACCCAGTTTTAGGACTAAGATCGCACATACACAAGTAGAACAATTTCTACTCGAACAAAAAACTAAACCCAAACATTCGCTAAAGCTAAAACTGAGGACTAAATCAAAAGATGCCTAAAAGAATAAACAGGGTAATCGAACTCATTGAATCCAAAGAGCCAATTTATTACACCAGCGCCGGTGATTTGACTTACGAAAACGGATTAAAGCAAGCCAGCACGTGGGCAGACTTCTTGATTCCAGAATTTGAGCACGGTGCTTTCAACGTTGCTGGATTGATCTCTTTTATGAAAGGTTTAGTTGATAACGGGCCGACCAAAGCAGGGCATCGAACACCTGCGATCATCGCTACACTGCCCGCAAATGGACGAACAGCTTCAGAGGTCAGAGCTAACGCTTGGCAAATAAGACAGCTACTATCAGCTGGAGTTCACGGAATATTGCTCACACATGCACGACAGGCTGACGCGGTTCGCGCTTTTATCGAAGAGTGCAGGTACCCATTTCAAAAGTCAGGTCGAGAAGGCCTTGGAGAAGGACAGAGAGGAGCCGGAGGACAAGTAAAACCTTCCGAAATCTGGGGTATTGACGCTCAAGAATATGTCAACATCGCAGATCCTTGGCCTCTAAATCCCAATGGAGAATTATTTCTGGGTGTAAAACTGGAAAATCAAGAATCCGCTGCAAATGCAGATGATATATGCCGTGTGCCCGGTCTTGCTTTCGCAGAATGGGGACCGAGTGACATGGGCATGTCATTTGGATTCACCAACGCAAATGGCCCGCCGTACATCGAAGAAATGAATCTAGTTAGGGAACGTATCAAGGCTGCCTGTGATGCTAACAACCTGAAGTTTCTTTGTTCCTGGAATGACCCAAGCATGACTGAAGAGCAGAAAGTACGAAAACTGATGGATTTAGGGACACACATTTTTGCAGGCGGGGAAGAAATGGCAAGAATTGGACGCAAAATCACTCAACGCAAAATGCCAGTTGGTTAGTCGCGTCCCAACATATTTCGAACGGTACCTACTACATCTTCAGGCTGCGGCATAAAGGCGTTTTCCAGTCCCTTGTTGTAAGGAACTGGAGAGTGTGGTCCAGTCACACGTTTAACCGGCGCATCCAGGTGATCGAATGCTTTGTCAGCAATGACAGCCGCGAATTCTGAGGCCATGGAAGCTCGCGGGGTATCTTCATCGACAATCACCACGTTATTTGTTTTTTGAACCGACTCGAGCAGGATATCTTCGTCAAATGGAGAAAGCGACATCATGTCAATCACCTCAGCATTAATTCCCGCATCAGCCAACTGCACAGCAGCTTGTTCACAAACTACAGACGTATATGACATCCCTACCAAGGTAACGTCATCACCACGCTGCATGTAACGTCCTTTCCCTAGCTCTATAACATAATCTTCATCTGGTACAAATCCCGTGAGATTAATAAGTTTCTTATCGTTTACAAGAAATACAGGATCATCATCACGAATGGCTGCAGCCAAAAGCCCTTTCACTGAGTAGGGATCTGATGGAACGACGACTTTCAGACCAGGTATGTGTGCAAGCATCGAGTAAAAACTTTCCGAGTGCTGAGCAGCGTGACCGGTTCCAGCGCCTGATCTTGCAAATAGCGTCATCGGCACCCGTGTTTGGCCACCAAACATGTAACGACTCTTGGCTGCATTCGACAGTAACTGGTCATAAGCAACGGTCACGAAATCAAAATACATAAGGTCAACAACCGGTCGTAACCCTGTCAAAGCAGCGCCTACTGCTGCACCAACAAACCCTGCCTCAGAAATCGGAGCATCCCTGATGCGTTCTGGTCCAAATTCCTGTACCAATCCTTTCGTCGCAGCAAAAGGACCTCCCCAGGCGTCCAACGGTTCTTTCGTGTCACGATCAAATCCTCCTGATATATCTTCTCCCATCAAAAAGACGTCCTGATCGCGATTCATCTCGGCACGCAAAGTATCTCTGAATACATCTCTAAACCGCAGCTCTTTACCAGCTACTCCTTCATAACCAGGGCCTAGAGGATCGATTTTATTGTGTGTGGTCATTGTTCTCTTGCATTACGAATAAATTGATTGTATTGATTACCAAAATAGTGGTTATCTAAGACCAAAAATAGGGTTGGAGTAATTTACATAGACATCACTGTAAAGCGCCTCCACGTCAGGCATAGGACTCTCCAAGGCAAACTCGACGGCATCAAGCATCTCCTGCTCAATGGAATCACGAATAGATTTTAATTTCTTTGCTGACATCAATTTTTGACCAGTAACTCTTTTTTCAAAGTTTTTTAGGGCATCACGTTCGTGATAATGCTCTTCTTCATCCGGCTTACGATATTTCTTAGGATCATCAGCATGAAAGTGTCCATGATAGCGATATGTCTTTAATTCCAGGAACGTGGGACCTTCCCCGGCTCTGGCACGCGCAATCGCTTCACCCGCAGCTTCATAAACTTCGAAAACGTCCATCCCGTCTACGACAACTCCAGGCATCCCGTAACCATCCGCCCGCGATGCTATATCCTCCGCAGACACTGAGTACCAAGCGGGAGTCGCTTCTGCATATCCATTGTTTTCACATGCAAATATAACTGGCAATTTCCATACCGATGCAAGATTCATCGATTCGTGCAGAACTCCCTGTGAAGAAGCACCATCACCGAAGAACGAGACACCAACCGACTCATTTTCTATGCCTTTGTACTTCGCAGTCAGCGCGGCTCCAACGGCAAGGGGAATAGAAGCTCCCACTATCGCGTTAGCACCGAGCATGCCCTTTGAAAAATCTGCAATGTGCATGGAACCGCCCTTACCTCCACATTGCCCTGTAGCCCTACCCATAATCTCTGCCATCATAGCGTGAGTATCTAAACCCTTGGCTATACAGTGACCATGACCTCGATGAGTCGAGCCAATCCAGTCTTTATCCGTGAGATGAGCACAAACTCCGGTTGGTGGTGCTTCCTGGCCGTCTGAAGGGTGAGTCACACCCATGGAGTTCCCCTTGAAAGTTTGCTCCAGCATCGTCTCCTCGAAGCGACGGATTCTGTACATGGTGGTATACATCCACTCCAGTTTCTCTTTAGAGATTTCCATCCGTAATTGCCTCCGGGTTCTGTAATTACAAACTTGCGCATATTATCCACAGTGTCATTGCAGATTCGCTTCAACTGAAAAACTATCACGCAAAACCGACAAATAACATGAATACATGTCGAACTTTAGCATCGAAGATCAAAATTCGAAACGCAAAATCCTCAGTGAATTAGTTTCGGCCGATGAATCTTGCCAGCGATTTCTTCAACGAAGCCTCTTCCGGTCGTTCGTCATTAAGCACACCGTCGAGTAATAAATCATATGGAGTCGACTCGGAAGTTACCGATGGCGTCACAGTGAATAAGATCGTTTCTTCACGGCCAGAAAGTTTCGAACGAAGAGCTTGCTCTATTACTTCCTTGACTGTGTACATCGCATGGGGTGACAGGACAATTCCCTCTGAACGCGTGAACATTAGTCCCGCGCTATATGATTCTATTTGCCCGTGAGCTACAGCATTTATGTGCTGTTCTTTGTATAGTGCCGAAACAATCGGCGCCACTCCGTGATACCGCATGGCGCCGGCCAGCACTCCCGGTGGCGAATACTCACGGCCCAATGTATACATGGGCACTTGGGGCATGAGACCAGCGGCGTCTGCCGATTCTTCAGCGTAAACACCACGCGTAAGGCTTGGCGTCGACACTTCTTCGACTGCAACAAATCGCGTATCTCTGCCTTGTAAGCGAGTTGGGACGAATGGAGCGATAAGACCCCCAAAATGGGAACCTGCGCCGATAGAGCCAATTACATAATCGGGTGTTTTATCTATTGCGGCAAGCTGACGTTGAGCCTCGAGACCCACCACCGTCTGGTGAATGAGTGTGCTACCCATAAGAGTAGGGATCGCGAATTTTACGTCGGGGTTCAGGGTGGCTTCTTCATAAGCTTCAGCAAGTGCTGTAGCTATCGAACCTGAATCAGATCCTTTTTTCTTAAACTCGAGTTTGCCAAATCGTGTGTTTTCAGATGGACTTGGCTGAACATCCACTCCCCACACCCGACCGTAGGCATCTCCCCAAGCATCTTCAGAATTTACCTTGCGCACGCTGTAAATACGACTCGTCAAGCCAAACAACGAGGCAGCATGTCCCATTGCGCTGATCCAAACTCCCCCCGCTCCTCCAGAGACAATACCCTTAGCACCAACTTTTTTCGTATAAAAAGCTTGAGGTATAGCAGTGTTTGACTCGTAAGAACCACTCGGACTTCCACCTTCGACTTTATAGAATAATTTAGCGGGAGTTCCTAGTTCCTTTTCCAATGCATGCGCTCGAAACATTGGCGTTGGACGCCAATGTAAATATGCCTGCCTAACTTCCTTAGGAATGTTAAATGTGCGACTCTCGGAATTGAGCTCGTGTTCAATTACCTGTCGAGGAAATAGCGGCTCGAGATCCCTGCGAGTCACCGGATAACCCGAAGGTGACATCATGGGCGGGACTTTAAATGGTAAATCCGCCTCAACGTTATACCAACGAGACGGCATTTCTCGTGGACTAAGCGAAATTCGATTCCCGGTGATCGTCGCCATGCGATAATTTTTCCTCGCCTTTTTAAACGTGCAATTCACACGTAATGAAATCTACAATAGTCGTTGGTGCCCAAGACTGTTTTTACAAAATGCGGTATTGCCATCAAAGAGTATCGCGAACTGGTTTACACCAACGAATCAAACGAGACTCGAGGGAAATATCAAATATTTCCCAAGATTCAATGCTTCAATATGCCTGTTACTTGCATTCAATCCAAAGTGAATGGACATTCTGGGCGACAGTACAATCGGATCAGTCTTGACAGGTATTTGAATCAAGGTTTAAGTTCTCAAAATTAAATAAACGATGCAT
>RQOU01000054.1 GCA_008373165.1 SAR202 cluster bacterium | reverse complement strand
TCGAATGTGAGCGTCTGACTGTTCTTGCTGGTAAAGCAAATGCAAATAAAACCGATGTGGCCATGCAACAGACGCTTATTGATAATCTCAAATTTGCTTCTAATGCTGTTATCGATACAAATACTACGATTCTGCTTGAAGCGATAAATACAATTGACATTCCTGGCTATTACATCTCCCACACAAACCAGAGTCGTGCGGCGGTGGAATCTGCTCAAGCGGATAACGTCAAGGTTCAATACGACATCTATCATATGCAGATCATGGAGGGTGATGTCACCCGGGCAATCGACTCCAACTTAGACGTTATAGGTCATTTCCAGCTAGCCGATAATCCCGGCCGACATGAACCGGGGACCGGTGAGATTAATTACGACTTTTTATTGCCACATATTGATTCAAAGGGATATGAGGGTTGGGTTGGATGTGAATATATTCCCTCTGAGGACACCTCTTCTGGTCTTGGTTGGGCTTCGAAATATCTTTAACTTATCCGTTTATCAGAAAGTTTAGATTTAGCGCTAAATGCCGTGAATAATTGATCTATCCAACGCTGATTAACTGAGTATGGGTAAAGTATTGCGAAATGCAAAATAAAGAAAAGGGAACTTGATGTGCCGAAGTTAGAAGCGAACCTGCAGTGGATGTTTAATGAGTACGACCTGATCGATCGATATGACGCTGCCGCTCGGGCTGGGTTTAATGGAGTGGAACTTCAGGCACCTTACTCTCTTTCTATCGATCAAATTGTTGAACGACTTGAACGCAACTCCTTGAGCCACGTAATTATTAATTCTCCTGTCACTGATCCGGATACAGGAAAAGGCAATATAGCTCTAAGGCCCGATCGTTTAGATCTTTACAAGGAGCGTACGGCACAGGCTGTCGAGTACGCTTCCGGACTTGGTTGTATCGGCGTTAATATCGGCGTGGGACCGATTGATGATGTTGATCCGGACGAAGCCCGTGAAACTCTGATAGCCAATATGTATCACGCTGCCGAAGAGCTCGGTAAGGTTGGTGTCGTAGCTCTTGTAGAAGCAATCAATACTCGTGACCAGCCAGGATTTTTTATCAGCACAACCAAACAGTCGCTTCGGGCAATAGATGATGCAGGTCATCCCAATCTGGCAGTCCTCTACGATTTTTATCACATGCAGATCATGGAAGGAGATCTGCATATGACGGTCAAAGAAAATCTGTCATCTATTAAGCATATTCAGATTGCAGACAATCCTGGCAGGCATGAACCCGGAACAGGTGAGATCAATTACAACCATCTCTTACCGCATCTTGATGCGATTGGCTATGATGGCTGGGTCGGTTGCGAATATGGTCCTAGTGGAAATACTGAACAGACATTGAGCTGGGCATCGCCGTGGCTTTAGGCTGATCTTATTCTCAAAAATATAGGTTACTCAGTTTGTCGAAGTCTGGAACACAATCAAATAAAAATCGCTTTGTTTCCTTCATCGCCGAAACTATTGCTACCGGTTTTGGATCAGGACGGTGGCCGTATGTGGCTCCTGCCACAGTCGGCACTCTGGCTGCCCTTGTTGTCTATTGGGTTTTAGACCTTCTTGTATTCAACGGTAATGGCAATTCGATCTGGTTCTTTTTCTTGATCTTGGGTACAGCAATTTTGGGTGTTTGGGCCACTGGATATATCGATAATGCTGATGACCATGATCCAGCTCGTGGCGTGATTGACGAGTGGGTTGGTATGTGGATCACCGTGTTGTTTTTACCTGTGACCTGGTCCTGGATGCTTGCTGGATTTCTGCTATTCAGGGTGTTGGATATATATAAACCACTCGGCGTCAGGAAGATCGAGGCGTGGCCCGGTGGGTGGGGCATCATGTTCGATGATATAGCGTCAGGTGTTATAGGATTCATCCTGCTCAATGGTGTTCGTCTGGCCTTCTTTAATTAGCGGGTTGTAATTTATATGGTCGGATATTCATATCTATCCAAATAAACATCTAGCTACAAAAATGAATGGAGCGAAATCCTTTATGGGCAAGTTGGACGGTAAGGTTGCCATAGTCACCGGGGCTGCACGTGGTCACAGTCAGGCCGTTGCCAGACGTTTTGTGGAAGAGGGTGCCGCTGTCGCCATCTGTGACATTGTCCCTGTTAAAGTCCTCGAAGAACGAGTCGGTTCTCAAATCAGACGACAGGGCGGTCAGATCATATGCTTTCAGACTGATGTTTCAAAGGAAGATCAGGTCAACGCTATGGTCAAGGAAACGTTAAAGAAATTTGGCACCGTAGACATTCTGGCTAACGTCGTTGGTATCGCAGGTCCGACCAAGGATGTGTGGGACATGACTCTTTCAGAGTGGAAACTTACACTCGACGTGAATCTTGATTCCCTTTTCCTATGTTGTAAAGCTGTGCTGCCTGTAATGATCGAAAAGCGTTACGGCAAGATCATTAATTTCAGTTCGGGGACTGGAAAACAACCGCTCTCGCATCGAACTCCTTATGCAACTTCTAAAATGGGCGTGATTGGGTTCACCCGGACTCTAGCGGCCGATGTTGGTCCATACAATATCAACGTTAATGCCATCTGCCCTGGAGAGCACTCCGGACGCAGTATGGAGTTGGCGCGGGGAAGAGCCGAATACCTCAACGAGCCCTTCGATGAGGAAGAGTTCTTTCAGCGGTATGAAGGGCGGCGGCGCGATCGGCAATCAGTATTGGCGGGTCGTTGGCGAGTGGACGAAGGTTTTACTGACAAAGGCTCGAGCTCGGAAGATGCTGCATCACTGGCAGTGTTCCTGGCTTGTGAAGACTCAGCCAGTATGACGGGTCAGGATATTAATGCCGGCGGTGGGGTGATGTGGTAGCTCGGATTTGTAGCGAGGTGGCTCCAATTGAGTTGGCTCTCAGCAAAATCTATGTGTGAGAAATTGGGAGAAAAAGAAAAATGCGTATCGCAGCTTTGGGCTTTCATCATGAAACGAATACCTTTCAATCAGTAAAAACAGATTACGACGCTTTTGCGGGTTACGAGTTCCTGCGTGGGGAGGAGATTGCTGATCAGCATCTCACTGCTAAAACCAGTTTTTCAGGGTACTTCAGGGCTGCTGAGAAATTTGAATTTGATCTTGTGCCGCTTCTATGGGCGTTTACGGGTCCCACCGGAACTATCACTAAAGACGCATTCGATCGCATTGCTGGAGAGATGATCGACCTCCTAAAGGAAAATGGTCCATGGGACGGGGTTTTGCTCGCCCAGCACGGTGCTGCGGTGTCCGAGGAATACTCGGATATGGATGGAGAGATCGCCCGGCGCGTAAGGCAGGTTGTTGGTCCCGATACACCCGTGGTGATGACGCTGGATCTCCATTCAAATATTTCTCACGAACAAGCCAGTAATACTGATGCCATCGTGGCCTTTCGCACGAATCCACATCTTGACGCTGTTGAGAGGGCAGTGGAGGCATCAGATATTTTGGTGAGAACGATTCGCGGCGAGGTTCGGCCTGTTCAGCATCTGGTCCAGGTGCCCATGATTATCAACATCGTTAAACAGCCAACTGCTTTCGGTCCGATGAAGGAAATTATTGATGATGTTAATGAGGTGCTTCAACAAAACGGTATCCTTTCAGTCAGCTGTGGACAGGGTTTCCCGTATGCCGATGTAGCGCAGATGGGTGTTTCGTTTTTGGTTATAAGCGATGGAGACATGGATCTGGCCGAGCTACATGCAAAGTGGTTGGCTCGGAGAGCTTGGGATCGCCGGGTGGAACTACAAAACGATTCACCA
>RQOU01000053.1 GCA_008373165.1 SAR202 cluster bacterium | reverse complement strand
TAATGTTTGAACTGATCACATGCTATAGGCCTTCATGGCAGCATCTAAGCAATATACCTATTATCTCTTATTGATACTCAATATCAATTAAAATATTGATCAACAGTGTACATATGGGCGGAAGTTTAGACTAGCGTGGTATTTTATTGCCAAAAATATCTTCGATATAAGTTTGAGATCCGATCTGAGTCAACACACCCGCAATAATCACAATAACCAGAATGGCCAACGTCAATTTTGACGTGGACTTCACATCCGTTTTAATGGTCACCCGCGATTGACCAAGATCGACAGGATCTTGCAAAACGAAAAGTCGCTCTCGAGGGGTGGTCAGCCAGGCCACAAAGCCACCAGCCAGGAGCCCCCCGAAATGGGCGGCATTATCAATGCCAGTCGATACAAGTCCAAAGACTATGTTGATCGAAACGATAAGACCGATCGATGTAAGTTGTTGACTACCCATTTGCCCAAGCAACTTACGGTTTAGCAGCAGGTAAACACCAAAAGCAGCAACGATACCGAACACGCCTCCACTTGCGCCAACGCCCGGGTTAGGACCGGCTAAAAAACTGACCACATTACCAATGATTCCCGCCGCCAAATAGATGGCAATAAAATTTTTTGTCCCAAACGTGCGCTCAACCATTGACCCGAATATGACCAATCCAAATAGATTCGTCAACAAGTGGAAAAATCCCGCGTGGAGGAACACGGGCACGAGCAGTCTCCAATATTGCCCATCAGCAATGCTCGGCCCATATTTTGCACCCCACTTCAGCAAATTCTGGGTATCGGCCCCTCCGGTGACAAGCACTCCAATAAACAATCCGATATTTAAAATAACAATAACGGTTGTGGCAGGGGCTCCACTAATGCTCGCGGCGAAAGGCTCACGCTTACCAAAATACTGATTCAAATTCTTAATATGGCCTATTCAAAAATCTAATAATCTTCAGGTGACTTAATCGATTCTTTGCGAAGTTACAGCTTTGACTCAGCCTGAACAATATCAAGCACAGGTAATTCCGTAATCACCCCCCTTTCAACAGCCATTGAAAACAATTTTTCAAGGGCATCTCTCCCCTCCTGTCCCATGTCTACGGTGTCTTCGTTTACATACATACGTACAAACTTCTTCCCATCCTCAGGGTCAATCCCACGCCCAAAACTCAACGCATACTCAAGGGCTTCTTCTTCATGATCACGTGCGTAATTAATACTCGCCAAGGAGGCGTTTGCTAATTGTTGAGCCAACCCATCGTTAATATGACGGCTGACAAGATCGAGCCCGAGAGGGATTGGTAGACCTGTTGCTTGATGCCATTTTTCACCAAGACTCAGCACCCCATGAAAGCCTTGTTTTTCGTAAAGTATCTGACCTTCGTGCAGTAATATTCCAGCATCAGCGCGTCCATCTTTAACTGCAGGACCCACATCGTCGAATTCCATAAACATCGGTTGACAATTATTAGGTCCGAAGATCTGGAACAAAAGCCATGAAGTGGTAAACCGGCCTGGAACAGCTATTTTTTTACCATCAAGATCAGACTCTGAGAGGATCTCATTTGAAACCACCATGGGGCCATAGTTACGCCCGATTGATGCCCCGCAAGACATTATCCGATAGTGCTCGGCTACGTCAGGATACCGTGCTGCTGAAATGGCTGTTACCGGTAGCCTGCCGGATTTTGCCAGTATGTTGAGCGATTCAATATCTTCCATATGGTGCCCAAACGTAAAACCGGGAATTTGAACATATTTGCGTTCCATAGCAAAAAACATGAATGCGTCATCAGCATCCGGACTGTGACCGAATATGATCTTATTGTCGTTAATGGCCATAGGTAAAATTTGATCAGTCAGATATTAATTGGATAATGCCGATTCAGTCTTCTGACCTTCAACTATTTCATAGTTGGTAAGTCGCTGAACTGGTGAGAATCCAGCCTCGGCAATCATCTCACGCACTTCATCCTCGGTGGTACGGTTATAAAACCCTGCTGCAAGCATCACGTTTTCATCAAAAAGAGTTCCGCCAAAATCATCTGCTCCAAACCGAAGAGCAATTTGACCTGTTTTCTTCCCCTCTGAGAACCAGGAAGCTTGAATATGCGGAACGTTATCAAGCATGATTCGTGAAATCGCAATGATTCTCAGGTACTGATTAGGTCCGGCTTCCTCATCAATCAGTTTTGCTAGGGCCGTATTGTCTTTTTTATAAGACCAGGGAATAAACGCCGTAAAGCCACCTTGATTTTTATTTTTTAACGCTCGATCCTGAACGTCGCGAATATGCTCAAGCGACTCAATTACATGCTGGTCTTTCTCCACGTGTCCGTACATCATAGTCGCAGTGGTTTTGAACCCAACCTTATGAGCCGCAGCGTGTACTTCTGTCCACTGATCTACGGTGTCCTTAGGTTTAAACCTTGACACTGTAGCCTTCACTTCATCAGATAGAATTTCCGATCCTCCCCCGGGCATCGATCTCTGCCCGGCTTCCCACAAAGCCTCGAAAACCTGTTCATATGACATTTCAGAGACTTCTGTCATACGCACGATCTCCGGAGCCGACCAGTAGTGCGGTGTCACATCCGGGAACCGTTTCTTCGTCTCAGAAACCATTTTCAAGTAATAGTCCAGTTGAAGATCTGAGTTTAGCCCCCCTTGCATCAACACGGTTCTAACCCCGTTTTTACGAGCGCGTTCGATTTTGTCCATGATCTGTTCAACGGTATAAGTGTAGGCAGACGGATCGTTGGGATCTGTTCGGTAAAACGCACAAAAAGAGCAATAAGCGTCACATAGATTGGTGTAGTTAAGGTTCGTGTCGACCACATAAGACACATCCTTATTAGGATTATGCTTTTGACGCCAAAAATCCGCGAGCGGGGCCAAATCCAACAATTCAGCCTCTCGCAAAAGCCATAAGCCTTCTTCACTCGTAATCCGTATCCCTGAAAAAATCTTGTCTGTTATCTCTTGAAGCATTGTTCCTAAATTTCAAACATCTATGAAGATCCCTAAATAACCTTTGCCTACCTTAGCGATCCAACGGCCTGTGAATCGGGACGCCAGGCCGGTAATTGATCAAGTCTGCGCTGAAAGTCCATTTGGCCAGACCGTTCATTCTCGCCAAGGAAATATGAAAAATTCCTCACATAATCACTTACATCTAATTCGGTCAAGAAATGGTTTGCGCGGAATCTACTTATTTCATCAATATTGCGTAAGCCATCCTTTGTAGCCTTTAGCAACTGCGTCTCAAGTTCATATGCCTGTTCGAGGGGAACATCGTTACGAACAACCCATTCTGCAAACACAAATGGCTTATCAGTCAAAGTCGTCCAGGCAGTCCCGAGATCGTAAATAAAATCGTAATCAGAGGAAGATCGGAGCTCCAACGCAGGATCACCAATCCACAATGCGGCTTCATGGGAACAGTCCACTCCAACAAATTGATGATCCGATACTTTCCAAAAATCTTTAAATAAGACTCGTAACAATTGAATCGAAGTCGCGGTGTGAGATGTCACAGCAACATTCCTACCCGACAGTTTTTCAACCGGCACTCGAGAAAACAAAAAAACACTTTTTGCAGCGCCGTGTGAAGAAACGCCCAAATTTCCTAAAGAGCGAACTTGACCGTTCATACGCAAGATCTCAGCTATTGGTAGAGGACCCGCCGCCAGATCCCCCCGCTCCAAGGCCGCAGCCATCGCACGTGGAGGCATGGGAACCAAGTTAAAAGACGTTTTAGAAAGTCTCCAATAGAAAACCTCTGAGTTCAGATATGTCATGTGCCCAATTGAAAGCAATGGTCGATTATTATTCATATACCTTGATCTCGTTGTACAAGGCATCACGTTCCACGGGAATGCGTCTGGCGTCTCGGATAAACGACGCCATTCGCTCTCTAGCTTGCCCTGCGGGAGATTCGGCAAGTGCCGCATGGGCGATACGTTCTTTTCCTATCGTTCCATCCAAGTCGTTCGCACCAAAATTCAACCCGACACTTGCAGTGGCTTCCCCTAGCATCACCCAATAACTTTTTATGTACTTGATGTTGTCAAGAATCAGGCGAGCTGCAGCAATCATCTTTAAATCGTCCATTGCAGGTGTATGCCGCGGACGGAGCTTGGTCATTCCAACTTGATACTCCAATGGAATGAACGCCAGAAATCCGCCGGTCTCATCTTGAATGTTACGCAACCGAACTAAATGCTCAACTCGTTCTTCGAATGATTCAATATGTCCGTAAAGCAACGTGCAGTTTGTCGGTATATCCATACGATGCGCGGTTTTATGTATTTCAGCCCAACGATCTGCATTTGCCTTACCAGGAAGCAAAATCTTGTGAACGCGCGACGAAAACACTTCGGCACCACCACCCGGCATCGACTGAAGACCGGCTTCCTTCAAGATTGCCAAAGACTCCTCAGGCGTCACTTTCCAGCGCCGTTGGAAGTAATCAATCTCAGATGCAGTGAAGCCCTTGATCTGAACATGAGGCGCCTTCTCGTGGATAGCTTTGACCATCTCAACGTAATACTCAAACGGCCAGGTCGGGTGATGCCCTCCTACGATGTGAATCTCGTGTATATCATCGTCCACATGGTCCAAGATTTCTTCAATAGACATCTCGTAAGCGTCACTATCGCCTGGTTTTTTTGCAAAATCACAGAACTTACAACTGAGCACGCATATGTTGGTCGGATTCACATGGCGGTTGAGAACGAAGTAGACCTTGTCACCCGTGATCCGTTTTTTTGCGAAGTCTGCCATTCGGCCCACCCCAGATAAATCATCCGTATCAAGTAAAGTGACTCCTTCAGAACTCGAGAGGCGTTCTCCAGCCTGAACCTTGTCCCAAATTGGAAATAATCGTTTATCTGACAGGTTGATTTCAACCTGAAGTTTAGGGTCAGCTACTTCGAGTATCGGGACCATTCCGAATCTACTTTCTTTATTATTTCAGGGTCCATAAGCAATGGCTTTTGATAACCATGTTTCCAGGTTGCATCTATTCCCATAACTCCTGAATACACCGGGGCAAGACCTCGGAATTCTGTATCCGAAAACATAACGTCAAGTACAGCATCGAATCTTGTGAATATCCCCCAAAGGAGACTTTCATCGTCCTCGATGTCCACATCATCAGAGACGGCGACGACGATTTTCACTCCAACTAAAAGAGGGTTATCTACTAACTTCTGCAAAACAGATCTTCCTGATTCAGATACCTGAATTATCAGCATCGTCCTCCCTACAAGTCTGTATTTAGAAATAAACGGTGATATGGACGCTAGCTTTGAAGGCAAAGCCACCGCAGTAGGAGTCCCTTCCCCTGATGAACCGGCCGTTGCATCAAGGATCATCTTCGACCCCTTGTGCACAGCCTCTCCCGTAAAATCCAATGTGTCAGCTGCCGTACGAGCGATCAGGTGAAAGTCATGGACTGGATCAAAGTTTCTACGAATCGCCTGTATAACCTGGCTACGATCTCTTGGATTTACGTCAGGACCGACAAGTACAAGATTCTTTGTCAGAGAAAGTTGTCCATCACCTAATAATCCCAGGGCTGTTTTGATCGGTTCACGCTGATAGCGAGGATTTACAGAAACCACGAGCAGGTTGTGAAAACCCGCTTCGTAATACGCCCACATATCCTTAACTTCCCGTCTTATGAGACGAATTAACGGAGTCAATGCAAGTTGAGCGGCATCGCCCAAATATCGATCTTCTTGGGGTGGGCGGCCCACTACAGTTGCAGGGTATACCGCGTTTTTGCGACGAGTAACTCGGTTTATTTCAAACACCGGATGGTCAGCTGATGCGGAATAATGTCCAAAATGATCACCAAATGGACCTTCGTGCCTGCGTATTCCAGGCCTCAGGATTCCTTCGAATATAAACTCGGCATGCGCGGGCACTCTTAAATCGACCGTTTTAGCTTTAACTAGCGGAGTACGACTCCCCCGTACTATTCCAGAAAAAGCGACCTCATCTATTCCTTCAGGCAACGGCATGATAGCCGCTAATATCAAAGAGGGATCCCCTCCTATCGCCACAGCCATTTCTAATGGTTCCCCGGCTTTCTCCGCTATCTGGTAGTGGAACCCGCCACCTTTCTGGAGTTGCATATGCATACCGGTAGTGCGCTGGTCATAAACCTGCATTCGATACATCCCCATATTCCCGGCACCCGTTTTCGGATCTCTGCTCATTACCAGAGGAAGGGTAACGAAACGTCCTCCATCTTCCGGCCAACACTTCAAAGTCGGAAGTTCGCCTAGTTGAGGCTCTTCAATAACCTGCTGTGAAAGTGCACGTCGAGTTAATTTAGGTCGAATTTTGAGCAAGCGCCACGCTGTTTTACGATTACGCCACAAAGCCCCTGGGCTCGGAGGGTTGACGTCTTCCATAAACCGCACAATCTCTTCACCTAAAGCCTCTGGTGGGCGGCCTAAAGCCAGCTCGATTCGCCGCATAGTGGCCATGGAATTGATCACCAGCGGATACTGCGAACCTTTGACGTTCTCAAAAAGAAGTGCTGGCAGATTTTCCTTAACAGCACGAGTCGCAATCTCCGTCACTTCTAACTCTGGATTGACTACCTCGGTTACCCGCTTCAACTCGCCCTCTTTTTCAAGCAGCTCAAGAAACGATTGCAGATCGGTGAACGCCAACTAAAGTAACTCCCGGCCCGAGTGAGATGACTCCTCAGGGCCTGTCCATGGCTTCATCAATGAAGAGTTGATACCTAGGATTGAAAGAATACGTCCAGCAACCATGTCGATAAGATCATCAATTTGGGTTGGACCATGATAAAAACCAGGGGATGCCGGTAAAACAATCGCGCCAGCTTCCGTAACAGCAGTCATATTTCGAAGATGGATTAGGCTGAGAGGCATTTCTCTAGGAACAAGAACAAGGCGGCGACGTTCTTTCAAACAAACATCGGCTGCCCGCTCCAGTAAACCGTTGGATACGCCGTGCGCTATCCTGCCAAGTGTCCCTCCAGAACACGGAACGACCGCCATACCGTCTATTGGAAAGGACCCAGATGCTATAGGAGCAGCTACATCTTTATGGTGATACATCTGCAAACTTCCAACACTAGAGGTACTCTGACTCCACTCCAAAATGGATGGAGTGTCGGTCTCAGTATTACCTGTAAGCACAAGACCCTCTTCCACATCTATAACCTTGCGTCCGGCATCCGAAATTACAAGTTTTACTTCGTGTCCTCCCACAAGCATCTGCTCAAGAACTCGCCTGGCATACGGAGCACCGCTGGCCCCGGCTATACCTAGTACATATACACCCATCAGATTACTTCTCCAATCACGACAAAAATCCCAAAGACAATGGCTATAACCCCATTCATCGTAAAAAAAGCCATATTAAGTTTCGACAGATCATCGGAAGATACGAGTGATTGCTCATAGGCCAGGAGCAATGCGACCAAAGCAACTCCAAGGAAGTAAAGCCAATGTGATCCAAGCACCAATCCGGCAATTACTAATAACAGCACGGCAAGTAAATGTAATCCCTTGGAGACTATAAGTGCCGTCGGGATACCGAATCTGGATGGTATTGAATGAAGACCCTGATCACGATCAACCTGAAAATCAGCGGTGGCGTACAGAACATCAAACCCAACTACCCAGAACATGGAACCTATACCGATTAACACAAATCCCAAGGGCATAGTCCCGGTCAACGCCAGCGAAACAGCCGGGGGAACAATCAGGTAAACAGCACCCATTCCAAAATGAGCTAACCAGGTAAAACGTTTGAGATAGGGGTATCCAACCATAACCGCCAATGGGATCGGAGCTAGCAACCAAGTGACCGGATGAAGCTGAGATATTACGGCAACAAAGATCAAAGCAGCGACCGTCATATAGCCGTACATTGCCAAACGACTGATCTCTCCGGCGGGAATCGCCCGCATCGCGGTACGCGGGTTACGCGAATCGATCTCTGCGTCTATAAGCCGATTAGCGGACATACCAAACGTTCGCATACTTACCATCGCAAAAATCACCCACACAAAATCTGTCAGATCAGGCCAACCGCCTGCCGATATAAACGTCGCCAGAATAGCGAAAGGAAGTGCAAAAACAGAGTGCTCAAACTTGATAGATTCCAGAAATACACCACTTCGCCTCCAAAAGAATGCGCCACTTCTCAATACATTGTTGGTCATCGTAAAACCTTCGAATCGACAGACCGTACCGAAGCAAGCAACAAAGACTTTAAATCAGACATGACATCTTTTGGTGATGAACCGTCTGCAAACAACCAATGCACAACCACTTCATTCATTGCACCGAGCCATACAAGAGACGCTAAATCCGTATTCTCCTCTCGGATTTGACCAGCCTCTTTTGCTGCCCGTAAGTGCTTCCCAATTACACGGGCAAAACGATCAAATACTTCAGCGCGTTTAGATTCAAATGCGTTGCCCATCGTGTAGCCCTGAATTGTTAACAATCTGGCGAGTCGCTTCTGACCCGATAGAGTCGATAAAACCTGATCTATCGCGGCTTCGGCTGCCCTTAATGGCGATTCTGCCTCAAGGGCAGCCTTTTCAGCGCGGCTAACTAACTTGTCAGCAAGCCGATCCATCACGGCAAAAAAAAGGTCTTCTTTGCTGGGAAAATGAAAATAAAGACCGCCTTTAGAAATTGACGTTCTTTGACCTATTTCATCTACGAGCGCTTCGTGGTAGCCATTATCAGCAAACACTGATTCCGCAGCTTCTAGAATGCGTTCGCGAGTTTGAGTGGTATGTTTTGTGTACGATGCGGCCAAGATGAACTTAACGATTAATGAAAGGTCAAAACCGACCGGCTGGTCGGTTTACACAGTCCCATTTTATATACGATATTTATCTCCGGCAATTACTATCCAAGTAATGTAAATAGGTCTTGATATTTGATCAGATCCGGGGCGAAGCATAATCTTCATTGAAATCTTATGACCAGCAATCTAACAAACATACCGTCTGATTTTCGCCTGCTCGCCTCAGGGGTTCCAGGTCCAGAAGGCCCTGCGATCGACCCTAACGGCGACCTTCATCTGGTAAGCGCAGATGAGTCATCCATCG
>RQOU01000052.1 GCA_008373165.1 SAR202 cluster bacterium | reverse complement strand
AGTAGTACAAGGTCATTAACCGTTACCTGTACCAACGTATAAGCAGCGTTTCCGCGTGTCAGATAACTCCAAACAAAAACCATAGCAGTACATGGCGCTGCTCCTAGCAGTATCGCCCCTGCCAGATATTGTGCTCCAAGGTCAGGAGATATCCAGGAGGCGAACACGACTTTTAGGAAAAACCATGCAATACCAAACATTGTGAGTGGTTTGATCAGCCAGTTGATAATTAAAGTTAAAGCTAATCCCCGTGGACGTTTGCCTACGTTCAGGACACTGGAAAAATCTATGCGCACCATCATGGGGTAGATCATGAACCAGATCAGTATTGCTACCGGGATAGACACCTGCCTTAGGGTGAATCGGCTGAGTGTGTCCGGAAAGGCTGGTAGCAACTCTCCGATGCCTACACCCGCGATGATACAAAGTGCCACCCAAAGGGTGAGGTATTTTCCAAAGAATCCTAGGTCCAAGTCTTTACCTTAAGCTAACTATCTCCAAGCAAAAATATATCAATACTCTGTTAAGTAAACGTTAGTGATGGGAGTGGATAAACGTATGCTGTCTATTATTGGAACGGCGGGGATTTATCAAACTGAACTCCCAGTGATGTCTTGCTTAGGCTCCTTCGATGTCCTCATAGATGGGTACACGATGAGTGCGATTAATGTGCATGCGATTCCAATGCAAGCAGTGATCATTACTGCAGTTGCGATGGTATAGAAACCGGCTAGCAGACCGATGCCCAATGCCCCCAGGGGGCCAAACCCGATGAACATTGTGACTGCACCCATAACCCTGCCTCGCATCTCTTGAGAGGAGGTGTAGACCATGATTGCACTCTGCATCGCAGCGAATCCGGACATCCCTATGCCGCTCAAAAATAAAATCAACAGTGAAGTCCAATATGTGTTTGATTGAGAAAATAACGTTATAGTCACGAGGTACAGCAGTGAACACCCCATGTATATGCGTATGTATTGGTGCGGTCGGGCGAATATTGTGACCAGAGCAGCGCCCAGGAACATACCTGCGCCTTCTACAGACTGCAGGACTCCAATCAGCACATCGCTCACCGCCAACACCTGTCGAGCTACTACTGGTTGCTGGCTCATATAAGAAAATCCAAACGCGTTTACGATCAGAGTCACAACGAGTGTTCCAATTATTATCTCGTTGCGGCGGATGTAGCTGATGCCTTCGGTCATCTGCAGCTTGGGGCTGGCATATCGTTCGGTCGACAGTGGCTGCAGGTACTTGGTAGAAGCTGCAATGATGAGACCTGCGAAATACAGTGACGCGGCTAACAGGAACCCTCCGTGTGCTCCTACTGTTCCAAGTAAAACCCCTCCTGCAAACGGACCCAGGATTCGAAAAAACGAGCTGCTGGTCATTTCTAAGGACATGGCGCGACCGATCTGGCTTCGATCGACAACCTCACCCATCATTGTTCGTCTTACTGGAAATTCACTGGCCATCACAATTCCAATAAGAAAGCTTCCAACCGCAAGGTGCCAGAATTGGATAGAACCGGTTACGGCCAGAAGTGCCCAGGTCAAGGCCGTGGCTGCTTGGACAATCAGACCACCTAACAGCAAATGTTTACGGTTAATTCGCTCCGATAAAACTCCTAGGCCGAAACCGAAGAGCATTGGTACGAAACGCAGAAAAAAAACTAAAGAAACGAGGAAAGGAGAATCAGTTAATTCCAAGGTAAGTAAAGGAATTACGAGGATTTCGAGCCACATCATAGAACTGGTTACCCAGCCGATAGACCATAGCTTGAGAAATTGCCCGTTATTTATTAGTTTTGGAGTATGAGATGGACGTACGTTTGGTCGGCCATTTGGCGTGGGTAAGGTGTTCAATTCGTTAATTGAAAAGTTAGTTTTTAGTCAATTGACACGAGTCCAAAATGGTTCTCGCTTTCGTACTGTGTCCAAAACGGATTCATCCCATGGCGGCATTGGATGACCATCCGGTTGCAGCGCTCCACTTTTCCAACCTATTCTTTCATGGACTCTTGTATCGGAATAATACGCTGTGTAGACAATTTCCAGCAGCAATTCGAACAATCTCGGATCAGATGACTCAAACTGCTGTATGACTTCACTCGTTACTTGGGAATTGAGACCGCTAGACCCAAGCAGCCTGGTTATAGCGTCGATAGATCTGTCGATAACTCCTGTGTATTTCGAATGCTCTGTCGACATTCTGAGGAGCTCCTCTTCCAGATTTAATCCCCCGGCTCCTGCGAGGTTTTCAACCGGGGGAATAAGTAAGTCAAGCATAGATTGCATCAACTGCGTGGACTGGTTAGAGGTTTTCATGACTTTAAATCCGATCGCTCGTGGCGTATGTAATCAGCGGTACGGAGGGCAAGAGCCTGAATGGTCGGTGTCGGATTTACCGCAGCACCAGTAACAAAAACCGAACCGTCTACGATAAATACGTTGTCTGCATCGTGTCCTTGTCCGTATTGGTTGACTACTGAACGTGCCGGATCTTCACCCATCCTTGCGGTTCCCATCAAATGCCACCCTGTGTTTGTGTTGAGTTGGCTTGAGATGATCCTGGAAGCTCCGGCAGATTCCAGAACGGTGCGCGCGGAATTTACACCGTGGGCTAGCAGGCGTTTTGAGTTATCGCCGACGCGGTAGATGATTTTTGGAGCTGGTATGCCATGGCGGTCGGTAAGTTTCTTATCAAGCTCTACTCGGTTGATCTCTTCCGGTAGATCATCACCAATGACACCAAGACCTAAATTTTTTCCAAACCGTTCAGCGAATTCAGCGTGGTGATTCTTACCCCATGAGACTCCTCCGGTTGCCGTGGGCGCAGGTCCCTGTCCTCTGCCCATTTGGAAGGTGTATCCACGTTTGAAATCTCGAGAAGGATCGGTTTCGTAAAACTCCTGTGACATGATGATGCACGCCAGGGGACCACGGTATGTCGGTGCGTCTAAATCATTGAAAAAGCCCGAGGCCCCGGCGTATACATGGAACATAAGATTTTTTCCGACCAGTCCTGACGAGTTCAAAAGCCCCTGAGGGTGTGAATTTGAGGTCGAATGTAACAACATCCTCGGCGTTCCAATTCCGTTACATCCCACCACGACTGCATTTGCCGGTTGAAATTCTTGTTCGCCATTAGCATTGTAGTAATTGGCCCCTGTAGCTCGGCCATCATCTCCGGCTGTTATTTCGAATATCGTGGAGTTAGGTCGAACTTTGGCTCCCAGCTTGATCGCTTCTGGAATATATGTGATATCTGAAGAAGCACGGGCGCCTCGATCACAGTTTTGTCCTATAGGACCGCAGTAGTTGCATGCTTTTCGACCTTTATAGTTCGTTGAGTTGACATGCACATCTGATGGCCACCAGTGCCAGCCAAGTTCGTCGAATGCCCGTGCGATGCGCTCTCCGTCAGGCCCTATTGGAATAGGGGGCATTTGGCGTGGGGAGCGTGGTGGATTTGCTGGATCGCCGTTGATTCCTGAGCAACCCATCATTTCGTCGTTTAGGTCGTAATAGGGCTCTAGATCAAAATATGAAATCGGCCAGTCTTCTGCAACTCCATCAAGTGTTTTGACACGGAAATCAGAAGGGTGAAATCGCGGAACGTGAGCTGTCCAATGAATTGTAGATCCGCCTACGGCATTGAACATCACAACCTTGATCTGAGAAGTATCGTCGTTAACTGGATAGTCAGCGGGTAATTTACGAACGTTCGGACTGTAATGCCATTTTGTTTGTTGTAGAAATTGCCAGTCTGCACTGCTAGTCGGATAGCTTGAAGGCGGCACCCATGGGCCTTGTTCTAGACATGCGACGCTGAAACCGGCTTCTGAAAGGCTCCAAGTTACAGCTGCCCCTGAAGCGCCCGATCCGATAACCAGGACATCAACTGGTTCGCGCACATTGACACTCAATGAATTGATGCTCCAATCGACAAAGAAATTTACGGTATTAGTTACTCGGAATCCTTTTGTTTGGGTCTACTTGTAAAAGACGAAGAGTAAATTTTTTTGTGGACTCCGTTATCTCCAAAGAGCTTGTACGGCGTCCGAACATGCTGAGATCGTTTCCTCAGCTGCGCCAGCTGCCATCGGTGTGGTAACTACTTCATATCCACCTTCTTCGAAGTTGTCTGCCATCGGCATATAACCCATGTAGCCATTTGAGTAGCCACCGAACAAGGTTTGACCCGCCGGGGAAGAGTTTTTTACTGCAACTCCTATCTCAGCAAATGGTTCTACGGGAATAGCGACTAATGCTGCAGGCCCGATCCTCATGGCCTGTACCGGCATGGACATCGGACCATCAGCCGTACGGGTGGCGTTCCCTAGGACAAAGCTTGATCGTTTAGCGTCTTTTACAGCTTCTTTGATTTCGGCTTCTGAGCCGTTCTGGCGGGTGGCGTTAAGAAGTGCAACCGCCTGATCAAAATCTGCCTGGGCATCGTCGATTGAAGGGAATTGGCCTACTGGAAGTTGCACGTTGGTGTTGACTATACGTAAGTTGTCGTCAGGCTCCCCTGCAGGGTCATCTTCATACATTCCGAGATCCGCACCAGAGGGTACAACTTCCACTAAGCGCTCTGTCCGGGGTATCGGGTCGATTTCAAGTCGAACTTTAGCGGCTTCTAAACCGAGACGTGTCCCGAGTCTTTCAGCGACGGCTACTTCGCCAATAAATCCATGCGTTGGACCGCAGTTTCCTGCGGCACCCTGCAAGAACAGGCATATGCCTCCGACATGTTGTTCAACTACCTTGCGCGCCGTTCCAGGATAGTCGGGTGACAGGAGTTTATTTGCTGGGCCTAAGATTGTCGGGTGGCATGCGTAGTTCAAAATCGTTGCGATTGGATCGCCTTGCTTGTTGTTAATGGCAACAACTCCAACTTCCCGATCGACGAACCCGTCCCAGTTGCGTCCAGTGAAAAGTGTCCCGTCCGATAGGGAGGGGCGACGATTGACATTTATCGAACAACTGCCTTCGCCGACGCCCACATCGGCGGGCTTTGCTGCCCATTTCGCACTGCTGACAGCTTCGGCTGCCTTGGCTGGCAGCGAATCCCAGTATGGACCTATTAACTCCATGCCCTCGTCCAGCCACGACTGGCGGTTTACTGGTCCTGAGTGCGTATGGGTGGCTGACAGACGTATATGTTCTGGTTTGATACCCGATATGTTTGCTATCTTGGTACGAATTTCAGAGTCATCTTGGTTGGTTAGGATACCCACATCTAAGTCGACGATAGCGATCTCAAGTTCGCCGTCTGTTACATAAAGCGCCGTGGCATAAAACGGCATGTCGACGCCTTCTGCGCGTTGATGAGTTGCTGCGCCCCAGCCTGCGTGAGCAATTCCAACGGGTGGGGTGATATCAGATCTTCCAGCGCCAGCAATGAGCATTGTGTTTAAGTCCTGTTATTTAGATGTTTGTTTGTCTGACGACCATGGTTGTGTGCGTTGGTCTTTGGTATTTTGCGGACATTATGTGATAGATCCGTCTAATGCAATGGCATCTCGGGGCGTGGAATAAAAGAGTTGCGGTAGCTTATGTGTATGAGAATCTCCTAGAATTACCCAACTTGTTAGATCAAGACGATAATTTTGGGGTAATCACAGGGAATACTTATGGCAATAAAACAAAGACTTTTATACCTCAGTGGACAGTCTATGGACCCGAGATCACCTGCTATATCACAGGCTTTGCATGAGCCAATAGAAGGTACGATCGTTGAAATCGACCCAACCGCAAAAGGGCTGGATTACGCTACAGTTCATGATGCAGTTGTAGATGGATGGAGAATCGTACATTTTCCTGATCAGCGTGGATCTGTGTATGACTCAGATGTCGAGGTGATTGGGTTCCAGTTTATCCTCGAAAAATTGGAGGAATTTAATGACTAGTTCTGAGACTGGATACTTATTAAATGATGACCAGGTCGCTGATTTTATTATCAATGGGTATCACATTGTAAAGCCGTCGTTCTCCAAGAATTTTCATAGCGATGTTTACACAGCGTTGGAAGGTCTTCCCACTAATCCTGGGGACGCAGTAAATGACGCTGTACCAGCCCTGGATCAGATTTACACTCACCCATCCGTCGTAGGTGCTTTATCAAGTCTGTTAGGCAGTGATTACACCATGGCCGAGCACCGTCACTGCCACAGAAATCACCCCGGAACTAGGAGCCAAATGTGGCATCAGGATAATTTGAATATCCCGATGTTGGAAGATGGTCATGGACGAGTGCCGGATCATGTCAGAAGTGTTTTAGTGATGTACTACCCTCAAAATGTTGAAGCTAACATGGGCCCAACTGCACTAATCCCGGGATCGCATCTTTTTACGTCAGCACCCGATCGCAATGCATCACAAGGCAACTTTCGAGACCAAATAATTGCCACTGTAGATGCTGGATCTTTGTTGATCCTGCATTATGACATATGGCATGCCGGAACGGCGAATACAAGCGATAAGGTGCGCTACATGGTCAAATACCTTTTTGAGCGCAGCACCGAATCAGAGGATCCATCCTGGGACCACGATTCCTCACAGGATACGCGAATACTAGACCGGCTTGAGAAAGATGAAGCGGCTGCTTTACAAAGATCTCTAGTTAGTAAGAGAAATTATTTGCGCACTAAGATGTGGAACAACTTAGCGGGCAGTGCGCGATTGGAATACGAATACAGGGATAAATGGGCAGGTGCATGGCCACAGCCTGTCAAATGAGATTACATCGTTTTTGATTCGTCTTTTTTGACCGCTATCGGAGTTCCTGCACTATCCGGTTACAGCTCCGGTTGAGGCGGGATTTACGAGCTTGATGTACTTGCTCAGAACTCCCTTAGTATAGGGTGGAGGTTTTGGCTGCCATTTGGACAGACGAGATTTTAATTCCTGATCACTGATCTTTACGTTTAATTCGAAATTGTCGAGATCGACTTCGATCTGATCTCCGTTTTCAACAGCGGCGATTGGCCCACCTACAGCAGCTTCTGGGCCGATGTGTCCGATCATAGAACCATGTGAAGCACCCGAGAACCGACCGTCGGTCATCAAGAGGACTTTTTCGCCAAGACCTTGCCCGACCAGTGCAGCAGTTACTGAGAGCATTTCACGCATTCCGGGTCCTCCCTTAGGTCCTTCGTAGCGTATGACGATTGCGTCTCCTTCATGTATGTCTCGGCGTTCTAGTGCTTCCATTACACCTTCTTCACCATCGAATACTTTGGCAGGTCCTCCAAAAGTCTGACCGAACTGGTGTCCAGCGACTTTGAGTACACAACCATCCGGCGCAAGATTGCCAAATAGGGTCACGAGGCCACCAGTCTTTGAAATAGGTTTTTCAACCGAATAGACAACATCGTTAGGCTCACCGGTTTTAACATTTGCCAGATTTTCAGCGATTGTTTTACCTGTCACGGTCATGCAATCCCCGTGCAGGAGTCCGGCATCGAGGAGTCGCTTCATTACGACCGGAATGCCTCCGTTGCGGTCGACATCGAGCATTACGTATTTGCCTCCAGGTGTCATGTTGGCGATTAGTGGGGTTCGCATCGAGATGTCATGGATGTCTTTGAGTGTTAGTTGGACGTTCATTTCGTGCGCGATCGCCGGAAGGTGAAGAGTTGTATTAGTAGAACCTCCCATTGCCACAACTACTGTTACTGCGTTTTCAAAGGCCTTGCGGGTCAAAATGTCTGACGGCCTGATATTTTGTCGCATGAGATTCAGAACCGCATGGCCTGCTTCTCTTGAAGAGGCGGCCTTTCGCTGGTCGACATTGGGCTCCGACGCGGATCCAGGCAGCGATAGCCCAAGGGCCTCGCCTATAGAGGACATTGTGTTTGCTGTGAACATTCCACCGCACGAACCCGGGCCAGGACAGGCATGGGATTCAATAGCATATAGCTCGTCGGAATCGATTTGCCCGGTTTGGTACCGCCCGACAGCTTCGAATACGGTTTGAATCTGGATATCTTCACCATGTAGTGATCCAGGCATGATCGAACCACCGTAAATAAATACTGATGGGACATCTAGTCGGGCCATCGCCATCATCGCTCCTGGCAGTGACTTGTCACAACCTGCAACAGCTACCAAGCCATCATAACGTTCAGCGAATACCACAGTTTCGATGGAATCGGCGATGACTTCACGTGAAACGAGCGAGCCCCTCATACCTTCCGTACCCATTGAAATAGCATCTGAGACGGTGATTGTTCCAAATGTGAAAGGTGTTCCTCCAGCTGCGAATACGCCGCGTTTCACTTCCTCGATAAGAGGCTCGATTCCTGCATTACATGGGGTGACCTCGTTGTGGGTTGAAGCGACTCCAACGAAAGGTGCAGCGATGTCTTTATCGCTGAGCCCCATTGCTTTCATCATTGATCGGTGAGGGGCTCTAACAGCACCTTCCGTAGTCTCCCAACTGCGCCATTTCCCCGGTGCTCGTTTAGAAGATCGTTTGTTGTTGAGTTTTTGTTGTGAGTCGCTGGATGTAGTCATTTTCGTCAAAGTGTCTGTAGGTGTTGCTGTGCTGTGATCGAACTTAGATCATAGTGATTTACGATGTCTAATATTACACGCAGAAAGGCTGGCCAATATTCATTGGCATGATGTGTTCCTTATACTGCTGGTTTGATTATTAAATGGTGTTAGCGTGAGCATGTTGTTGGTTTTGTGTCAAAGGATTTTCAAGTGCATTCGATAGAAATGGTGGCCGGCGATCTGTATTTTCCTGAGGGCCCTCGTTGGCGTCCGGATGAAAATAAGCTTTACTTCAGTGACGTGATGGCAGGGAAAGTTTCGCGTGTGGGCGAAAATGGCATTGTAGAAACAGTGTTCGAGCCAGGAGAATTCCCCAGTGGTTTAGGTTTTCTGGACAATGGAGACATGCTCGTCGTTGCCACGGAGAGCCATGAGATCGTAAAGGTGCAGCGAGATGTGATGTTGAAAGGCGGCGCTTCTCGCTCAGATTCCGTTCGGCACGCTGATATTTCTACTTCTTACAATACCGGCAATAATGACATGGTGGTTGCTCAGAATGGTAATGCGTATGCTGGCGCTTACATTGCGGGATTGAGTGAGTACGAGCCTCCAGGGCCGCACAATCCCCCGCAATTCGGGCACTTGGTTCTTGCTCGACCTGACGGAAGTTCTGAGGTAGTTGCGGATAGAGTTTGCTTTCCTAATGGAGGAGCGATAACTGCTGATGGAAAGACACTCATCGTCGCAGAGACATTTGCTTTCACCCTTACGGCTTGGAATATCAATCACGACGGGACATTGTCGAATCGACGTCCGTTTGCGAATTTGGCTGCTCCAACTGATGGTATTAGTCTTGATTCCGAAGGCTGTGTGTGGGTCGCATGTCCGTATTTTTCTTACGGTGACTCAGGCGGATGGGTGCGTGTTGCAGATGGTGGAGAGATTAAGCAGGTTATTCCGCTCAACGATCCGGACAAGAGCGCTTACGCTTGCATGCTCGGAGGGATCGATGGGCGGGATCTATATCTATGTGAATCGACGGTCTTGGGTAGAGAAAGATTTCAGGGGGATGGTCGAGTCAGGAAAGTTCGTGTCGAAATCCCAAGAGCAGAAAACCAGTTTTAGGGACTTGCGATGCGCCAAGAGCTTTTGCGGCTGGTTCCGTAGAGGGATTCATCCAGCCTGATCATCAGCGGAACCATGTGATCAAGAGTAACGCTCTGGGCAAGAGTGCCACAATCAACAGGTGAAAAACCGATTTCCTCGATCAAGCCCGCGACGATATCTTTAGCATCCTTGTCATCACCTGCGTAATGGACCTCGCGTGGTTTATCTGATGAGTCTTTCGGTTCCGAAATGGTTTCAGCGAAATTTGTTTTGAATGCTGCCACCACTCGAGCTTTCTCTCCGATTATTCTGGCTGTGACCTGTGCTCCCGATGACCCATCGTTAGGCTGGGCTGTAAACGGGTTGGTTATGTCGATGACTACCTTATTCTTGAGTGAGTTAGCGAACTTTCGAACGGTTTCGGCAACCTGGCTGTATGGGATGGTAATGATTATTATCTGACCTGCGTCTATTGCTGCTTGTATTCCGTAAATTTTTGATTCGTCACCAACCATCTCGTGAAACTGATTCTTGGTTTCGGGTTTACGGGATCCAAATGCCACAAAATATCCAGCCGCAAGAAAAGCTTTTCCCAATGCAAAAGCCATTTTGCCCGTCCCGATGATGCCTATCCGGGCTTTTCTTTGGATATTGGTAGGTGGTCTTGATTGGTGCATGCTCGGTTGAGTTTACGGGTGTGGCAGGTATCTATCAATGTTGATATACACGTGTCAATTTGCGTTTCTAAGCCTCGTATTTATACAGATGGGTATACTCTTCATGAAATTGCCGCGGTACGCTTCGTATTAGTGTTATTACACCGGCATAATATTGAGATTAAATCTTCATTTATTTAGTGTGAAATTGAGTAAAAATGACTGATTACCTTCCGTTACCCGGAACCCCGATCGAGGAACTTGATACTCCTTGCATCCTCGTTGACTTGGACCTCGCAGAAGCCAACATTGCCAAATTGCAGAGCGCAGCCAAAGATATGGGAGTGCATGTTCGGCCGCATTCCAAGACTAGTAAGAGTCCTTACTGGGTGCGAAAGCAACTCGACGCCGGAGCGATTGGTATTTGTTGCGCAAAGGTTGGAGAGGCCGAAGTCATGGTAGAGGCCGGTATCACAGAGGTCATGATAACCAGCCAGGTTATAGGTAAAAGTAAAATAGCTCGTCTACTAGCGCTGGCTCCAGCAGCGCAAATGATCGTTGCAGTCGAAGACTCATCAAATGTATTGGAGTTGTCTGAGGCGTCTAGCGCAGCAGGTGTTGAGATTGGTGTGATCGTCGAACTGAATGTAGGACAAGATCGTTGCGGTACTGACCCCGACGGTGCGGTCGTGCTTGCACGTCAGGTTAGCGAGGCCCCCGGGCTTAGGTTT
Source organism: SAR202 cluster bacterium (assembly GCA_008373165.1). Lineage (GTDB taxonomy): Bacteria > Chloroflexota > Dehalococcoidia > Lucifugimonadales > Lucifugimonadaceae > Lucifugimonas. The sequence continues at coordinate 1,693 of RQOU01000052.1, read as the reverse complement.
GATGGCTTAATGGGGTATGAGGGTCATTTGGTTGCAGAGCGTGATTATGAGACTCGTAAAGCTGAGACTGAAAAGGCAATGGCGATCGTTACGCACACAGCCGATTTGATTCGAGATGCTGGCATTTCTGTACCGATCGTATCTGCTGCTGGTACGGGTACGTATGACATCACGGGCAGGGTAAAAGGTATTACTGAACTCCAGTGTGGATCATATTTGTTTATGGATGGCGATTATGCCGAAGTTTTTGATGATTTCACCCCGGCATTGTCGGTTTTGTCGACCGTGATATCCAGGCAAAAGGAGGATGCCGCGGTTGTGGACATGGGGCTGAAGTCTATATCCATAGACAGGGGTTTAGCCGAGATACTTTCACCGTCTGGTGCGACTATTGTCAAGCATTCAGAGGAGCACACGATAATCCATTTACCTGATGTTAAATCTCGTGCGATAAATATCGGTGACAAGGTGCAATCTAGGCCGACTCATGGTGATACTACTATCAATCTTCACGAGTATTATTTTGGAATTCGTAATGGCAAATTGGAAGCTGTTATACCGATTTCAGCTCGCGGCAAATTTCGTTAGTCGTCACTGGTCAACCATACTCAGACCTGATTATTGCTAAATGTCGAAGAAGCCAAATTTACTTTTCATATGCTCAGATCAACAGCGCACCGATACGATGGGCGCCTATGGTAATGACTGGATCGAAACTCCAGCGTTAAATGACCTCGCAAGTCGCAGTTTCGTTTTTGAAAATGCGTACGTTACTCAACCGGTTTGCTCACCTTCGAGATCGACCATGAAGACTGGTCTTTACCCCCACTCAGCTGGTGTAGTTCGTAACAGCCAACCTGGTAGGCCCATGAGCGGCTTGTTCCCTGACGTCAAAACTATTGCTGAGATGGTTTCCGACGAATATGTGTGTGCCAAATATGGTAAATGGCATCTTGGTGACGATCTATCTCCGCAGCATGGTTTCACAGAATGGGTGAGCACGGAAGATGCACATGATGGTGGCTATCCTAACTGGGAAGATGAGAAGCATAGATATCGCAAATCGGATTACTTCAAATACCTAGTCGCACACGGCTACGAGCCAGAGGGAAACTACGAGGGTCATAAATCTCACACACAGGAACAACGAGGTTTCCTTCCGGAGGAACACACGATGGCTGCTTTTTTGAGCCAACACAGCGTGGATTTCATCAAGGAAAGGGCTCAAAACGATAATCCGTGGTTAATGTATATCGACATGTTTGAGCCTCACCCGCCATATAACGGCCCGCTGAACGATATGTATGATCCGTCATCTTTGCCAATGGGACCTTTGTTTCTCGATCAGCCCGAGGAAAATACCCCTCTTTTCAATCGTGCACGCGCTAAATTTCACACAGCAGAAGCTGAAGAGATAAATCCTGAAGATCCGGAAGCATATTGGCGTGAGTTGAGGGCGAAATATTTCGGTAATGTCACCGTGTTGGATCGGGGTATAGCGCCGATATTGCAGGTTCTTCAAGATACGGGTCAGTCAGACAATACGATAGTTGTATTCACAAGCGACCATGGTGACTCACTTGGAGATCGTGGAATGATCAACAAGCGTTCATTTTATGAAGAGGTGGCGCGGGTCCCACTTATGATTCATGTGCCATGGTTGGGTAGCGAAGAGCGTCGTGTTGGTGGCAGT
>RQOU01000051.1 GCA_008373165.1 SAR202 cluster bacterium | reverse complement strand
GTACGCATACTCATCCAGCCCATCAATTCTTTGTTATCCATAAAAATTTCCTCCATTTTTGAACCGTTATCGTATCAATTAACCTGTCACAAAAGGATCACGGGCTAGATCGAAGTTAGTCCATTCTGTAATCCAGTGAATCCACTGGCAGTGGATCCGGACGCGAACAGGTCGACGTAAGTTCGATTCGCTTTCCAGAATCTGAACTCCTACCAAATGCATGAAGTATCTCCAGTACGTGGGATGCCATTACACCATTTGCTCTATGAGGTTCACCCAAAGCAATACTAGAAGCCATATCAGCTACACCTAATCCTCGGGAGTTTTCTGTAAACGGTCGCGAGTAAGGCACATCAACCCAATCTTGCTTACCGCTCGTAAGAATTCGAACTGGATCACCAAAATTATTGGGATTAGGTACCGACAACGAACCTTCACTTCCATATACCTCGATGAATGGTAACTGTGCGCCCCATACATCGAAGCTGGTCATCACGTTCGCAATGGCACCGTTTTTAAAATCAACCGTTCCAGTCACGTGAGTCGGAATTTCAACATCAATTATCGTGCCATTTTTTGGTTTACTCGTGATTGTTCGGCGTGGGTAAGTAATTCGAGCCGAGCCTGAAACCGACTTCGCTGGACCAAGTAGATAGACCAAAGCAGTCAGATAGTACGGCCCCATATCCAACATCGGACCGCCACCGACTTTGTAGTAAAACTCCGGTGAAGGGTGCCATCGCTCATGACCAGGGGTTGTAAAGAATGCCGTCGCTCCTATCGGCGTCCCTATAGCGCCGCTATCGATCAACTCTCGACACGTTTGGATTCCGGCGCCAAGAAACGTATCAGGTGCGCACCCTACCCGCACACTCGCTTCATCGGCAAGCCTCAACATCTGGACGGAGTCTTCAAAGGAAACACTTAGCGGTTTCTCACCATAAACGTGCTTACCAGCCGCTATTCCAGCCTTCATCACCTCGAAGTGGTACTGCGGCTGGGTGAGGTTCACCATAATTTTTATCGACGCATCAGCCAGCAATTGTTCGGTGGTTACCGCTTTGACGAAGGGATATTTATCGACAACCCCCCTAGAAATCTCAGGATATAAGTCTGAGCAACAAGCGACTTCAACAGCCTCAAATCTTGTCAGGTTATGAAAGTAAATCCCGCTAATAACGCCACAACCAACGACACCAATTTTTATAGGCTGCATTTAGCTGCCCACAACATTCCTCGTAGCATAATTTCCTTCGATTCCGGCACATCAAAGTCAGTGTATACATGACCGACCGAACCGTAGAAAATCCGACCATCCCCCCAACAGCGTTTCCAGTAGACGGGCATTTCCACACCTTTGATCCAATATTGTCCTGCCTGATCGCCAGCGAACGTAGTTGTCGCCAGTACCTCATTTGAAGGATCAACATGCATGTAGTACTGCTCTGAATGCATCTTGAAATCGCCAAGGCCTCGAGTTATCGGATCATCGTGATTGGTGATGTTAACTTCATAGTCAATCACACCGCCTGGATGTGCTACCCACTGTCCTCCTACCATGAATTGGTAAGCTGGTTCAGATCGAAAAGAGTCAGCCATACACCCGTGCCATCCTGCCATCCCAATTCCTGAATGAACGGCACCCATAAACCCCTCAAGCTGTTTCTTGGAAATACCGCCTTGAGTCCAAATCGGAACTATCAAGTCAACGGAACTTAGGAGGTCTCTATCGAGGTAGACGTCTAATGTTGATTCGCGCCGAACGTTAAAGCCGGCTTCTTCAAGCACCGGCTGAAACATATCGGCACTTTTCTCAGGTGTATGACCAGGCCATCCACCAATCACCATCAAAGCATGTTTCATCGACAATCAGCTTTCTAAAACTAGTGGGATTCTACCCGACTACCAGACGGTCAATTTGAATATGATGAATCCTAGCTAACTGATCGACAAAAGAGTTATGAATATAGCCTGAATGTACAATCCGTTTAGCGATGAATTGAATTTGTGGGGATAGCTCAGATAATATTTTGCGTGACTTAAAAAAGTTGCAACTCAGGGCCTTCCCACTGAGTAATCGAACGGTTTGGGAGTCACAGCTATAAGTCCGGTAAGCTGCATATGATTTACCTTTTTAGATTTAAAAGTTTTAGTGGCTGCCTGTGATCCTGTCTAAAAACATTAAAGTCGCAGCTCGTAGTTTGAGCAAAGCTTGCAATGATCTAAACTTCAGCGAGCCGGTAACACATGTCTACAATCCTCTTGAGTATGCCTGGCCCGCGCACGAGCAATACATTACTCGTGCTGCCAACAACAAAAAGAAAGTTGTTTTTCTAGGAATGAACCCTGGCCCTTTCGGCATGGCGCAAACAGGGGTGCCTTTTGGCGAAGTTTCTGCCGTTCGTGACTGGATAGGAATCAATGCACCCATTTCAAAACCAGAAAACGAACATCCCAAGAGACCTATTGAAGGCCTGAAGTGTGCACGCAGTGAAGTGAGTGGCCGTCGCTTGTGGGGCCTTTTTGCCGAACGTTTTAACTCAGCCGATACGTTTTTCACCGATCACTTTATTATCAACCACTGCCCTCTGGTATTCATGGAAAAAAGCGGAAAGAATCGAACGCCAGACAAACTGCCTAACGATGAAATCACACCCCTAATGGAAGTCTGTGACAGTCATTTGCATAAGGTGGTTGAAATACTGGAACCAGAATGGCTTATCGCTGTAGGCGGATTTGCTCAAAAACGCGCCCTTGCTGCTTTGGATGACCTAGATATTCGTATCGGAAAAATTTTGCATCCGAGCCCTGCTAGCCCTGCTGCCAATAAAGGATGGGCAAAACAAGCGACTACACAACTTAAAGAACTAGGTGTTTGGCATTAATGACGTACAGGGCGTGCCTTTTTCGTCGATTCAAACATACAAAATCTAGTCTGAGCTAAAAGCTAACAAATCGCGACAGCCTTCGATATGTATAATATGAATATATGAACACTAATTCAGATATTGATGGCCAAATAATCGAGCAATGTGAAACTGAATGCGTCTGTCCGGAACTCGTTTTACCTCTAATAGGTAGAGTGGCGTCACCTTCGGAGGCTGAAACAGCCACGAAGATGTTTTCCTTGTTATCTGATCCGACTCGTCTGCGCCTACTTCATGCGCTCAGCCTGTCAGGCGAACTTTGCGTATGTGATTTAGCGTTTTTGATAGAAGCGTCGCAATCGGCGATTAGTCACCAGCTTAGTACCCTCAGAGCTGCTGGAATCGTATCTCGTCGAAAGGAAGGTCGGACCTCATTTTATGCTCTTGATGACGAACGGATTACAGAGTTACTCAGGGAACATATGGCTTCCCATGTAAGGACTAAGTCAGGTGCGTAGCATTGCACTCACGGTGATCGATGCAGCCGACGACACGCATGAACACCATCGAGTCGATCGCAGAGTTCTTCTAAAACGTGGTCTTCGACTTGAGTACATCAGCCTCGGATGGAATTTGATTGAAGGTGCGGTTGCAATTTTTGCTGGGGTGATGGCCGGCAGCGTTGCCCTGATCGGGTTTGGCGTAGATAGTTTTGTCGAAAGCAGTTCGGCAGCAGTGATTGTGTGGAGGATCCTTTCTGAGATTGGAAACAGGACAAATCCAGAAAAAATTTACTCAATCGAGCGGCGCTCTCAAAGATTAGTTGCTCTATCGTTATTGGGTTTTGCGACCTATCTTCTGTTTGAGTCTGGTTCAGCTCTTGTCTTGCAGGAACAACCAGAAGTTTCACACACCGGAATTATTCTGGCTGTTCTTTCATTGATCGTGATGTGGTGGCTCGCACGTTCAATCCGCAGAGTTGGCCAGCAGCTCCATAGCCATGCAATAGAAGCAGACTCGTCTCAGACACTTGCATGTTGGTGGATGTCACTCTCGCTCCTGGTCGGCCTTGGCGTCAACGCTCTTTTCGGCTGGTGGTGGGCTGATCCATTGGCCGGCATAGCAATCAGTGCGCTAATGCTGCGCGAAGCAAAATCAGTATGGAGTGGTAAAGACTGCTGCGGGATTTAAATGTTTCAAATAATTGAAACTCTTGCATTAGCGTGCCAACCACATACATACCAAGACCGTTACGTGTTTCAGCAGATCAGCCTGTACTAGCCAACTAGTGCTGATCGCACCACAAACTCAGATTAACAAATCAGGTATTGACTGATACTTGGTATCATCTATACTTGAGACTCAGTATCAGTACGTGCCCCAGCTGTGGTGAATAGATAGAACTATGATCACAGGCTACAGGTTTGATCTTTCTGCAAATACTCAGGCAAAGCATTGTTGAAGTAGGGGGCCGGCTTTCACACCAATGCGATGCCAAAAGGAGACTTATCGGTGAACCGAAGATTTTTTAAGCGTTATGCACCAATGCTTATACTGCCTCTGCTTCTGATCGCATTAGCTTGCACGTCTGGGGATTCTGCCCCGACGCCTGAGGTTTCTACCCCCACATCTGAGGTTTCTGCCCCTGCCCCTGAGGCAAAAGTCAGTCCTGTTCTAAATGTTGTAACAACCATCTACCCTGTCACCTATTTTGCCGAGCGAGTGGGTGGAGATAGAACAACCGTTGAGTCGTTAATAAAAGCCGGTGTCGATGCCCATGATTTCGAGCCAACACCGAGTGACATTATTAAGATTAGCAACGCGGATGTACTGGTCTACAACCATCCAGCATTTGAGTCTTGGGTAGCGGACGCCGTTTCAACTTCCGCCAGCGAGTCACTGATTGTCGTCAAGGCTGCTGACCTACCGGAAGACATTGAATTTAAAGACGCTCATGGTCACGCTCACGGTGATGAACACGGTGATGAGCACGGTGACGAACACGGTGATGAACACGGTGATGAACACGGTGACGAA
>RQOU01000050.1 GCA_008373165.1 SAR202 cluster bacterium | reverse complement strand
ACACCGCTCGAGAACAAATGTACTCGATGGGAATCAACCCTGAGGATTACAGAATTGTCGTCGCCAAAGGGGTCAGTTCACCAAGGCCGGCATACCAGCCTATCGCAGCAGAAATCATCATAGTGAATAGCCCTGGCGTAACTTCTGCCGACCTTGACACGTTTGAGTTCCACAATCGTAGAATACCTCTGTATCCATTCGAAGAACCCGACTACACACCATAGCCTGAACTGAATTCAACTTTTAAACTAAAAGAATGAAACCATGGAATACTGTCGGAAAAGCGGTCTCGCCGGATGGCACAAGGCTCGAACTGGTTGAACATGATGGCGATTACGTCATCAAAGCAGACGACCTCCCACTGATGTCGACCCGTATGCATTTTTCCGAAATGGAATTAGCGCGCCTCGTTTGCACTAAATTAAAATCAAAAGCCAAAGTCATGATCGGCGGTCTAGGGCTCGGCTACACTCTTCGGTCAGCTCTCGATTTAATCCCAAAAGACGGAGTGGTAGTCCAGGTCGAGCTTGTCCCAGAAGTTATCGAGTGGAACAAAGGCCCGCTTGGCCCGTTCAACAATCACCCACTTAAAGACACGCGAACTGAAATTGTCCAGGATGATATTTCGAAAGTCATTCGCCAATCACAAAATAGTTACGACTCGATCATGCTGGATGTTGATAACGGCCCTTCTCCCTTGGTAAATGAGAGAAACGCGTGGCTATACACCGACAACGGTCTGCGGTCCATCAGAAACGCTTTAAAAAATGGGGGTAAGGTGGCCATATGGTCGGCCAACGATGAACCACGATTCATCTCTCGCATGAAACGTAACGGATTTTTCGGCGAAAAACACCGTACTCAGGCGCACCAAGGAAAGGGTGGAATTCGTCACGTAATATTCACCGGCCGCAAAATCTAGCCTGATACCTTTAAGTGCGTAAATAATTTATTCATTCAAGCTGGTTACAGATATCAAAATTGACCTCAAGGCAAGAGCGTAGACAAAACAAATCCAAGAATTCCTCGAATTACGTGCAGAAAAACTGGATGCTTATGGTAGGAGTGGCAATCGTCATCACTGCCATCGCCACAATTACATTCGTGACACTGTCCCCAAACGATTCCAATGAGGCGATCGATAGCTCTATTCTGGTCTCAGGTGGATCATTAATTGGAGATCCCGATGCCCCCGTAACCCTTGTGGAGTTCGGGGATTTCCAGTGACCGGCCTGCGCTAATTTTACCCTCGGGCCAGGGCAACAGATTATCCGCGAATACGTCAACAACGGACGTGTAAATATTCTATTTAGACACTTCCCATTCATTGGCCCAGAATCATGGCGCGCCGCTGAAGCAGCCGAGTGTGCAGCAGAACAAGGCCGGTTCCATGAATACGAAGAAACAATATTTGTAAATTTGAACGGACAGAACAAAGGCACATTCTCAGATACAAATCTCAGAATATTTGCACAAATGACGGGTCTTTCTCTAGATCAATTCGATGAATGCTTGAGCACCAACAAGTACCTAGCTAAAGTCCAGGCTGATCGAGATGCAGCAGTGGATGCAGGTGTGAATTCAACGCCTACCTTCTTCATAAACGGAGAGAACATAGGAGGCCTGCAAGAATACGGCAACTACAGGGTAAAGATCGAGAAGGCGCTGGCCGAAGTAGGAGATTAGTGTCACAAACAAGTTTCAGCCGGTCATCCCGTCTGTGGCTGTTCATAGCTGGACTGGGACTTGGGGGTTTGGCCATTACAACCTATTTGACAACAAATGCAATTCTCCACTCGGAGATAGCCTGTAGCATCGACGGATGTAATACTGTTCTCAACAGTAAGTGGGCGAAGATTTTTGGTGTCCCAGCTTCAGCATATGGCATGGTTACCTACTCCCTGATAATGCTAGGTGCGTTGCACGCATTTCAATCCCAAACCAACAGCTTACTTGGAAGGATTGTTACAAGCATCTCTTCGGCAATCGGACTAGTAGGTTCGATCTACCTGACCATCATCGAAATCTTTGTGATCAAAGCACTATGCACGTACTGCATAACATCGGCATCTTTAGTTGTAGTCTCAGCGATTACCACAGTAGTCGCTGCCCGTAGAGAAGGACCCCTGTGGAGTATGGCCTGGCGCGCAGCGAAAACATTCAAATAAGCTGATAATTAATCCTGACCAAGGTTAAAACTAACTTTCTTCGGACGGCAAAAAATTGTTGATTAGTGCGTCACATCTAATGAGAGACTGCTCAGAATCAAGGCCATCGCACAGGATCACCATATTCCCAAGTATCGCCCAGTTAGGGTAAGTCGGGCGTGGTTTAGACTGCTTGCTGGCGCCACCCGATATATCAGTAACCCCCTGAGCCTGCCACCTGTCTTTCACGCCCTCGGTCCAAGTCTGTGTTTCACGGCTGGCTTCGAACTCTGGACCGGTCGATTCGATAGCCATAGGCTTACCGCTCGAAACAGCAAGGTCATGGGATGCATAGAAACGAATCTCATAATCGTGCCGGTCATAAGGATCGAGACCCCAGAAGCCCTTCCATGCGTCTAGTGCATCAGGTAAGCCCTCCACGTCATAGTTTTTCGAGGTCTTGAAGCCAAAGGTTTTCAAGTCATCAACCGTATAGTTATCAGGAGCCGTCCTAATTTGAACGAAACCTTCATCTAACGTTGAATCACTACCACACCCTGCTAACACTAAAACAATCGTTGCGAGTAGAACAAGAACGGTATTCATCACCAGCTTCGATATCGCTATTCTGATCCAGACCATCTAAAACTCCTGCAATCTCCCGTCAAAACTTCCGTAAAGTATATGCTGTCAATTCCAGCTATTTCATCTCACCGCTTAAAGGCGCGCGATGCTGAGATATATGAGCATGATCGCCTTTGAGCCGTTTTGCTAACACACGAGGGTCGACAGGCCAAGGCAATACTTCAGCACGTTCGGCCCATGCAACGTACGCCTTCTCTAAAGCCTTCGCACGATCCGTTTCACCATCGATCAAATTATTCTGCTCAGTTCTATCATCGGAAATGTTGTACAACTCCCAAGGTTTGTCCCACTCGGCCACCATCTTCCAATCACCAACGCGAATACCACGATTACCCTCATGCTCGATCGCGATCGGCTGTTCACGATTCCAGTTTCCACCTCGTAGGGCCGGAAGGAAACTTTCACCCTCTAAAGGTGTTATCTCCACATCGTGGTGTTGTGAAGGGTATTCCGCTCCAGCTATTTCATAGCACGTAGCTGAAATGTCGACGATATGCATAGGGTTGTGGAGAATTTCGGACTTACCCACCTGGTCAGGCCAATGAACGATGAACGGAGTTGAGATACCGCCCTCATGAATCCAACGTTTAAACAATCGAAAAGGTGTGTCAGAAACGTTCGCCCACGGCAATTCGACAGCTTGAAATGTGGTGTCCGGACCCGGACGCAGACCTGGGATGTCCCCTACCCGCACGGGCTCTCCTTCGAGAGTCGTGGAGCTCTCCCATTGAGAGGCATCTGGCCAATCTGTATCTTCTTGAAATAATTCGGCACACCCCCCGTTGTCCGAAAGAAACATAATTACCGTGTTATCGAATTCATCATTTTTCTTTAACGTATCGATAATTCGTCCAACACCTCTATCCACCTGTTCGACCATAGCTGAGTACGTCGCCATACGGATGTCTTCGTATTCTTTGTCCTGAACATCATCCCAATCAGGTGAATCGGAATCTCGAGGTGAAATCTCCCATTTATCATCCACGACACCGAGTCCCTTTTGTTGTTCATGGCGGGCGGTACGAATGGCATCGTAACCTGCCATGTATTTACCTTCATACTTCACGATGTCGTCTTCCCATGCGTGCAGCGGCCAGTGGGGAGCGGTAAATGCAACGTATTGGAAAAACGGGCTACCAAGTTCAACTGACTCTGTGATCTGGTTGACTGCATGATCCGTAATTGCATCAGTCATATGAAAATCGGTGGTCTCAACATCAATTAAAACGTCTTCTAAAATCAGTGACTTCGGATTCCAGTAAGAATCAGCTGCATTCAATAATCCAAATGATCGATCAAACCCACGCTGCTTGGGAAGCGGGTGCTTCTTATCACCTAACACCCAACTGGAACGTTCCCGATTATCCCAACTACCTGAAACATGCCACTTACCAGATAGAAGCGTGCGGTATCCTGCGTCTTTAAGAACCTCCGCCACAGTGACGCAGCCGTCGCGTAAATACCCTTGGTAAGCAGGAACTCCCAGATCGGAAGTCATCTGTCCGATGCCAGCCTGGTGTGGATGCAAACCAGTTAGTAAAGCAGCCCTCGAAGGGCAGCAACGGGCACCGTTATACATTTGGGTAAATCGCAGACCAGAATAACCAAGCGAATCGATGTTAGGGGTATTGATCTCGCCGCCATAACACCCTAGATCCGAGTATCCAAGATCATCGACCATAATAATTATTATGTTCGGCTTCTTGGCTGCATCTTCACCATTCTCGCCCACAGACGGTCTTGTCATCATTTACTCCATAGTGGCCACTTAAATAAATAGCCAAGCTTTTTGTTAAATCACACGAGATCGCAAACAGGTCACCCGAGTTTTGGTTTTTCGTACCTCGCTTTGGAGGTGCGAGGCGAATTTGGCCAAGGCCGATGCCAGCTTTCATAACCAAACGAAGGATCTTGTGACATATCACCATTTTGAGCTAGCCTGTCATCCATGGAGGAGTCAATAGATGACATTAATTCATTAGTTAATTCGGCATCAAGTCGACGAACTATCTCAGCAAACTCGATATTTTCATAAAGGTTTACCTGCTCTTGCGGATCATTCAACATGTCAAATAACAAGTTCTCTCCTGTGCGGTATTTGTGCAACTTATATCGACCGTCATAGTTCATCCAGCCGTCACCGAGTAATCCAAAAATATTAGAACGGCCTGAGTCACCAGGCATACCTTCGCCAGGCAGAGGTTGTGCATCGTACCATGCCGGCTGATCGACACCAGCCCAACTTAACATAGTCGCAGTGATGTCCCGTAACTCAACCATAGCCTCTTGAGTTTGCCCGGCTTCAATCCCTGGTCCCATTGCAACCATTGGAACCCGTATCGCTGACTCAAAAAATGATGCTTTGCCAATCAAATTGTGATCACCAAGATAATCACCGTGATCAGAAGCAAGTACAACATAGGTATTTTCTAGCAACCCTTTTTTACGCAGGGCATCAATTATTGCACCCACCTCGAAATCAATCTGCTGAACTAATGCTGAGTAATGCTTTCGGACAGTATGCTTGGCCGAATCGGGGAATTCAGCGTAGTCAACCCCATTCCATGGGCGCTTGTTACCCTCAACATTCCCCTGGCGCATTTTAGGAGAATGGGCACGCACCTCAGGTGCGGATTCTGGAATTTTAGATTCCTCTATACCCTCCAAGAAACGCTCATCCGGATCATATGGGCAGTGCGGTCCTGGAAACCCAACCATCATTGCGAATGGCTGATCAGACCCGTATTGTTCAATGAATTTGACCGACTCTGACCCGACGAATCGATCCCATGAGTGCTCCCATGGAATGTCATGAATTACAGCCCCTTTGTTTTCATGATATCCAGGCATTTCATTGCCATGCAGTTTTCTCAAACCATGCCGCTTTAGGTAATGGTAATAATCGTCCCGTACCTCCAGCCATCGCTTGTCCTCACAAATTACCCGGTACTGAAAACCCCGTCTCTCATCCCATGGGTAAAAATGCATCTTCCCAATGCCAGCAGTGTAGTAACCGTTCTCAGATAAAATCTCAGGCCATGTTCGTAATCCAGCGTCTCGCCAGTCGGCACGAAGGTTGTGAAGATTGGTAGTGACACCATTCCTAATCGCATTCATACCCGTTAACAAAGCTGTGCGTGCTGGAACGCAGATTGGTGATGCCGAGAATGAATTGGAGTAAGACACTCCATTTTCAGCAATGGAATCAATATTGGGAGTGTTAAGCCAGTCAGCCCCATTAAATCCCGTGAAATCCGCTCGAAATTGATCGGGAAATAAAAATACGATATTGGGGCGTTTTGAATCTTCCTGCAACTTTAATCTCCCGAAAGAACGTGGTGCTGTTCTAGCAACAAAACTGATAATCCCGAAGAATAGGATATTACCGCTATAGCATCAATCTTTTCTTGAGCAGAAAAACCTGTGATGTGAAGTCAATCCAGATAAGCTCTTATCCATGCCTACCAACTGCGATACGCCGACAACAATGAGATCAAAACGTGTAAAGCTTGGCCAAAGCGACATAGAAGTAAGCCGCGTAGGTGCAGGAACATGGCAGTGGGGCGGGAAGTTTTACTGGGGATACGGTCGATCATATACAGACGTAGATCTTGCTAATGCATTTTCCGCTTGTATATCTGGTGGCATCAACTGGTTCGACACTGCCGAAATATACGGTAGAGGACGATCAGAGCAGATACTTGGAAAATTAATACACAACTCTCAAGTAGATAAAAAATCTTCATCAGACCGAACAATTGTCGCGACCAAGTTCTTCCCTTATCCATGGCGATGGAAACATCATTCTTTCCGCAATGCACTGAAAAATAGCCTGAAGAGACTTGGTGTCCAGTCAGTTGATCTTTATCAAATTCATTTTCCACTACGTCCCCGTAATTTCAAATATTGGGTTGATGCCCTAGCCGATGCGACCGAAGATGGTCTCGTCAAAGCTGTAGGTGTATCAAATTTCACATCCGAACAGACAAAACAAACACATGAAATCCTCTCAGGCAGAGGAATCCAACTGGCTTCAAATCAGATCGGATACAGTCTGCTCAATCGATCTCCTGAATCCAACGGGATTTTGGATGCATGCAAAGAACTGGGCGTGTCAGTTATATCCTACGGCCCTCTTGCCGAAGGCTTATTAACCGGGAAGTACGGGCCACATAATCCTCCACCTCTACCACGCCGATTGCGTTGGGCAGGCAGGCGACTAAAGGTATTACCACCATTAATTTCCTTGATGAAAGACATCGGCAGCGCGCATCAATCAACGCCTTCACAAGTAGCTCTTAACTGGCTTATCAAACGAGACACTCTACCAATACCAGGCGTGAAATCAGCCCGTCAGGCAGCGGATAATGCCGCAGCTATGAATTGGAACTTAACTGAAAGCGAATTCGACGCCCTAAACAGGGCAACTATCAATTTCCTACCCGACTAATCACTCAGCAACCCCTAAGGCTGAACAGAAATCGATCGATCTGTTGACTCTTTATCACCCTGAAAATGCGAAATTACCGACTGCAATTTTTCACAGAGATTACTAGGCTCGTTCGATGATATAAACCATGTTTGCACTTCTTGGTTGTCTGAACCCAAGAAATCAATCTCAACACCCGAACCGATACCCATCACACTCCACATCTGGCTAACTTGCTTGCCAGGTTTAGTTGCCTCGCTTGCAGCTCGTGACATTCTTGATCTTGTTTCAGCCACACGCACAGCCACAATGACATCCACATCAAGCATGGCGGATTTCATTCCACGCTGTATGGCAATTCCTTCACCAGAAACTCGCAGGCTCATCATCAAATAATTGAGCATTACAAAGAGTGTTATTAGTGAACTTCCGCCGAATGCTCCATAGAACAGAAGTGATTCCAAACCTGAAACAAGAGGATCTCCAATTAGGTGTTTGAGTCCAACGCCCGTAAAAACCCCTGCGGTCAACCCAAGTAAAAGGCCGAGAAAAGCAATAGCACGACCAGAAGCTTTCACCTGTTGGAAATAATTCAGCCGTTGAACATTCATAAGCAGTTTGTCCTACCTCTAAATTTAGAAGATTTCACCACATAACCATAGTGGCATGAACATTGCTCAACACCTTGATACAGATTTCTTTTCATAAAATTCCCATTGCATTATCCGATAGTTAATCGCAAATTCTTTAAGGCAATTTAAACCGTAATACCACTCTGCTTTGCTGAAATCGTAAAGAATTTAGTTTTATCAGGACGCTACTAATTCGGTATAACCGGCAACAAAATATGTGAAGGCCGATCGACTGAATGGAAAACTTGCTGGTGAGCTACACGCAAATCTGAGTCAGACCAATAATCTTGGCCATTATTATGATTGCGGTCGAAGTTCGGAAAATCCGAACTTGATACATAAAGCCGCAGTTTCTGCCCTGGCTTCAACAGGCAACCTATAGGGTTTAGCTTTATCGTGTACTCAAAGGGCTCGTTAAGTTTCAAAAGCTTCGGATTGTCATATCCATCTCTATAACGGGCCCTCATGATTCCATAAGTTAGATTAACGGCCAATCCATCCTCGTATACCACAGCAAGTTTTGCCGTCCAGTCCGTATCAAATCCGTCGGTCTGAGCCCATAAATTCAACGAGACCGGACCTACAAGTTCAAGATTGGAATCTACTACAGGAAAGTCGTAAACCAGAATATCTTGGCGGTGATCATGAGGAGACTGATCTACAGGTGCCGCTTGAGAATCTCCACGCATAAGGCTCATTACGGGATCGCGCGGATCATAATCGTATTCATCTAATCGACTCTCGCTAGCCTGAGGTAATTCCCAGGAAAGTGACCCGTCCCCCCAAATAGTGTTGGCCGAGCCTTGAGAATGGAGATAAACCTTTTTGTAATGTGTCCGTGCGAGTGGCCATTCATTTTCTCCGCGCCACTTATCTTCACCAAGTACCCACATCTGGACCGGTGCTTCATCTGCGAACCCGTTTTCAATGCCTTTCAAATCAAAATCGTACCAGCGAGCTATGAGATCCGCATATGTCGTCGTCGCATCTGATCCATAGTCCACAGGTCCTATCTTCCCCTGATATTGAGTAGCATCATGACCCCAGGGACCAATAATAAGGCGATGCTTATTACGCAATTTGTCAGGACCATTTTTTGTGATGCCATGAAAGTTATCTACTGTGCCAATAAGCCGATCCCACCATCCGGTTATTTGATAAACAGGAGTTCTTACCTTCGGGTGAATATCTCCAAAATGTTGATATTCCTTGTTTTGATTACGGTGATACGTTTGGAGTTGATCATTAAGTTCAGAGAATGTTCCACCAGGAATATCTCCAAGCGGCAACCACCATATGTATTTGCCGCGCTCGACCTCATTCCAACGTTTTGAAGCCTGAGCTGGTGTTATCGCTCCGTCAGTAAGTTCTGCTCTTCGACGCATATCGGCTGCCATCATGTGAGTCCACTCAAGCCGACGACCTGTCTCGAAAATCCCGAAGTTAATATCCAAGATATTTTGTGATATGCCACTGGCAAGAGTTGAGGAGAGGCTAGGAGGCTGGGAATCCAGCATCATCCAGATCGCCCATGAAGCGTTTGAATGCCCCCATGTACCTACCCGTCCATCACTCCATTCCAATGTCGCTGCCCACTCGATGGTGTCATAACCATCTTCGGTATCATGGGTCTCAGAGCGCTCACGCCACATCCAGTGATAATCTCCATCTGAGGCATATCTACCTCGGAAATCCTGAACAACTACACAATAACCCCGTTTAGCCAGATCAGTAGCAGTTTCAATATAGCGCGGTAATTGTTTGTTATACGGCGTGCGGCACACAAGCGATGGATACGCCTGATCATCCGTCGGATGATATACATCAGACCGTAAAATCACCCCGTCACGTGTCGTTAATTCAAGGTTACTCTCAACGACCACTTCTAACGGTTTAATGCTTGGATATTTCTTGTCAGGTGATGTCAATCGGGCCATGGAACTCTCATCATCTCATCACCCCAGATAAGTTTGCCGTTCCAAGCCTGCTGAGCTTCTACCTCGCGCGGCCCTTTCATCTCTGCAGTAGTCAAGCGTGCTCCAATATGCACCATCACGAGTTGCTTAACTTGAGCTTCTGCAGCAGTTTCGGCGGCACCAAGAATCGAAGAAGACGCTCCTGAATGCTCGTTCCCGTCCATCCGGTCATGCGATTCCCAGCACATCATCATCAACACGTCTGCTCCGCGAGCTAATTCTGTCACCGTGTCACAAGGGGCTGTGTCACCAGTAAGAACTACCGAACCATCAGGCGTGTCGATTCGGTACGCCAGTGAATCTAGATAAGGCTGGACGTGATCAGCAGGCGCTGCGGTAACCTCCCAGTTACCGCCTGATTTGATTAAGCCAGGCCCCATATTGTGGGGATCTACCTCAGGCTTGCTTCTAGGCAAAACACCTCCCCGGTCAGCGAATGTGATCTGTGAAGCCGGGTGGTTGACACGAGCCTTCCAATCATGAGCAAAAAGGCCTGTGTCTTCATCTATGATGCCATTGGTGAATTCTTCTGTGAGGCGAGGACCGTAAACGTTTAACAATCGATCTCTTGGAACCATCTGGTCCCATCGTGTAAGGATGAAAGTTGGAAAGTCCGCGTCATGGTCAAAGTGATGGTGCGTAAAAAAAACATTGTCAATTTCAGTGGTTGAAATACCAGCACGTGCAAGTTTCCAGGTAGTCGCCGGACCGCAATCAAACAGAAGCTTTTCATCACCAACCTGAACCACATATGAAGACCCAAATCGATCTGGCAGTGGTGTCGGAGTTCCGCAACCGATGATAGTCACTTGAGGATTTAACGGTTGTTTCTTACCCATGCTAACTCCAGCAAAATATCCATAATAAAATTCATTTGCGACGCAGGTTACACGACAACTACAACCACATAGCAAGAGCGGCGAACCATAGCTCACAATTATGCGACAAAAATTACCGCCTATGCCTGTCCCTTTGGTATCGAGCTAACTGCCAGAGGATCTACTACCGAGATCTGGGCCATATCCATCATTTGAATCATCTGTTCTTTGAACATTTTTATCTGTTCGATAACAGCCATCAACTCATCGATCCATTCAACGTCATCTCTATCGATTTCAACACGAATCTGCATATGACCCACATCGACGCCTGCGCCAAGTTGCTTCTGAAGTGGGCCGCGTGCTCCATCAGTAGGTTGTCGTAACGACAAAGTTGCACGCTTTTCGTTAGCCGCAACCAGATCGATTTCAGCAAGGCCAGCCAGAATTCGCATACGAGAAGTCTTCATCAGCAATTTAACATGAGTAGGCATCGGACCAAATCTATCTCGAATTTCCTCATCTAAATCGTCAAGTTCCGTATCACTGTTTATCCGAGCCAGGCGTTGGTATATAGATAAACGTTGTGCAAGATCCTCGATATAACTATCTGGAATTCGAGCATCGATTCCTATATCAACCCGAACAGTGGAAAATTCAGGTAAGGAAGGTGTAATAGCGTCTTGTCCGCCTTCCAATTCTTTAAGTTGACGAACCGCCTCAGATAACAATTTTGTATATAGGTCAAATCCGATCGCTGATATCTGGCCTGATTGCTCAGATCCCAACAAATTCCCAATGCCTCGAATCTCTAGATCGCGCAAGGCAATCTGGAAACCCGCACCCAGTTCAGTTGCAGCGAGAATCGTGTTGAGACGTTGTTCGGCCTGCTCTGTAAGTTGTTTAGCGCGCGGGACCATCAAATAAGCGTAAGCACGATTAGTGCCACGTCCGATACGACCACGAAGCTGGTAAAGCTGCGACAAACCGAACATATCCGCACGATCAACTATCAAGGTATTGACGTTGGGGAGATCAATTCCAGACTCAATGATCGTCGTGCATAACAAAATATTAAATTCTCTACGCTCAAATGCGGCCATCACTTGTTCAAGCTCGTCTTCAGGCATTTGCCCGTGACCAATTGCAACGATGGCTTCGGGCACAAGCTCCTGGATCTTATTCCCGATCAATTCGATATCCTTCACCCGATTGTGCAAATAGAAAACCTGCCCATCACGATCGAGTTCTCTGAGGATAGCTTCACGAGTAAGATCATCGCTTTCTTCCGACACATAGGTCTTAATGGGCAAGCGTTCCTCTGGAGGTGTTTCAATGGTGCTCGTATCTCGCACACCAGCAAGTGACATATGCAACGTACGAGGGATAGGCGTGGCACTTAATGTCATAACATCTACCTGAGTCCTCAGTTGCTTAAGACGTTCTTTATGCGAGACGCCGAACTTGTGTTCTTCGTCAATGATCACAAGGCCAAGATCCTTGAAGTGAATATCTTTCTGAAGCAACCGATGCGTTCCAATGACGATATCTACACTGCCGTTAGCAATTTTCTTGACGATTTCTTTCTGCTGACGATCTGTCCTGAATCTGGACAACATGTCAACTGATGCAGGAAACGGCTCGAGTCTTTCGGAAAAGGTTTCCAAATGCTGTTGAGCAAGAACGGTCGTTGGAACAAGAATGCCCACCTGTCGACCAGATTGAACAGTCTTAAAGGCAGCCCTCAACGCTATTTCTGTCTTACCATACCCAACATCTCCACACACCAACCGATCCATTGGCTGAGTAGATTCCATATCAGCTTTAACAGCCTCAATCGTCGCTAATTGATCAGGGGTTTCTGCATACGGAAAACTGGCCTCGAGAGAATCCTGCCAGGGAGTGTCAGCAGTTGCAGCAAATCCATTGGCAACTTGACGTGATGCGTAAAGAGCTATCAATTCACCCGCAAGTTGCTCGGTTGCCTTCTTAGCCCGCGATCGAGCTCTACTCCACTCCTGGGTCCCTAACCTAGTGAGTCTGGGCGCTGTATCGCCAGTGCCATGGTAAATCTGGATTCGGTCGAGATGCTCAGTAGGAACGTAGAGTTTGTCATCGTCGGCATACTCAAGTACCAGATACTCCTGGCCCTCCGAACCCATGACTTCAGTTCCTGCAAATCTTGCTACCCCATGCTCTACATGAACAACGTATGAACCTTCCTTAAGCTGCTCAAGTGCGGGGCCTTTTCGCATTACCCTTTTTCGAATACGCCGGCGCTCTTTTTGTATCCCGAATACCTCGGCGTCACTCAAGATTGTTATTTCGGAACCGTCAATTGCATTGATAGAAAATCCGGTCAGTAGATGCCCCGGCACCACATGAATTTCACCAGGTTCAGGAGCTTCTAAAACATCGTTTACCAGGATAGTCGAAACACCTTTTTCAGTAGCAAGTTCGTGAAAACGATTAGCATGATTGGTTACCACAATAGTTCGTTTTTTCTCAGCAATATCACTTTTCATTACATTGATCGCCTGGTCCACACCTCCGCTAGTCAAGGATGGATGGTTGAGTGGCAGGCGGATCGAATCACTTGAACTTTCACCACCTATACCCCATGGCGATAACTTGATACTCTTCGGACGAGCTTCAATTGCGTCAGAAATAAAACCCCATTCAATATACGGTTGTGCAAATCCAACCGGAACATCACCACGCTTTTCTTTGATCTCACGCAACCTGGCCATACGACTATCTTGAGATCGAGCAGTCTCTTCGATTGCACCAGGTCGTAGTGCAACCATCAAGCTTTCAGCTGGTAAATAATCAAATACACTCCCTAAATTGAAGAACCCTGCATAAAACGCTATTTCGCTAACAACTTCTCCGGCGAGAGCATGGCTTAGTTCGGAGGGAATTCGTCGCTGCGCCTCTTCGGAAGTACCAATGAGATCCATTTCCCCTAGCAATTCTTGCACCCGATCTTGGTTGGCCAATTGAGGGAGGGTCTCGTAGGCCGGCAGGATAGTGACGGTACGAACTTTACCTGCAGATCGCTGAGTTAGAGGGTCGAAATGCCTAATACTCTCAATTTCGTCGTCGAAAAGTTCAATACGGACCGGACGATCTTTAGAGACCGGAAATATGTCCAAGATTCCGCCCCGACGCGAGAATGTCCCCGGTATCTCTACTGTTGGTTCATGAGCGTAACCCATCTGAATAAGCTTCTGAATTTGATTCTCGAGATTAATGCGATTCCGAATACCGAGGGACTGGGTATATGAATCGAATACCGACCTCTCAAGGGTCGCCTGAGATGCTGCATTCACCGACGCTACAATCAGTGGGCGGGTTACTCCTTTAACTTCACCTCGGAGTGCCGCCAGTGCACGTAATCGTTGATGACTTGCTCCATGGTCTGGTACATACCGTTCAAACGGAATATCTTCGGACTCAGCAAAATGAAAGATAGGGGAGTCATCACCTAACCAGGTGAATAGCCGATCATAGAGTCTCCTGGCCGACTCGGGATTAGGAGTAAGAACGAAAACAGGCGCGTCCGTCTCGCACCAGAGCGCAGCTACCGTACATTCGATGGCTGGATCGGGTGCTATCAACGCCGCCTGTGCCCTGGGAGCACGTAGGCTATTTACCAAAGCTGCGAACTGCTCAGTTTGGCCGAGCAGTGGCAGTAACCCCGAAAGACTCATTCAGACCCGTTCCAAGGGGTTTTTAGTTCTATATGTCCACGCGTTAGCCGCCAAGTGGCAGCCAGCACACCGAAAGGGCCATCGAGCAAAATCGGTGACCTTGGTGTTGTTCCATGCTAGCACTGAGACGGGTCAACGTTACAAAATAGTCATTATAAATTTCGGTTGTTGTAAAACAATTTGCGAGACAATGAACTTATACCGTCATACAACACAGCCGATTCCGAACATGATCAAACTAAAGATATGCATCAGCCACAGCGAATAGTAATAAAACTTGGCACCAACCTTCTAACGGGAGGTAAAAATTCACTCGACCTCAAGACTATCGAGGACATTATCAAACAAATAGCGTCGATGAAAAAATCTGGCGTTGACGTGCTGATTGTCAGTTCCGGTGCAGTGGCTGCTGGTCAGGACCCACTTTCACGGACCCCCGGCAAAGATAAGCTACAACGCGGCACAATTGCTTATCGCCAAGCTCTCGCAGCGCTAGGACAACCCCAGTTGATGATGGCATTTGAACAACTTGCGGCTAAACACGACTTTGAGGTAGCCCAAGCTCTCATTTCTAGAGGTGATTTACAAAGTAGATCACGCTACCTGAACATACGAAATACACTGGATGCTTTGTTGGCAGTAGGCGCAGTGCCAATACTCAATGAAAATGACGTGGTCGCGGTAGAAGAACTCACTGGAGATGTTTACGGCGATAATGACCGGCTTTCGGCTATGTTGGCTAACACCGTAGACGCCGATTTACTAATTCTTCTCGGTGAAATCGATGGTTTACACACGACCGATCCAAAGATAGATCCAGATTCCAAGCTAATTGATCATGTAACTGAAATAACCGACGATATTCAACAATCAGCACTGGGGCCGAGCGACCAACAAGGCAGTGGAGGGATGACTAGCAAACTCGAGGCAGCACGTATATCTATGGACTCTGGAATCCCGATGATTATAGCGTCAGGGCACGTTAAAAATGTCATCGAATCCATCTGCAATGGCGAATCAATTGGTACTCGTTTTATACCAACTGTTTCGCGTCGAGAAAGTCGAAAGCGTTGGATTTTAACTGGACGCTCCGAACATCGCGGGAGCATATCTGTCGACTCTGGTGCTGCTAATGCCGTGAGAAATCAAGGACACAGTTTGTTGCCGATCGGAGTAGTCTCAGTCAAGGGACCATTCAAACGAGGAGATATTATTGAAGTCACTGAGCGCGACGGGACCACGATCGGTTGGGGCATCACATCATACGATTCAGACGAGGTTGAACTGATCAAAGGAAACAACTCAAAATCTCTACCAACTCTTCTCGGCCATTATTATGGTGCGGAAGTGGTTCACCGAAATAATATGGCACTGCCGTAAATAACGAGGCATCATATACCTCATAACACATGAAAAATAATCAAACCACTATCAGTACCAAATGACGAAATTATCACTCTCTGAGCAAGCGAAGGCTGCTAGCTCTGCATCAGGTTATTTAGCTACAGCCACTGCTGAAATAAAAAATACTGCACTCATCGCAATTGCCGAAGCAGTTGAGGCAAATAGTACGTCAATATTAGACGCCAATGCAGAAGATCTTGAAAACGCAAAGCGTGATGGGATGGATTTCCATATACGAGATCGCATGACTCTTAACGGCAACCGTGTACAAGACATGGCAGACGCTGCTCGAAGCATTTCGAAACTAGAAGATCCAATAGGTGAAGTTTTAGAACAGCGAAATCTTCCAAATGGTCTACACCTTGAACGTGTACGAGTACCAATCGGAGTAATCGGAGTTATCTACGAGAGTCGACCAAATGTAACGATCGATATTGCCACACTGTGCCTAAAATCTGGGAACGCTGTCATTCTAAGAGGCGGTAAAGAGTGCATTCTGACAAACATGACTCTAGCAACGATCATAAAAGACGCAGTCGAATCAGCAGGCATCCCCAGTGATATTGTTCAATTCATCGAATCAACTGATCGGGCACTTGTAAAAGAAATGCTTCAGATGGACGAGGCAATTGATCTAATGATCCCGCGCGGAAGCGCAGAGCTAGTTAATTTCGTAGGCCAAAACGCTAGGATGCCCGCCATAACAGGTGGAATTGGAGTCTGCCACACTTATGTAGATGCTGATGCTGATCTAGATAACGCGCTTGAAATCGTCGTCAACGCGAAGGTTCAACGACCCACAGTCTGCAATGCCCTCGATACAGTTCTGGTCCACCAGGCAGTTGCGCATAATTTCTTGCCCAAACTCGCACATGAATTCGGTATCCAAAACGTAGAACTGCGAGCCGACAGCCGGGCTATGAGCATACTTGATGCACTAGCCAGCGGAGCAGAAATCAAGCAGGCAGTATCTGGTGATTTTGGCACAGAATTCTTAGCGTTAATCGCATCTGTAAAAATCGTCGACTCTATTGATGAAGCACTCACCCACATTAGCAATTACGGTTCAGGGCATTCAGAGGCCATAGTTTCAGAAAATAACGAAGTAATAGAGCGCTTTTTGAACGAGGCAGACGCATCAGCAGTTTTCGCAAATGCCTCAACGCGTTTTAACGACGGCGGTGAATTCGGACTCGGAGCCGAAGTAGCAATATCAACCAATAAACTGCATGCCAGAGGTCCCATGGGACTTAAGGAAATAACAAGTTACAAGTGGAAAATCCGCGGACAGGGTCAAGTTAGGCAATAGCACGATGGCACAATTTTATTTTGAAAGAGAGGTTCGTACACCTAACGGAGAGTGTTATACGATACTCGAGGACAGTAAACCTATCGGACGACTCGACCTCCACTTTGTGCCAGGTCTCGTACACGCAACAATGGTTGTTAACGAATCGCTAACCCAAGAAGCCATTCAAGAACTGATATCTATGGTGGATGAAGACCTCACCGACGCTGTAGGTATTGAACGAGAAGATTTAGTGGTACATGTGCATCAAGGGCGCGACCTAGGGGTATTTTCTCACAACGACTCAACGCTTCACGAAGCTGAAGGCGACACTACACCACCTACCACTGGCGCCTAGCTAACTTAATCGAACTGCTTGCTAAGCTACGCAAAAGCCAACAATTACATCGACTCATAAATTCCAGTAACGAGTTGAGCACGCACCAAAAATGATCTGAAAATTCAGCCTCTCAACCCACAACATCCAACAGTGCTTGGATATAACCATTTGCGTAGGCTCTACCCTGATGTCCCCATTGTGAATCACCTGAGGTGATTGGAACATGATCGTTAACAAAAACACCATCGAAGCGAACTTTTTTATATAGCTTCATTGCCCTATACATATCAACGTGGCCGGTATTAATGAATTCCTCCTTGAAGGGATCCCCCGCATTCGATACGTTCCTGAAATGGACATATAAAATCTTCCCTCGCTCACCAAAGTACTCAATCATGTCGTAAATGCCTTCTCCTGCAGCATCAGGCATCTCTGAAAACGTTCCCTGGCAAAACTCAATCGCATTTGCCGGAGAATCGACTATTTCTATAAGCCGTTTATAAGCACCGAAACTGTTCAGAAGACGTGGGATCCCACCTACAGAATCAACAGGAGGATCAGCTGGGTGTATACCAATTCGAATGCCCTCTTGCTCAGCGATTGGTGTGATGATCTTGATCCAATACTCGAGGTTATCCCACATCTCATCTTCAGTGTAATAACGACCATGTGTAAGTGGCGCATCACTGTGCAGAGAATGGTCATAAGCCGTCACCCTAACCCCTGCTCTATGGAATGCATTTTCTGAGTCACGCCACACACTAGAAGGCATCCAGTTATACCCAAATATTGGAATACCAGCACGCGCTATGTTGCGAATCGTATAGATCATGTTTTCGATCTGTTCATCACGTTTTGGCCCACCAAGCATGATGTGATCGTAAAAAAAACTGGGAACGTTTTCGAGTGCTTCAAGATGAAGATCGTGGGACTCAACTTGATTCCTAAGTCTTTCAAGATCCTTCAATTCCCATCGGTTATCACCCGGAACCACGGCCCAGCGGCTTTTGGTATCCATCCCGGTGTAAGACTGTAAGACAACGTCAGTTGCACCGTACTGCGCCGAGAATGTAAGTAAATCATCTAGTGGTGTATCGAGCAGTCCATTAACGAAATTAAATCCTAATCGCATCTTTATTTACCAAGTACTAGAAAGAAACAGTTACCAATATTTAATATGGATCATTCAAAAATTTTGAAGCTTGTTTTAACCATTTCAGAATGAAATACAGTACAAACTTATCAGCCGAAATACTCAGATCCAGTTAAAGCTAATAATTCTCGAAAAGCTTACCCCAAGGGGTCTTCATAGCCTCCGCTACCCGCTTTCGCCCGATCAAAGGTAGCCAAAATTTATTGTGATAGACATTTGAAGCCAAATACGCCCACGGAGCTATACCCGAACGCAGAAGTACCCCCTCTAAAGGTTTGAGAGGGCCATGGTAAATCAACTTCTGCCCACGCGAAGCCAAAGTGCTCTCAGTTGCGGCAAAATTCCAATTAACATCGGCTATGTCGTCACCGACAACTTCAATTTCACGGGGATTCCCAACACCAAGGCCAATTTCATGAGCTATACGGATCATGGGTATAGACATGGGATCAAGTCCCATCATCTTGGCTGCAACAGCATCTATCGCAACTTGATCAGCTGAAGCAAGAATGACATTTTTGTTATGAATCCTCATAGCGCGCGGACCGGGACCATCTCCTGCAAACGTTCCATCCATCACGGCAAAAAGACCTGAGTGAATCTCTTTCTGAATCTGTAATAAGTCCACAAGGGTTTCGTGAATAACCGAGTGCGTCCAATGACGATACCTATGGAGCAAGCCCCCAAAAGCATTCTTCAATGCTCCTGTCATTGTGGTAAAAACGTGAGTTTTAACCGTAGGCAACTGAACTATATTTGTCCCTGGAAATACTTCAGGAATGTACAGGCCATCTTTGTAAACATCGTCTAGCACTAACATCTTCGCGGTGGGCCTATATGGCACCCATTTTATGGGCGGTGCATCGAGTACCACATGATCAAGGCCCAGACGGTCTTCGACTAGTTGATGCTTATTATTCTCTCGTCCCTCAATCGGATCCACCACTACAGTTCCGTTGTGGGCAGCTATCAGCTTGTTGAAGCCATCACGCTTAAGCTTTTGAGCAACTCCGTCTATCTGCCAAGGAGCACTGGAACATGCAGGATAATAATGTTGCCAAGAAATATTGACCTTCAAAAACGTATCAATGTCAGGCGTCAGCGCTGTCTGGTAATCAGCCAGATCAAGAAGTCGTGCATAATCATTGATTACCGTCTCAGGTGTTGTATAAATAACAGCGACCTTACCCATTTTAGGTTCGGCGTGCGGAATGTCGGGCTGGGTTAAAACTCGCCCCACGTCACTTATCATAGAGACCATAGATAAATCATTAACCCCCTATGGGTTTTTATACCAGTAACTTCAGCGACACATGTACAACAAATAAAGATAATTACATCCCACAAGTTATCGACACACTCACAGTGTATCTTTGGCTCAATTCAACATGCCAATGTCTGGTTCGACTGTTGTGAAACAAGATCAAAAAAGCAAAATAACGAGGATCATCGATACTTGCACGCACGCTATGCCTCCTCAGTTTGCATCTGACCGTGACAGTATCTTTCAGATGGACCGCACTTTCAGAAGCCTTTTTGCCAATCCAAAAGCAAAACTCGTCGACGCGCAAAATCTAATTGACTCCATGGACAAGTCTGGTGTCGATACATCGGTATGCGCAGGCTTCGGTTGGACTGATCCAGGAGTAGCTCGTGAGTCAAATAACTACAATATTGAAGCGTCTGGCTTGCACCCAGATCGCTTAATTCCATTCTGCAGTGTAAACCCTCTATGGGGTCAAGAAGCAGTTAATGAGGTTCAGCGTTGCTATGAAGCCGGAGCCCGAGGAATTGGTGAACTCCACCCGGACACTCAAGGTATTTTAGATGCCGATATATCGGTACTCGCCCCGGTTCTAGACATAGCAAGACAACTCGATATGCCCGTTCTCATTCATGCGTCCGAACCTGTTGGACACAGCTATCCCGGAAAAGGAACCGTCACACCCGAACTTTTGATGACGCTTGTAAACGCCTACCCGAACAATAAATTAATTTTCGGGCATTTTGGAGGCGGGTTGCCCTTTTACGGTCTAATGAACGAGGTCAGAGCAGCCCTATCTAATGTTTATTTCGACTCTGCTGCATTCCCATTTCTATATCGGCCGGAGATTTTCGAAGTCGTGGCAAGATCCATCGGAACCGAAAAAATACTATTTGCCAGTGACTTTCCTCTTGTGAGCCAAAAACGATCTCTAAAAGAGTTTACTGCCGCAAAAATGACTGATGAACAATCACATAAAATCCTTGCAGATAACGCTGCTCAACTACTTAATATTTAAAACATAAACCTCAAATACAGACATTTATTGGAAAACATTCACACATAAAAATTGCGAAAACACCTAGTACAAGAGTATATTTAGATGCAACGACATGAATAACTCGACTCCAACAACATCGACCAACACACTGGCCTGCGCCTGTATGTGTACGTGTACCCCCTCAGGGGTTATTGGTGTTGTAAATCACTGTACTTGTTGAACTAACTACACAGCGACACAAACGATAACTAACCCCTGTTATGAACGGGGGTTTTTTTTTGCCATGAAACTTCCCTCCGATTCATCAAACAAACATAAACAACAATATGACAAACTTAATAAAAGTAACTCTTTCCATCATCAGAAAAGCAATAAATTCTGCACAAGGCCTTGGCGTTGAAGCAGACTCAGTCAGTGCCGATCAACCAAGCAAGTAACCTGATACAACACGCCCGACTTATGTTCCGATACGCGGAATATAAAGACTCGCGAAACACTGGATGTTTCTGCGCGTGAATCCAACCCCTACAGAATTAGAAACTCTCCGAGAATGTGGTCGCATTGCCTCCAAAGCTCGAAGCTGGGCAGGCAAAGAAATAAAACCAGGCTACCTGCTACGCGAACTGCAAGAGGGCATGGAAACTATTATCCGAGAAGCGGGAGCAATGCCCCCATTTCCAGCCCAGACAAGTCGGAATAGCATCGGAGCACATTATTGCTCCGCGCCATCTGACAATACACGGTTTGAGGAAAATGATCTGGTGAAGATTGATGTAGGTGCACATATCGATGGCCTCATAGTCGATAGTGGGGTTTCCGTTGATCTTTCCAATGACCAGAGGTGGAGTACCCTGATCTCAGCAGCTTCTGATGCCCTTGACGCTGCAATCGATATGTGCGCGCCAAACGTTGATGTAGAAGATATCGGCGAGAGAGTTCAACAAGTGATAACTAGTGCGGGCTTCAACCCAATCTTTAATCTCACTGGACATGGCCTCGGAAAATGGACACTGCATGATAGTCCACAGATTCCAAATGCACGAATTGGACTAAAAGGTTCACTCAAGGCTGGTTCAATTTTCGCTATCGAACCATTTGCTACATCAGGCAAAGGCTACGTTGAAGATAAAGGTAAGCCTGAAGTATTCATGTTAGAGCGAAAGCCAAAACCATCTAATAAAATCGACCTCGAGACCCTGAAAACCATTCAGTCTTGGAACGGATTGCCAATAGCCCGTCGATACTTCAATAACCTGCCTAAAAAACCTCTTGAACGGACTCTAAAAGAATTAATTAAACAAGGGGCACTTCGACAGTATCCACCGCTAGTAGAAGTATCTAATGCACAAATCGGATGGAAGGAACATTCCATATACCTAGGGCCCAACGGAACCGAAGTTCTCACTGCTTGATAAGTTGATGACTTAACGACAAACAACCGATACTAGAACACTATACTCACAACTTTTTTTGGCCCTAAAGTGTGAAATCAAATTCAAGTCCCACGCCCTGTTCTTTTGCCTGTTCATAAACCAAAGATGCACAAGAAATATCTTGAATCGCCAAGCCAACACTTTTGAAAAGCGTTATCTCCTCGTCGTTCTGACGTCCAGCAATTTTGCCGTTAATTACAGAGCCTAGGTCGCCGTGAATATCATCTGAGCGATAAACCCCTTCTTCAACGGGAATTTGGATATCTCCTGCCTCGTTCAAGCAAGCCTGCGTCTGATCGCAAATAACCTTTGCCATTTGCACGGTCGCCGTATCCAGTTCACGAATTCCAGGTGCATGTGATCCAACACCATTGATGTGAGTCCCAGGCTTCCACCAAGAACTATTCACAATTGGTTCGGTAGCACTAGTGATCAACGTTACAATGTCAGACTCTCGGACGAGGGATTCTGCACTTTCTGCCAAAGATATATCTACTCCAGTGATCTCTGAAAATTCATCCGCAAAAGAACGCTGGGCAGATTTATCGCTCCTGGAATAAATTAAAACTTTTTCTAATTCCGCCGCCTCAACCAACGCCATAACCTGCCCACGCGCCATAACTCCAGTACCGATAACTCCAGCCACTCTGGAATCCTTACGTGCCAAATGTCTCGTAGCTACTCCGCTTGCAGCTCCTGTTCGAATTCCAGTGAGTAAGCCACCGTCCATTACGGCCACAACTACACCTGTCTGTTTATCTTGAACCAAAATCGTGCCGACAGTAGTAGGAAGCCCAAACTCTGCGGGATTGCCTTTGTATACCGTCACTGCCTTAACACCAAGCGCCCCACCCGATTTCAGATAGGCCGGCATGTATGCGATCCATCCTCCAACTGAAGGATCGACGATCACAGTGCGATCTGGCATTTCTGCACTACCGGCGTCGAGCTCCGCAAACGCAGCTTGAA
>RQOU01000049.1 GCA_008373165.1 SAR202 cluster bacterium | reverse complement strand
GACATTTGGCTGGAATCGTGTTGCAATTCCTCGGTATGGCGAGAACCCGCACCAAGCTGGGGGCATTTATGCTACGCCAGGTGAAATGGGGGGGATAGTCAACGCCAACCAGTTACATGGTATTGACATGTCTTACCTGAACTACTTCGATGCAGACGCTGCGTGGGTATCAGCAAACTCATTTTCACTTATTGCTTCAGAGCAAGAGCATTGTGTTTCGATTGTGAAACACGCCAATCCTTGTGGGTTAGCTATTGATGGAGACCAATCAGAAGCTTACCTCAAAGCACTTGCTGGAGACCCAGTATCAGCATTTGGCGGGATTGTAGGCTTTAATAGCAAGGTGACAGGTGAAACTGCCGAAGTTATGCTGGGGACCTTATTTGATGTTATTGTCGCCCCTGGGTTTGAACACGAAGCTCTAGAGATATTCCGTCGGCGAAAACGCACTCGAGTGATTGAAGTAAGGCCTTCTTCTGTACCTCTACTGACCGTTCGCAACGTTACAGGTGGAGTCTTGGTTCAACAACCCGATGAAATCTCTGAAAATGTGACTTCATGGACTGTTGTCAGTAAAAAATCTCCTACTGATGATCAATTGAGAGACATGGCATTTGCCTGGAAAGCATGTCAGTTAGTTCACTCTAATGCTATTGTGTTCGCCAAAGATTTTGCCCTTCAAGGTATGGGTGCAGGTCAGCCAAATAGAGCTATTAGTGTTTACTTAGCAGGTCGCTCAGCGGGGGAAAATGCCAAAGGATGTGTGATGGCTAGTGATGCTTTTTTCCCGTTCCCAGATGGAATTGAAAACGCAGCCAACGCTGGTGCTGAGGCGATTGTCCAGCCTGGAGGATCTGTGAAAGATAGCGAAGTAATTGCAGCGGCAGATCGTTTGGGATTGGTGATGCTGTTTACAGGAACTCGTCACTTTTATCACTGAGTGATTCGTTTAAAAAATGGGTCTAACTTCAATATTTTTATGTCAGCAACAATAGATATCGTAATTCCTGTTCTTAATGAAGAGTCTGCTTTGCCCCATTGTGTAGTGAAGTTGTTTGCATTTACCGAACATCATCCTGAGTGGAAATGGCGGGTAGTGATTGCCGATAATGGATCGGT
The DNA here is from genome assembly GCA_008373165.1 of SAR202 cluster bacterium. Classification (GTDB taxonomy): domain Bacteria; phylum Chloroflexota; class Dehalococcoidia; order Lucifugimonadales; family Lucifugimonadaceae; genus Lucifugimonas. The sequence goes on along the minus strand of RQOU01000049.1, from coordinate 21,761 downwards.
GGACAGGACGCCTGAAATCGCCGCACAGTTGTCTGAGAAGTACAATGGTCTTTCAATTTTGCGGCTTGAGGAAAGAGGTCGCGGTAGGGCTTTAAAAAAAGCTTGGAGTGAAAGTGATGCTGATGTCAGGTTATACATGGATGTTGATCTATCGACTGGTCTCGAAGCATTGCCGAGTTTAGTTACCTCTATTGTCGATGAAGGATATGAAGTCGCTATAGGATCGAGGCTGTCCAAAGGTTCGAAGGTAGTCAACCGATCGTTCAAACGAGAAGTTACTTCTCGGGGATACAACATCTTGATTCATTTATTTTTTCCATTGACGAAATTTAAAGATGCTCAGTGTGGATTCAAGGCTGTTTCACGGAGGGCTGCGGAGAGCCTTGTTCCTTTGGTTGAAGATAACGCATGGTTTTTTGACACTGAACTGCTTCTACTTGCCGGCAAGGCTCACTATGCGATAAAAGAGATACCTGTTCATTGGGAGGATGATCCTGATACCCGGGTTAAGATAATTTCAACGGCATGGGAAGATATAAAAGGATTACTTCGTTTGAGATTGAGAGGACGTCCAACACCGCCACTGGTATCTTGACCATTATTTCGTTCTCTAGTTAAAGTTGGTTTTACAGTTAAGTTTTATTATTTGTGTTTGGGTACCTATAGCATCAAACTATGACTACTCCTGGCGATTTTGAAATAGGAAGGTCGGTACTGACCGGCTATACAGCTGACAACGAACTACATCGGGCTCTGACGATTTTGCGTAATGAAGGAGTCAACCCAGAAGTAGTAGTTGAGTTCACCGCGGAACGCGATGGGATATTTTGCGGCATTTCTGAAGTGAAAACTCTTTTAAATCGTGTGCTGCCTGAGACTGGCAGGGAAGTTTGGGCTTTAGAGGAAGGTGTATCAGTAGGAGCTGGTGAGGTAGCGTTGCGCATTAAAGCTCCATATGCATCATTTGGATTATTTGAGACTGCGATTTTGGGTATTCTTGCTTCTTGTACAGGATGGGCGACTGCAGCCGCAGAGTGTGTGGAAGCTGGATCTGGTATACCTGTAATTGCATACGGAGCACGTCATGTTCATCCAGAAGTCGTGGGGGTGATGGATTATTCTGCTGTAGTTGGTAAATGCGCATCAAGCTCTTCGGTGGCCGGACATCAATTACATGGGCTGACACCTTCAGGAACGATGCCTCATTCTTTTGTGCTTCTTATGGGTGATACTGTCCGTTCTATTCTCGCATTTGACAAGCACATGCCCCCTGAAGTGCCGAGAGTGGCGTTGGTTGACACGTTTAAGGATGAAGTTGAAGAAGCAGTTGATGTTGCGAAAGCCCTCCGTGAGCGCTTACGTGGCATTCGACTTGATACACCCAAAGAACGGGGTGGTGTTACCCCTGATTTGGTCCACGAGATAAGGGCACGATTGGATCAGGGGGGATACAGTCACGTCGATATTTTTGTAAGTGGTGGAATTACTCCCGACCGTATACGTGAATTCGTTGAAGCCCAAGCTCCCGTTAGCGTTTTTGCTGTTGGTTATTACATTGCTGCAGCATCACCGATTTCGTTCACTGCCGATGTCAAGGCTATTGAAGATCGTGCGATAGCGAAACGCGGACGAATTCCGGGCCTAGCAGCGAACCCACGGCTTTCTCAGATTTTGTGATCATTTGTTGAAAGTTGTGGTCGAATCAGCTCAAGTCGAGTGACCTCGGTGTGTTCCGGCATCACTTTTCCCCATTCAGCCAAGCGGGATCCCGCCACCCAGAGAATACCGTTATTGGATTCGATAAGAGGCACTCTATCTCGCCATCTCTTTGGCACTCCGGCTCCAACAAAAAAATCTTGAAGTTTTATATGCGGATTCATTCCTAGCGGTTGGAATCGATCTCCGTTTTTCCGGTTGCGTAATAGCAGGCTTAGATTTGCAATTGCTGGTGATGCATAGGTTACCCAAGAATCGCCTGTATCGAGTTGGCGCGGTCTATTTCTGAGTTCGCTGGTTACTGCGAATCCATTATCAAGTTGGGTAAATCCGAAATGATTCAGGCTTGTTTCAACAATGGGTGGAGGATATGGACAATCGTCGTTGTCATTAGAGCTGAAGCTGAATGAATCTTTATCGACATGGAACGATACCCCGCAGGGCAAATCCATAGATGTTCCGCTGTGATTTAATAATTGAGACGCCATTTCAGATACATGCGTTCGTTCGAGTTGCTGGGAATGCCCGACGTGATTTCTATATCCAAGCATTAGAATTCTGCGGATTAGATAAATGGGCAGACTATTAATTTTTGAGCGTGAGTATTTGTCGTCCGAATAAGCGGCTTCTTGAAGTTCACGTTCTACGACCCAGTTAACGACTTCTAAATCATCAGAAACGTTTTCTGCCAATCGGGCCAGAGCGTTTTTGGCGCCAGGGGTAGCAGCTTCGAGAGCAGGCAAAGCATCCAGCCTGATTTTATTGCGAGTGTATTGTCTATCGTTATTAGAGGTGTCGATAACCGGTTTAATGTTTTTTTGTTTGCAGTAGCTGATGATCGTTGGCCGAGAAATATCTAACAGTGGGCGGAGGATTGTTAATTTAGTGTCAGATTTAGGGAATGTAAGAGTTGATCGGTATTTCATTCCGACTAAACCTTTCAGCCCTGCCCCTCGTCCAGCATGAAGTAAAACCGTTTCGGCCTGATCGTCTTTCGTATGGCCAGTTACAACACCATATGCATCGTATTGTTCAGATAGTTGCGATAGAACCTCATATCTTAAAGTACGGGCGGCTGTTTCGATTGAAATTTTTTGCTCTATCGAAATTTTTGGGACATTTACAGAAATGGCGAGAAATTTGACTCCGAGAGAATCTGCAATTTTTTGGGAAGCAAGTTCATCTGCTTCAGAGGAGTCAACTCGTATTTGATGGTTTACATGACAGGCAATTAGGTTGAAACATTTTTTTTCACTTAGAACCGATAACCCTGCAAGAAGGGCTGAAGAGTCGGGACCACCAGAGAAAGCGACAATTAAAGTCGCTCGGTCAGGAATTGTTGATCGAATCAACCCCGCATTGAGTTGTTTTAAAAAATCAGGATGGTTCATCTTCAATTATGGATTGATTCGTGCGTTCTGATAGTTCGGTTACTCGTCGAATATGTATGTTGACTATTTTTGAGCCTTCCATTTCAGCAACTTGCATTCGTAGATTGCCAAATCGTACCCTACTGCCGATAGTGGGCAGATGCTGAGCCTGTTCAAGGAAGAATCCTGCGATAGTTTCATAGTCTCCTTCGGGAATTTCTAGGCCTAATTCATCGTTAGCTTCACCGATCTCAAGTCCTCCATCCAATTCGAATGTATTTTCATTTACCGTCACGAATCGCCTGTCAGGTTTTAAGCCTTCTTCTCCAGTCTTTCCGACTATTTGTTCAACCACCCGTGTGAGAGTAATGAGTCCAGCTATTCCACCGAATTCATCCACAACCAATGAAATCTTGTGTCCTGATTCTTGCATTTCATCGAATAGATCATCTAGGCGTTTTGTTTCAGGAATGAAATGAGCCTGGCGCATTAGGTTGATCACCGGACGATTTAAATCCAGTTTTGACTCAGATATCGAGCCTAAAACATCTTTGACTGAAAATATGCCGACGACATCATCATGGTCGGTGTCAAATACCGGGAATCTTGTGTGTGGTGACAATCGGTAAGAGTCCATGAATTGCCCAAATGTAGCGTCGGCCGAAACCCAGATTATTTCTGGGCGCGGTGTCATTACGTCTCGCACTTCCATCTCGCCGAATCTGAAGATGTTATCAAGCATTTCTCCAGTGTTTTCTTCAACCGTTCCCTCAGCTTCTCCCAAATCTATTAATGTTCGTAGTTCACCGGGTGTGACGATGGGGCTTGCCATAGATTCTTTCCCGCCAAACAACTGAATGATGCCTCTGGGGATTAATGTGAATGCAAAGACTACTGGCCAACTAGCAGTCATCATAATTAGCACTATGCGCGCGGTTATCAGTGCCCATTTTTCGGCGGCTACCACTGCAAGAGTTTTTGGCGTGAGTTCACCTATAACAACGACAAATACTGTTGCAATGCCCGTGGCAGCTATCGTGGATAAAATTGTGGGTTCGCCACCACCAATGGTCGCAATTGCGAGAGTAGTGCCTACCGATGCAACCATCACGTTGAACAAATTGCCAACTAAAAGGATCGTACCGAAGAATTTCTCGTACTGATCAAAAATGCGGATTAAAAGTTTGGCTCGCTTGTCACCTTCTTCGCTGCGGTGTTCAATTTTATATCGACTCGAGCCCAGAACTGCTGCTTCAGTAGCGCTGATAAATGCACTACCTAACAAGCCGATCAGAATAATTAATAAAGATATGGTCACTTGATTCTCAAGGCGAAACGCTTAAACAAAACATCGCTTTATTTCCATATCAAGTTTATCTGTGAATTACCATTGGGATGCAAATTATGATTTTTTATCACGCTGTATTTGTGTCAATGGGTGTTTAGGTGCTGGCGTTAAGCGACCTTATTTTTGAGCAGGAGCTTCGGTGATTGTGCTCTCTGGATTTGTCTTGGCGTCCTGCTCGTTTCTGATAGTAGTTTCAATTTGATTTCGGATATCAGTGTTTGTCTTCAGAAATTGGCGTGAAGCTTCGCGTCCTTGACCAAGACGAACATCATCGTAAGAGTAGAACGATCCACTTTTTCTGACGATGCCATTCTCCACGCCCAGATCGAGTAAGCTACCTTCCTTGCTGATTCCGGATTTGAACATTATTTCCAATTCAGCTTTTCGGAATGGAGCAGCGACTTTGTTCTTAACAACTCTTGCACGTACGCGGTTGCCGATAATGTCTTGCCCGACCTTAACAGCCTCGACCCGTCGAAGATCAATGCGAACGGAACTGTAAAATTTCAATGCTCGCCCGCCTGGTGTTACCTCTGGATTGCCAAAAACCACACCAACTTTTTCTCGTAATTGGTTGATGAAAATACAAACAGTGTCTGTTTTGTGGATTATTCCAGTCAACTTTCGAAGCGCTTGCGACATAATGCGGGCTTGGAGCCCAATCTGCATGTCTCCCATATCCCCTTCTAGTTCAGCCGCAGGAACAAGCGCAGCGACACTGTCGACAACGATGATGTCAAGTGCTCCACTTCGTATGAGATATTCTGTGATTTCTAGAGCCTGTTCTGCAGAATCAGGTTGGGAAATGAGGAGCTTTTCGACATCGACACCTATCAGTCGGGCATAAGCTGGATCCATCGCATGTTCAACGTCTATGAAAGCAGCCTGGCCACCAGCGGCTTGTGCTTCAGCAATTGCTGACATTGCTAGTGTGGTTTTACCAGCGGATTCCGCCCCGAAGATCTCAACAATACGACCACGGGGTAACCCTCCTACCCCTAATGCCAAGTCCAGTGCTATAGATCCAGTTGGAATTGATCTAACAGTGTTGTCTGAGGATGAGTCTCCCATTCGCATGACAGCACCCCTGCCAAACGCTTTTTCGATTTGTGCGAGGGCTAACTCGAGAGTCTTATCCCGATCGTTGCTTGTTCCGTTAACTTGAACTTTCGGCAGTGCTTTTTTTACAGCCAACGTTGCTCTTCTTTCTGTCCGATCTGTCTTTTGATATGTCGGGAGGGTTCCTGAATTAAAGTGAGATTAGCACAAGTGTTCTAATGCTGCAACACGCGCTTGGCATAACAATAACTCTCTCCCATAGAGATATGTGCATTGCAATCCAAAGGTGGGTTAAAACATTAAGATGTGGCTGGACGTGCCCCAAGAGTCATAGGAATTGCAATTTCCTCACCATCCCTAAATACACCTACGATAATCTCCTCACCAGGCTCCGTATTCAACGCTAGATACCCGATAAGATCATCCATCGATTTCATCGGAATCGAATTGATTGAAACTATTACATCGCCATCGAAGTTTAGGGAACCCGTCAGGCTTGAATCACTTTGAATACCAGCTAAATCTGCTGGTCCGCCTACAGCCGTGCGATTTACATATGCACCGAGGATATCACGTGGGAGATCTGCCTTTTCACGTAGTAAAATGTTTACTTCATTGCCGCTAATACCCATCAATGGATATGAATGTTGTCCATCATTGATCAGAGACGGCACTACTCGTTTTACAAGATCGACTGGTACTGCAAAACCAACGCCTGAACTTTGTCGGGAGCTACTTTTGATTTGAGTGTTGACTCCAATCACCGCCCCATTCATATCTAGCAGTGGACCGCCAGAGTTCCCTGGGTTGATTGCTGCATCAGTCTGCACGACGGCCGGAATACTATAAGACGAGAATCCACTGGAAAGTGTTCGTGTCACAGCACTAACGATTCCCGTTGTCATAGTGAATTCTTCGCCGAATGGATTTCCTAACGCTATTGCCATCTCACCTGGGCGTGTTTCTGAAGAATTACCCATTGGCAGTGGAATTAACTCATGGTCAATATCATTGATTTTGATCACCGCAAGATCTGAATCGGGATCCCATGCTACGACCTCAGCACGATATTCTCGACCGTTGAAGAATTTTACTATCAGGGAGGTGGTGCTTTGGATTGCACTTTGGATCACGTGGTAATTGGTTACTAGATGTCCTTCTGTATCCCATACGAATCCGGATCCTGAGCCAGCGCCCATTCTCGTGTTGGCTGTGATGAAGACAACTGATTCAACGCTCGTTTCATATAGATTCGCTAGATGCTCTGCTTGCGCTGCTACGATTCCTGCAGGTGCAAGTTCTTCGACAACGGGTTGTGGAAGAGCATCTCCAAGTGGCTTGACCTCTGGTTGATCGGTTAAAGCTACTGAAGTGGTTGTGATGGCGGTGGCAGTTGGGACGATTTCAATTGATGTAATAGTGCTTTCTGACGATGAATCCGTTGTATCGTTGACCTCTGGTGAAATTTCAGTTTGAGAAGGAGGAGTGGCGGCACCTGTATGGTTTGAGGTTTGTTCCGCCTCCGGGTTGGTTAAATCGACTTTTGTAACGATCGGGTCGTTAGCACTCATACAAGCCGAACCGACTATTACTAGGATGAAAATGCTGCTGAGATACCGGGCGTTTATTTTTTGCAACATGCTTATCATTTTTACTGTGCCAATTCAGACATTTAGTTGAGTTCTGTGGAATTACCTTTGTCCAGAATATAAAGAGAATGTGGAGTAAGTTTGTGGGTTTTTGCTAATTTGTTATCGAATCGTTTGAAAATCGAATAACTTGACTTTCGATGAACGCTCATCGAAGCTCTTGAATTAATGTTCCCAGACTGATGCAATTGGCAGCCGACGATCTCGACCGAATGCTAGTCCTGTGATTTTCACGCCAGGGGGAGCTTGCCTTCGTTTGTATTCATTTTTGTCTATCAGTTGAACAATGCGGCGTACGACCGTCTCGACGTTATCATCAGATCGGACTTTTCGTTCTTTTTGGATAATCAGATCAGGCGACAGGCGTTCTTCGATATACATGTGAATAATTCGGTCTAACTGATCATATGGTGGAAGAGAATCTTCATCCAATTGGTCAGGTCGGAGCTCAGCACTCGGTGGCTTGTCAATTATTTCTTGTGGAATCGGGCATCCCGAACCTCGTGCATTTCGGTGTTCGGATAATTCGTATACCAGCGTCTTGGGCACGTCTTTGATCACGGCATATGCGCCGGCCATATCACCATAGAGAGTTGCGTAGCCTGTTGCCATCTCTGACTTGTTACCAGTTGAGAGAACTAGCCAGTTAAATTTGTTGGCAATGGACATCATGAGGTTGCCGCGTATTCGTGACTGGGTATTTTCTTCTGACAATCCAGGTTCAGTACCTTTGAATGTATCGCTCAGCATTCCTTCAAATGCGACGTGACCTGGTTCTATTGGGATAGTCCACAGTTCGACGTTGAGTCGGGAACACAACTCTCTCGCGTCTGTGATGCTTCCTTCTGATGAATAGCGCGAAGGCAAAGCCACTCCAATGACGTTTTCAGCGCCGATTGCGTCGGTGGCGATAGTGGTGACCAAGGCAGAGTCGATACCGCCCGATACAGCGATGATTACTTTTTTGAAACCAGTCTTTTTTAAGTAGTCGCGAGTTCCGATAATTAGTGCGTGATACACACTTTCCAGTCTGCCTAGATGACTGATGGACAGTTCCGGTAAATTTGATAGTTTTTTTTGCGGTTTTATTATTGGGATTTCTATAGTCGAGGATTTGCCAACTTGAGAAAGTTTTTCATGAAAATTTGTGTAATTTTGTCGGAAGGGAACAGGGATTTCTGTGAGTTTTGCTTTTATGTCTGCTACAAGCAACGATTCTTCAAATCGCGGGGAGTTACCCAATAGTTTGCCATCGGGGTCAAACAACATGCTCCCTCCATCGAATACAAGTTCATCCTGTCCGCCAATTTGGTTGGTGTAGAGCGTGTAAATATTATTTCGTCTTGAGAGGTCACTGACGATCTCTTCTCGATGTCGATGTTTTCCGAGTTGATAGGGCGAGGAGTTTAAATTAATGATGATCTGGGCTCCTGCTTTGCGTTGAACCTCTGATGGTCCAATTGGCTCCCAAATGTCTTCGCAGATATTGATGCCTATCTTAATTCCACGTATCGAAATGACCGGACACTCATCTCCCGGAGTGAAGTAGCGGCGTTCGTCAAAAACCCCATAGTTAGGGAGGTGAATTTTTCGATATGTGGTTACGATTTTTCCCTGATGGAGTACAGCAGCTGAATTGAATAACTTGCCATCTTCAGAATCGACGAAACCCACAACCGCAACGATGTCTTTAACTTTGGTTGCTATATGGCGAAGGGCTGTTTTATTTGCTTCTATGAAATTATCGTAAAGAACCAGATCTTCGGGTGGATAGCCGGTGATGGTTAGCTCCGGGAAAGCTATTAACTCAGCTTGTTGGAGCTGAGCGAGTTTGATCCATTTTTCAATGAGTTGTGAGTTACCGTCGATATCACCAACCGTGGTGTTAACTTGGGCGGCCGCAACTCGAATTACAGTGGTCGAAATCGAATTAAATGTGCCCGAAGTCATATCAATTCGATTATATCGTCCATTTTATTTGCCTTAATGCTGCATTGCAGTTAGTACTGGTGGACGAGCGTAGCCTCTAACCGTTGGCAGGTTAGATTTACCCGACAGGAAAATGTCGATTTGTCTGGCTGTGCGACGCCCACTGGCTATTGCGTGGACCACCAGTGATTGACCTCGTTGCATATCTCCACAGGCGAACACTTTCGCCAAATTTGTTTGCATGGATCCATTCGCTGCGACGTTACCTCGTGAATCGTAGTCGACCCCGAGTGCATCGAGCAAACCATCGTGTTGTGGGTGTATGAATCCCATAGCTAGAAATACTGCGTCGGCCTCGATTGTAAATTCACTACCTGAAATTTCTTTCATATTTAAACTGCCAAGTGCTTCGTCTTCTAACCATTCAACCCGCACACATTCCAAATATTTTACGTTGTTATCTTCATTTCCTACGAATCGTTTTGTGAGTACATTGAAATCTCTATCTCCGCCTTCTTCGTGGGCACTAGAAGTACGGAAGATCGTTGGCCATTGTGGCCACGGGTTTGTTTCTATACGTGATTCCGATGGTCGAGGCAATATTTCCATTTGAACTATGTTGCTCGCCCCCTGCCGGTGTGATGTTCCTAGGCAGTCGGCCCCGGTATCGCCACCGCCGATGATCACGACTTTTTTGTTCTTGACATCGATGATTTCCTCCGGGGGGAATTTTTCGCCTTTTAACTTTCGGTTCTGCTGTGTAAGGAATTCCATTGCAAAATGTACACCTTTGAGTTCGCGTCCTTCAACCGGAAGATCGCGCGGTACAGTTGAGCCTCCAGATAGACATATAGCGTCATAATCGGTTAGCAATTCATCATGTGTGATATCTATTCCCACATTGGTGTTCACCTGAAAGTCGACACCTTCTTGACGCATCTGTTCAATGCGTCGTTCTACGATTTTTTTCTCTAGCTTAAACTCTGGAATACCAAGAGTAAGCAGTCCACCAATATATTCGTTTCGTTCGAATACCGTTACTGTGTGTCCTGAGCGTGCTAGCTGTTGAGCAGCGGCTAGGCCTGCCGGACCCGACCCTACCACGGCAATTTTTTTACCACTTTTTGTAGAGGCTGGTTCTGGCTTGATCCAACCTTGTTCCCATGCGTGATCCCCAATTTGCTTTTCAATCATTTCTATCGTGACTGGCTCAGAATTAAGGGACAGAGTACAAGATGCCTCGCATGGGGCTGGGCAAATTCGACCGGTGAATTCAGGGAAGTTATTTGTCGCGTGCAAGGATTGGATTGCTTCTTTCCAATCACCTTGATATATCAAGTCGTTGAACTCAGGAATTAAGTTTCCAAGAGGGCATCCACTGTTGCAAAATGGCACGCCGCAATCCATGCATCGGCCAGCTTGTTTACGGGCATCTGAGTCGTCCCACTTTAAATAGACTTCTTGCCAGTCGGCAATTCGGTCGTTTTTGTCTCGGCGTTTAGGAGTTATACGGCCGGTTTCTATGAAACCAGTGACTTTACCCATGACTGCCGATTCCTTCTTTAGTGATCATATTATTTTGATTGGCTACTTTTTCCGCTTGTTCCTTGATGACACGCGCGTAGTCTCTAGGTAATACCTTTTTGAATTTTTTCACAGCGTTATCCCAATCGGTGAGTAATGCTTTACCGACCTCGCTGCCAGTGTATTTGACATGGGTTTTAATTATTTGTGTGAGTTCCAGGTCATCTTCGGAATCAGGAACTACACTAAACAGATCTGCCATTGAATTATTAAATTTTCCTTCGAAAGACTGGTCGGGGTCGAAAACGAAGGCGATGCCACCACTCATACCGGCACCAAAATTGCGACCGGTAGGCCCAAGTATGACCACATGGCCGCCGGTCATGTATTCGCAGCCATGATCCCCAATTCCTTCAACAACAGCTGTCGCTGCTGAATTTCTGACAGCAAACCGTTCTCCAGCCATTCCATTGATATAAGCTTCACCACCAGTTGAACCGTATAAGGCGACGTTGCCAATGATGATGTTTTTTTCTGCTTTATAGCAGCTGCCTTTTGGTGGCGTGACTATGAGTCTTCCGCCAGAAAGTCCCTTGCCAAAATAATCATTTGCGTCACCCTCAACTTTGAGAGTAATTCCTTTCACAACCCAGGCTCCAAAACTTTGCCCGGCTGAGCCTTGGAATGTGAAATTAATTGAATTGTCCGATAGCCCGTTTTCACCTGTTTTCTTAGTTATTACGCTGCTGAGAGTAGCACCGGTAGTTCGATTAGCGTTGCTAATCGGTAAGGTTTTAGAAACGGGTTTTTCCTTGTCTACTGCTTCTTTTGCAAGCTCAATCAGTTCATTATCTAGTGCCTTATTTAGCCCATGATCCTGTGATTTTTGCTGATATGGATGATCTGCTGGTAAAACCTCAGGCATCATCAGTATGGGTGATAGATCGAGAGTTTTAGCTTTCCAGTGATTAATGTTGCTTCGTACTTTGAGTTTGTCGACTCTGCCAATCATTTCATTCACTGTTCGAAAACCCATCTTTGCCATATGTGCGCGGAGGCCTTCTGCAAGAAACATGAAATAATTGACGACTGCGTCCGGAGTGCCAGCGAATTTTTTACGGAGCTCAGGATCTTGAGTGGCTACTCCTACAGAGCAAGTATTTAAATGACATTTGCGCAACATTATGCAGCCCATAGAGATTAAAGCGCCAGTTGCGATGCCCCACTCTTCAGCTCCCAGCAGAGCCCCAATAAGTACATCGAGGGATGTCTTCATCTGTCCATCCGTCTGTACCACAATACGATCGCGTAGACCATTGGCCACTAACACTTGTTGAGTTTCAGCGAGTCCGAGTTCCCATGGAAGGCCTGCATGTTGTATTGAGCTAAGAGGGGAAGCTCCAGTGCCGCCAGAATTGCCTGAAATAAGAACGACATCTCCCTTGCCCTTGGCCACTCCAGCGGCAATGATTCCAACCCCTGCAACTGCGACAAGTTTCACGTGTATACGTGAGTCCGGATTAACATTTTTTAGGTCATGAATAAGTTGAGCCAGATCTTCGATTGAGTAGATGTCATGATGTGGTGGAGGTGATATGAGTTCAACTCCCGGGGTCGTTTTTCTGATTGAGGCGATGTATTCGGAGATCTTGCGGCCCGGAATTTCCCCTCCTTCACCCGGCTTTGCCCCTTGTGCCATTTTTATTTGTAAGTCTTTTGCATTTACTAGGTAATTGGTGGTCACACCAAATCTCCCAGACGCAACTTGTTTTACTGCACTAGACCTTGAATCGCCATTCGGATCTGGTGTAAATCGTATGGGGTCTTCCCCGCCCTCACCTGTATTTGAGCGAGCGTTGATTCGATTTGTAGCTACGGCTAATGTTTCATGCGCTTCACGACTTATGGAGCCAAGAGAAATTGCACCGGTTGCAAATCGTTCTGCGATTACAGATGCTGGCTCAACTTCGTCAAGTGGAATGCTTTCGCTGTATATAGGTTCGAGCATATTTCGAATTGTAATGTGCTCTTCACCCTCTTCATTTGACGCAGCTTCGAATTGTCGAAACACATTGTCATCGTTGCGGGTAACGGCCTCTTGTAATAGCGCTATCGTCTCTGGGTTCCACATGTGGCGTTCACCTGTCGATCGCCATAGGTAGAGTCCGCCCAAGTCTAATTTCAGGTTAGATGGGATATTGTCCGGTGAGTAGGCTCGGGAGTGGTTAGCCAAGATGTCAAAAGCAATTTCACCAGTACCTATGCCGCTGATTCGCGAAACTGTCCACGTGAAGTACTCGTCGATAAGTGCCTGCGACAGACCTAGTGCTTCGAAAACCTGTGCTCCGATGTAGCCTTGAAGGGTAGAAATACCCATTTTGGCCATTGTCTTCACTACCCCTTCTTCTACAGCGTGACAGAAGTTTTCTTCAGCTTCTTCTTGTGGTGGGATTTTTTCCTCAGCAGTTGGGCTTAGTTGTAACCCCGCAATCGTTTCGAAAGCTAGATAAGGGTTGATAGCAGATGCCCCGTAACCAAATAAAGTTGCGAAGTGGTGTACTTCGCGAGGTTCACCTGATTCGATAATAATGTCTGCCTGCGCGCGGTTGCGTTCTCGTATTAGATGGTGGTGAACTGCACCGGTTGCCAACAGAGATGGGACATAGGCGTTGTCTTGATTCACTCCCCGGTCAGAAAGGATCAGCAGGGTGTACCCATCTTCTATTGCCTGGCTAGCCTCATCCCGAATACGTTTTAGCGCATCGTTTAAGCCTGTTGAACCTGTGGCCGCTTTAAAACATGTTGATATGGTTTTTGCTTTTACTCCAGGTTTGTCCGATGCTTTGATTTTGGCTAAATCATCGTTTCTTAAAATCGGATGATCGATTCTCAATGTACGGCAGTGCAGTGGTGTAGTTTCAAAAATGTTTAACCGTCGGCCTGCCGGGACTGCAAATTGTGTAACTAACTTTTCACGAATAGCGTCAAGTGGGGGATTCGAAACCTGAGCAAATGCCTGCTTAAAGTAGGAGAATAGGCTCTGAGGCCTGTCCGAGAGGACAGCAAGGGGAGCGTCATCGCCCATGGATCCTTGAGGTTGGTGCCCGGTTATTGCCATCGGGCTAATAAGCATGTGAAGATCTTCACGTGAGTAACCAAAAGCCATTTGGCGGTTTATAAGATTCTTCATGTTGGCTTCTGGGACATTTTTTGCCGCAGGTAGTGAATCCAGGGTTACGCGGTTTTCTTCCAGCCACTGTCCGTAAGGGTTTTGTTTGGCTATCCGTTCAATAACTTCTTGTGGCTCGACAATTCTTTGCTCCTTGAAATCGATCAGAAACATGCGACCTGGTTCAAGGCGTGATCGGTATTTAATTTTTTCAGGTTCAATATCTAGTACGCCGGTCTCTGATGCCATCACGAGTAAATTATCATTAGTTACCCAGTATCGGAACGGTCGTAGCCCATTACGGTCTAGTACAGCACCGACAGCATCGCCATCGGTGAAAACTATCATCGCCGGACCATCCCAAGGCTCCATAATATTGCCGTGAAATTCGTAGAAATCTTCGACTTCTTGCGACATCGATTCGTGTCCATACCATGCTGCAGGCATCAGCATCGCAGCTGTGTGTTCGACTGATCTTCCTGTCATTCGAAGCAGTTCAAATACGTTGTCCAGAGATGCAGTGTCTGAGGGGTCATCTGGTTCACAAATTGGTGTCAACTGGTCGATCTTGTCGCCAAACAATGGTGATTCAAGGGAACGTTCTCTTGCTTGCATCCAGTTCCTGTTTCCTCGCACGGTGTTTATTTCACCATTGTGTGCCAGCATCCGGTATGGATGAGCCAACTTCCAAGAACCAAGCGTATTGGTCGAGAACCGGGAGTGTACGATCCCAAATGCACTCATCATGCTTTGGTCTTCTAGATCTATATAGAACTTGCTTAGTTGATCGACAAGTAGCATGCCTTTGTATATCAAGGTACGCGATGACCACGAACACACATAAAACTCCCTGAGAAGCGTTTTCCGTGTTTCCGAATCAGTATCGATATTGAGCAACTGTTTTTCAGTGGATTTTCTGCTTAAGTACAACCTACGTTCAAAATCATCTCCGTTGACGTCATCTGGTGCGGAAACAAATAGCTGGGCGATTTTTGGCATGATAGAACGCGCTGACAGGCCGATTACGTTGGGGTCAACTGGAACCTCTCGCCAGCCGAGTATGGCCATACCGTTGTCTTTGGATCTCTTTTCTAATTCAGCGCGTACGACAGCATTCAGATGGTCATCATTGGGCAAAAAACACATTGCAACCGCATACCGGCCTTCGTTTGGTAACTTGATGCCTTCTTGTGTGGAAATTTTTCGCATAAAAGCGTCTGGCATTTGGATCGTGATACCGGCTCCATCGCCGGTCATTGGATCAGCGCCAGAGGCACCGCGATGTCCAAGATTCACCAATACCTCAAGTGCTTGGTCGATGATCGAGCGCGAGCGTGTCCCGCTGATGTCTGCGACCATACCGACTCCACATGCATCGTGTTCCAACTCAGGTACGTACAGTCCGCGTTCAGCTATGTCAGTGAAATCCGGCAAAACCGATTCGGATTTGGAATTCCAAGTATTCTGATTGGCGGGCATATTACTCCTAGCGTAATCGTGAAAGTAAATTGAGGGCGACGGTTTTCTATAGGTGTCGGTATCTGGTTATCTCGTAATCAGTCACGTTGTTGTTGAATTGTCGCCATTCGAGTCGCTTGTTCTCGAGCAAGTTTTCCATAACATTTGCACCTAGTGCTTTTTCAAGCAACTCGCTGTCCTCTGCTAGTCGAATTGCTTCGTCAAGCGTTCGAGGTAGTCTCGCTACTCCGCGATCTTCCAGCTCAGAATCTGTCATTTTATAGACATTAGCTTCTATTGGATTAGGTAGTGGCATCTTTTTTGTGATGCCATCTAGTCCTGCTGCAAGTAGAGCGGAGAATAGTAAATAAGGGTTTGCTGCAGGGTCGGGCGCTCGATATTCAACACGCACACTTTCCTCCCGCCCCGGTCTATATGTCGGCACACGAATCAAATCGCCGAAGCTAACGGTCGTCCACGAAGCGAAAAGGGGAGCTTCTAATCCTGGCAAAAGCCGTTTATAAGAATTTACCCATTGATTTGTGACTACGCATATTTCTGCAGCATGTCGCATCAGGCCAGCAATGAAATGCCGCCCTATGTCTGAAAGATTTAGATCTGCTGTGTCGTCGAAAAAGGCATTCTTATCGCCATTGAATAGTGACATGTGGGTATGCATTCCAGAACCGTGGCGATCACCGAAAGGTCTAGGCATAAATGTGGCATAGCTCCCAGATGGGACAGCAAGTTCTTTAGCGATGACTTTAAAGGTGATTATTGAATCAGCCATAGTTAGCGCGTTCATGTGCCGCAGATCGATTTCATGCTGCCCGACGCCCACTTCGTGGTGACTGTGCTTTACAGGAATTCCCATTTTTTCAAGTGTAAGAACCGTTTCACGCCTTAAGTCTGCTCCTGCGCCATCAAGTGTTGTTTGATCAAAATATCCACTATGGTCACTTCGAACCTCTTCGTCCGGGTTTTCCATGTCGTAGTAGTACTCGATTTCTGGCGCCACATAAAACGTGAGACCCATTGCGGAGGCTTGTGCCATATTCCGACGTAGTATTTGCCGTCCATCCGCCGGAGATGGCTGACCTATGGGTGTTTTGATGTCGCAGAAAACTCTGGCGACAGCATCCTTGCTGGGGCGCCAAGGCAGCACCTGAAAGGTCGAAGGATCCGGCATAGCGACCATATCGGACTCATCCGCACGGGTAAGGCCCTCGACCGAGGCACCATCAAAGCTGGCACCGTTGCGAAGAACGCCTTCGAGTTCATCAACGGTAATAGCGAATCCCTTTAGGGTACCTAAGATGTCAGTGAACCAAAGGCGTATGAACTTGACATCATTTTCGCGCGCCGACAGCAGGACATATTTTATGGCTTCTTCGTCGATATTTTTTGTTGGTTTTTCTGTTTTATGTGACATGGTTCTGAAATAGCAGATGTGTCAAGCGTTTAAGTTTGATTTACACGAGCAATATCCAAAAGGGTTGGATATTGAGTATTGAAAAATGTTTCCTTCTTGTCAATTAATTAATCTTTTGAGTTCACTTTAAGTCTTTAGTAATGATCTCGAAGTTGCTTCCATGGCATTTGAGTACTCTCTAAATTTCAGCATCAGCATTCAAACGGTGGGATTTAACTTTGAAGAGTTTTCTAGAGATGGCTGTGGTGGTTCATCCGGTGCGCGAAAACGGTATCCGACGTTCCATTGTGTTTCGATAAAGTGATTCGAAACATCGTTTATTTTGCTACGTAACCGTCTGATGTGCACATCGACAGTTCTAGTTCCACCAAAATAGTCATATTCCCAAACACTCCGCAGAAGTGATTCTCGAGTAAATACTCGACCTGGATTTGATGCTAAGTATTTAAGAAGTTCATATTCTTTGTAGGTCAGGTCGACCTTAAGGCCTTTGATCGTTACCTCATATCTGTCGCAATCAATTACTAGATCACCTCGGGTGATGATATTAGAGGTTTCCGGAGGTGCGTTTCTTAAGATTGCTAATTTTAGGCGCACACTTACCTCTTCAGGCGTACATGGTTGGAAGCAGACCTCCATCTGCGTCCTTGACGTTGTAATACCATCCAAGGACAAGAATGGCATTATTGCCACCACCGGTATTCCCGCATCAGCTGCATTGTTGACTAGATCTGAAAATTCACTAGGCCCAGCTCCAGCCGCCCAAATAAGTGCACATTGAACGCCTGAATTAATCTTGTTTTCATTTGTTTCAGATGTGAAATTGATGAATCGCAGAGAAGGATCGAGAGCGTTTAAGGACGTAACTAAACGTAAAGACTCTGGATTTGCAAAACCGAAAAGACCTACTGAATTCAATTATTTGCACCAGGATTCGATCTCATAATCTTTTTCTACCAAGTTTCATAACGTACGTAAACATCGATACATGACTTGTCTTCAATGTCTATAGTCTAGTGATCAAGCAGCCTAGGTTATTAGTTTGTGGTGAATTTCACAACCTTTATTAAATGAAAGGCGTGTTGTACAAAATTAAGCAGCTATTTTGTTTTAAATTCTCGTTGACTTGCAAACATGTTCGTTCGTATAATCGCTGTTCGTGGCCTGATCAATTCCGGTTGGGCCTGTTTTGTTGTGACCTTTTTTTGGAGTAAATCGTGCCCACTATTAATCAACTAGTGCGTAAGTCGCGCAAGTTGAAGCGGCGTAAGCCGAGGACACCTGCTCTTCGTTTTGCATTCAATTCGTTTGTTAGTCAACAGGTCGAGTTGAAAAAGGGGAGTCCCCAAAAACGAGGAGTTTGTTTGCAGGTTCGGACTATTACTCCAAAGAAGCCAAATTCCGCTCTGCGTAAAGTAGCTCGTGTTCGACTGAGTAATGGTATGGAAGTTACCGCTTACATTCCTGGTGAAGGGCACAACTTACAAGAGCACTCGGTAGTGCTTATCAGGGGTGGGAAGGTTCCAGATCTGCCTGGTGTCAGGTACCACATTGTTCGTGGAACTCTTGATACATCCGGAGTAGAGGACCGCAAGCGAGGTCGAAGTAAATACGGTGCAACGAAGACCTAATCTTTAAAATCAGGCAAGCGTCTTTGCTGAAAATGACCGATTCCTTTTCATAGGATTGTGCAGTTCAGTTTCGCAAAGACAATATTGAATATCTAACGGTAACGAAAGTAACATCATGGCACGTAGACGTCGCGCTCAGCGCCGCCAAATAGCCCCCGACCCACAATACGGTAGTGTGGAACTTACGCGATTCATAAACCGCTTGATGATAGGTGGTAAGAAGTCGGTCGCCCAACGAGCTATGTATGACGCGCTGGATAAACTGGAAAAAGAAACGGATCGTCCGGGTCTAGAGGTATTTGAACAGGCCATACGTAACGCAATGCCTGCACTTGAAGTGAAACCTCGTCGTGTCGGTGGTGCAACTTACCAGGTTCCTGTTGAAGTTCGCCCTGAACGCAGGGGTGCGCTGGCGCAACGATGGTTGATAGAGGCAGCGCGAGACCGATCTGGCAGGCCTATAGCGGATCGACTGTATGCGGAAATACTTGAGGCTTCACGCGGCACTGGCGTCGCTGTGCGGCGGCGTGAGGATCTTCATCGAATGGCAGAAGCCAACCGGGCTTTTGTTCACTATCGCTGGTAAGGACCAGTATTAAACCAATCAGCCGCAAAACCGCTTTGATGACCTAGTCACAGGGACGGAATGGATGGCAATAAGCATGACTACTACATCTGCAAAAAAAACTGACCTGAAGAAGGTCCGAAATATAGGTTTTATCGCTCACATCGACGCGGGTAAGACTACCGTGACCGAACGCGTGCTCTTTTTCACTGGTGAGACTTACAAAATCGGTAATATCGATGAAGGTACTACCGTCATGGATTTTATGTCTCTCGAACGAGAACGTGGAATAACCATCGGGTCTGCGGCGACTAACGCCCAGTGGAACGGTCACCAAGTTAATATCATTGATACTCCGGGTCACGTTGACTTTACAGCTGAAGTAGAACGTAGCTTGCGGGTGCTCGACGGTGGCGTTGTGGTGCTTGAATCGGTTTCTGGTGTTCAGCCTCAGTCAGAGACAGTATGGCGACAGGCAGATACATATGAGGTGCCTCGTCTTATTTTTGTAAACAAAATGGATAGGCTTGGTGCTAATTTCAATTATGCTGTGCAAACCGTCCATGACCGATTGGGGGCCAACGCCGTACCTATCCAGATCCCTATGGGTGCTGAATCTGAATTTCATGGACTGATTGATCTGGTTGCACGTAAGGCCTACTCTTACGAGACGCCTGAAGCTATTGAGCATGTGATCACCGAAATTCCTGATGAGTACTTGGAAGCGGCAATGGAGGCCCGGCAGAATCTCATTGAAAAAGTCGCTGAAACAGATGATGAGTTGATGTTGAAGTTCCTCGAAGAAGAGGAAATTACGGACGAAGAATTAAAAATATCGCTTCGTCGTGCGACTATTGATCTTAAGATATTTCCCGTATGTGTAGGCTCTGCACTCAGGCATCGCGGAGTGCACCCGTTACTGGATGCTGTTGTCGATTATCTTCCGTCTCCAATAGATGTCCAGGGGATAAAAGGTGTCGATCCTTCTGATGAGTCGGTCGAGTTAGAGCGTAAGCCATCTGTTGACGATCCACTTGCCGCGTTAGCTTTCAAGGTGGTTACCGATCCGCATGTGGGGCGCCTTGTTTATCTGCGGATTTACTCTGGTGTTCTTGAAGCCGGCTCAACTATCTATAACTCAGCAGTTAAATCACGAGAGCGTGTCGGTCGTTTGATGGTTATGCATGCTGATTCTCGCGAAGAGAAAAAATCAGCTGGGCCTGGTGAAATTGTTGCAGCAATTGGTCTGAAAGCAACGGTTACCGGTCAGACGCTCTGTGCTCAAGATTCACAGATTTCTTTGGAGCAGATTTCATTTCCTGATCCTGTCCTGTCTGTCGCTGTCGAGCCAAAAACTCGCTCGGATCAAGAGAAAATGTCCACGGCATTAGTTCGATTGTCTGATGAAGACCCCACACTAGTTGTGTCCAGTGACGAAGAAAGTGGACAAGTGATTCTTGCGGGAATGGGAGAACTCCATCTGGAAGTCATTGTCGAGCGAATGCGACGAGAATTCAATGTCGATGCTACTGTCGGTGCCCCGCGTGTTGCTTACCGTGAGACCGTTACTAAGGTTGCTACAGCTCAAGGTAAGTTGGTTCGTCAAACTGGCGGGCACGGGCAATTTGGTGACTGCACGCTTCGGCTTGAGCCTATAGATTCTGGTGGCGGGTTATTGTTTGAATCTGAAATCACTGGCTCGACTTTACCTCGCGAGTATTTCCGTCCCATTGAGCAAGGATTTCGTGAGGCTGCACGTTCTGGTGTGATTGCTGGATATCCGGTTGTTGATATGAAAGCTGTGCTGGTGGATGGCTCATACCATGAAGTTGATTCTTCGGAAATGGCTTTTAAAGTAGCTGCTTCTATGGCGTTCAAATCGGCGATGGGTAAGGGTAATCCAACTCTTCTTGAACCGATTATGAAAATTGAAGTTGTAACTCCGTCTGAGTTTCTTGGTGATGTATTAGGTGATTTGAATTCGAGGCGTTCGCAAGTTCAGAGTATGGAAGCTCGTGGTGAGGCGCAGGTAATAAACGCGTTTATACCTCTTGCTGAGACTTTCCAATACGCTACGCATGTTCGATCGATTACCACTGGTCGCGCTAGCTTCTCCATGGAGTTGGACCATTACATGCCGGTACCGAAGAGCGTTACAGAAAAAGTGATAGGAAACTAAAGGGATGCCCGGACAAAAAATTCGAATCGTCCTAAAAGCGTTTGATCATCGCGTACTAGATATTTCGGCCCAGCAGATTATGGAAACGGCGGAGCGTACGGGTGCGCAAACGGCTGGACCTGTTCCTTTGCCAACAGCGAAGCGTCGTTTTGCTGTTATTCGCGGGCCGCATGTTCATAAGGATTCGCGGGAGTATTTTGAGTTACGTGTGCACAAGCGCCTGATTGATATCTTAGAGCCCAGTTCAAAGACGATTGATTCTCTGACGCGTCTCAACGTCCCAGCTGGTGTTGACATCGCTATTAAATTGTAGGACTAGAAACTTCAAGTAAGTGGATTAAATGACTATCGGTGGACTTCTCGGTCGAAAGATCGGAATGACAACTTATTACTATGATGACGGAACTGCTGAACCGGTTACGGCGGTCGAGGTTGGCCCTTGTACTGTAACCCAGGTGAAGACGCGTGCTAGAGATGGATATGAAGCCGTGCAAATTGGGTTTCTACCTGCTAGAAAACTGAATCAAGCTGAATCTGGTCATCAATCCCGCTCAGGCGGCAAATTCTCTCACCTTCAGGAATTTATAGTCGATGACCTAGCGGAATTTGAAGTTGGGCAGGAACTCAAAGCCGACGTATTTGAAGTTGGAGAATCCATTAAGGTTGTTGGCGTTTCTAAAGGGCGCGGCTTCGCTGGAGTTGTACGCCGTTGGAATTTCAGAGGTGGACCCA
>RQOU01000048.1 GCA_008373165.1 SAR202 cluster bacterium | reverse complement strand
AGTTGACCATTTTTGCGGCAAGCTTGGTGTAACTGCACCAAATCCTTGCTCCCCGTTATCGTTCAAACTGGGTTTCGGAACATTATCTAGAGTGAAATTTGCATTTCCACGCCAAGTTAGTACCTGCAAAAAAAAACCTTTGATCTGATTTGATATGAATTTCGATTATAAGACGAATCACCAATTGGTCACTGAGCCGTCCCGCCTGTGCAGCATGGTTGTTATGAAATCATCTTTATGTAGTGGACTATTGGCTATAGCGTCTTCATCAACATCGACCCCAAGTCCCGGTTTATCAGGTACCTGCATTACACCACCGTTTGCCCGGAACTGTCCAGGATAGAGTTCATCGTGCTGCTGCTCAATATCTTCTGGGCGCTGGAACATTTCAAGCCAAGCAAAATTTGGAGTTGCCATAGCTAAGTGCGCTGTAGCTGCAGTGTTGATAGGACCCAGAGGGTTGTGTGGCATCAAATCGATATAGTGAGTTTCAGCCCACCCCGCAACTTTTTGAGCCTCGGTGTATCCTCCCACAATTCCAAGATCAACCCTTGCATAATTCGTAAGCCCTCGCTCTATGTAAGGGGCAAACTGCCACTTTGAAGAAAACTCTTCGCCTAATGCAAATGGCATAGGAGTCATTCCCCGCAATGTTTCGTATGCTTCCGGGCTTTCATCTCGTATAGGCTCTTCTACAAAATCAAGTGTGCCCTCAGGCATTTTCTGGCAAAATGAAGCTGCTTCCGCAACACTGAGTCGGTGATGATAGTCAATCCCTATTACAACCTCTTCACCAAGCTCCTCTCTTGCTTTTACAAGCCATTTTGCATTATCAGCTATGTTCATTCTTGGCTCAAAAGTGGCGTCATCATAACCGTCAACAGGGCCTTGTACCGATAGTCTCATGCATTCCCAGCCATCTGCTGAAAGCTGCTTGGCGTTTTCTAGCATCTCCTCCCCTGTCGGTGCTCCGGTAGTGGCGAAGCACTGCACGTAATCTCTCTGACGGCCTCCAAGTAGCTGGTAAACAGGTACTCCCAGTTTTTTGCCTATGATGTCGTGAAGGGCTATATCTATGGCCGACATAGCAGCCGTAATTACCCTGCCACCTTCAAAATACGCGCTGCGATACATTTCTTGCCAAATCCGTCCCACCTGCATCGGATCTCGGCCGACAAGCCATTGGCTGAAGTGTTCAGTGACTCCTTTTACACCCAACTCACGCCAAGAGGTTCCACCTTCACCCCATCCGTAAATGCCTTCGTCTGTCTCGACTTTAACGAGGAAAACATTTCTCCATACAGACCAAGCGGTATAGGGTTTGATTGCAGTTATTTTCATTGGAACTTCCCTCGAAGGAATTGAAAGATTTGAATGCCACTTTCAGGCGTACGATTAAATTTATCTAGCTATCGATCAATCACGGCAATCGCCATAAGAGACTAATAACAAAAATTGATATGAACACCAACCGGTTATTATCACAATAACCACAGAAATTATTTGCTGAGTTTTACTAAATTAGTGATTCAGCATTTTATTTACCAAATCATAATACTCATTTGGCATTTCAGATCTGATTCCATGACCCGTATCAAATTCCTGAAACTCAATTAATGGGTTCAAATTTTCTACTTTTTCCATTACTTGATCAGGAATCATTCCACCTTTTTCAGTGTTAGCTCTTGCGATATATGTTTTGACTTTTAAGCCGTTGCAAATTCTTTCAAAATCTTGATTGTCTTCAACATTAAGCAACTTCATGCTATTCAATGAAGCTTCATAAAAATTGAGTGCAAAGATAATTGAATTCATGTCCCATGAATCTTTATCAGGTCCATTCATGCTGTAGACCGCATCTAACGATGTTTTCCAATCTTGTTTATTTTTGAGCACATTGGGAACAGGTCCCCACTCTTTGATATCTGTACCTTCGTATGTAATGACCCAACCTGGATCTTCTGCTAATAGACCGGATAACTTTTCACCAATTTTCATGCCTATTTCACATGCCATTAGGGCTCCATACGAATGACCTATTACATAAGAATTAGGGTGATTAATTGATTCGATAAGATCAACCATTGGTTGAACAAGAGAATCAAGGTCGAAATTATCTAAATCTCCACTTTTACCTCTACCTGGTGGATCAATTGCATAAAGTGAATATTGACTAAAATCTTCTGTAAATTGCCACCAACTTCTCCAATCACTCCAACCTCCAGGAACAAGAAAAATTGCCTTTTCAGATTTAACGTCATTATGGAAGTAATTTAAATTAGTTGTAGTTGACTTGAACGTATATTCTGGCATTGCTGATTTTCTTCCTCGATTAACTCATTTATGGGTTAAAATTTTTATATCAACTTCTAAATTTCATCTTCTTCTCAGATAAGGCGAGAGTCTAAGTTATCTGAGTAATTAAAATATTTGTTTCAGTAATTAGTTTTCTTGCAGGCTTTAATAAAGTCGACAGTATGCCACAAAGCTAGCGCGACGATAGATCCAGGGTACTAATACGAATACGTAGGTAGCTGTCAGGGTCCAGAGTTAGCCTACGGGGTATCGCGTTGAGATCGAGTTAATGAGCGTAGGTCGGGCTCCCATCCCCGATTAAAATCAGATCGAGAGGACACAGGATGAGGCTATCTATTCCATGGATGCTTCAAGCAATTATCTATATTGCTATTGCGATATTTCTATTTAATTCCTACAAAACGAACGGGCAAAAATACATCAAATTTTTGGCCCTTTTCTTTCTTGTTTTTGGTCTTGTGGCATTTCTTGTTTTGGTCATTAGCGCAATTACTCAAATGCTCTTTAGGTGAAAGTCGTAACCCACATTCCACATGTGAGAGACGCTGGGTCCAGTGCGGAAAGTATCGGATTTCTATTTGAAGGTGGGCGATCCGTGCTTACAGATAAGGTGGCCACTGCCAGCCTCTTGTTGTGGCGAATCGTAGTTCTTCTGGGTCGGGCTTAGGCCCGGCCTGAAGTTTCGCAAGAATCTCATCATCTATTTCGATCCCAAACCCGGGCTTATCGTTCGGTGAAATCTCACCATTCTTTGGAAGAATTGGATCGACGAATGGCGACGTGCCTTTTTTATCTGCAGATGTTTTAAAACACTCAACAAATAACCCGTTAGGCACCGCTGCTACCAGCGATGCGGCGAGCTCTGTAGTCGCGTGCGGACACATCGGCAGCCCATAAGCATCTGCAATCGCAGCGATCTTGACCCATTCGGTAACGCCACCACACCGCACGATATCTGCCTGGACTATATCGATTGCTTCCCGCTCCATCAACTCTTTGAATTCCCACTTCGTCGCATGGGTCTCGCCAAGGGCTATGGGAATGCTTGTCTCCCGAGCAAGTTTTACATGATTGTCTATTTCGTCCGGGGGCAGTGGCTCTTCCAACCAGTAGATGTTGTAGGGCTCTAACCTATCGCACATCCTTAGGGCAGCGTTAAGACTCCATCCCGAGTTCACATCCAGGGCGAGATCCACGTTTGGGCCGATAGTTTCCCTGATCAGTTTGACTCGGGCGATATCCACGTTTGAGTCCCGCATCCCGACTTTCATTTTTACCATCTTGAACCCGGCTTCAACGTATCCGGAGTAGATTGCGACCAGCTCATCCTCACTCGCATGTAAGCTCACGCTGCTTCCATATGCCGCAACCGTATCTCGATGCCCTCCCAGTAGCTTATGGACCGGTTGTCCGAGTATCTTGCCTTTTAGGTCCCACAGAGCGATATCGATTGAGCCCATCACTGCCAGAGCTACACCCCTTCGACCCCAGCGGACGCTTCCCCAGTACATCTTGTCCCAGATTCGCTCTGTATCCAGGGGGTCCTCACCGACAACAAGCGGCTTGAATGCATGGTCGACGAGCACATTCTTCAATGAACCACTTTGGGGCCCGATATTGAGTTCGCCTACGGCAGTGAATCCGGAAATACCTTCGTCGGTCGTAATTTCCAATAGCGAAGTGGCTCGAATGCCCGGGTTCACAACCGTTGCGTCGGTACTCTGCTTGCCGTGAACGTACCACGGTTCAGATAGCTTTATATCTGTGATTTTCATTTCGATCTCCTCCGTGTTCGTTGTCTAGCGTTGCGTCAGCTTGACCGCAGTGCTGTACTCGCATCTGGCAATTGATTACTTAGCACAGATATGTTGTGATTTTCAGCATCCTGTTTGTCATGGGGTGAGTATGCCACAAAACGGCGCGCAGATAGAGCCACGGTACGAATACGAATGAGTCGGTGGGTGCAAGGTGGTGAGTTACAGCTCTAGCAAACCAGGAATAGAACCCTTATTCCGGATATTTTCACGATTATGGCAACAAACGTAAAGGTTTTATTTCGTTAGCTATCACTAGATTGATCTATAGGTCAATTTTCTCCAGATCCATTCCATTGGTCCGTAACGAAAATTGTCCAACCAAATTTTCGAACAAAGTAGTTGAGTTGCCCAGACCACGACCACAAAGACCACAATTTCTTTTCTAGTGAAATCTCCGCGCTCGAACACAACTGTGAAGAATAGGACGCCCAATATGCTTTGTGACAAATAATTTGTGAAAGCCATTCTGCCGCAGGCGCGTACTCGGGAGGCGATTTTGCCAGAGATGCTCTTATCAAGTAAGGAAAAAATCCCGATATAAGCGAGAACAAGCGGAACTATACCCAGCTTATTCGGTATTCCACCTACGAGAGCTATTTCTGGGTTGTAATCTCTATAAATCATCCAAAATGTACCGCTCAGCGTTATAGGTAATCCAATAAGGAGGCCGAACAAAGCCATCCTGCGATAAATCTTAGAGTCTAACTTCCCTTGGATCACATTTAGTCGGTATAAGACCACCCCTAATAACATCATTCCGAGAGCTCTTAAAAATCCATCAAGGATAAAAAATAACCAGACTAAATCCCCTGCTTCTTCCTGTCCTGCAAACCAGTATTTACCTAATCCAATATTCCAACTTTTGGAAGCATCTGAGTCCCTGAGCGCCTCTACAAGATTGCCTTGAGAATCGAATAGAAATTGCATAAAAAATGAAAGAACTACTGGTAACAACATACATAACGTGCTCAAAGAAATTAGTACCCATAAGTCACGCTTATACAGGAGAATGATTATTGGAGCGCATATCGCATATAGCGT
>RQOU01000047.1 GCA_008373165.1 SAR202 cluster bacterium | reverse complement strand
CCAACAGTGTCCGGCTGTAATAGTGATGGGAGTCCCAGCCAGCAATAATCTTGGTCCGGGAACGTGGCCATTGTTAATCATCTCTCGCACCGGGAAGGCAACTTCGTTTCGTGATCCGAGGTCGCGAATAGTAGTAACACCTGCAAGCACAGCTTTACGCATGTTGTTAGTGGCTCGAATTGTTAACTGCTGGACGTTTTCAGTTAGCGCGAGTGTTTGTGCTTCTGGTGTCGCGCTGCAGTGCATGTGCGAATGAGCATCAATAAGTCCAGGTAGAATCGATTGATTTCCGAGATCGAAAACTTCGTACGATTCGTTGGCGCCCGTGATACCAGACGCTGGTTCGACTGCGGTAATAGAACCGTTTTCAACTACTATTGCGTGATCATCCAGCCATGCTGAAACATTTTCATTTGCAACACGCTTGGCTTTGAAAATACTTTTTTTCGTCATAAGTTTTCTTAGATATTTCGTTGTTGAGGGGTAAGGATTTATTATTTTGCTTCTGTATACCGTAAATAATTACTAACCGCATGCAGCGGACAATAATTTATGCACTTTTCTTTTTATGCGCAATAAAAATTGTTATTGATTGATGCGTTATAGGGATAGCTACGGTATGAATTGATAATTGTTAATTTTTGTTTGAACTTTTTTGATCAAGCTTTTGGCTATTACAACGCTTGCCAATATCTTCGACCGTTCCACCGGATTAACGTGCCCCATCCTGGATAACTCAGGTGGCTTCCAAGAACAATGGCATTTTCTTTTTCTGCTTGATCAAGAATAGTCTTGCGGGCTTTAATGCCCATTTCCGCGTTCCAATCAGGGGTGTAACGGTATTCAGTTTCAGTTGCCTGCATTGGTGAGCCGAGTATGTCGCCTACAAGTAATGCGCGTTTGTTGTTCGAGGCGATTAACAGGCTCATGTGACCGGGAGTGTGCCCCGGTGTTGGGAATGCGGTAATCCCTGGGGCCAGTTCTGTCTCGCCGTCCATTAGGTCTAGGACTCCCTGTTCCTTGAGCGGCATTACGCTTCTTTGCGTGGTTTCGCTTCCGACAGGATCATCCAGCAGTTCTTTACTGGTGAAATGATTCCAATCGGCTTCATGAACCCGATAGCGTGCGTTAGGAAAGGTCACTGGCCTTTCAGGTAGGTCCTCTCGTAGGTTCCATCCGACATGATCGCCGTGTAAGTGGGTGAGAAAAACGGTGTTAATGGTGTCGAGTCCTATGCCATTTCTTTCAAAGTCTTTAATTAATTCTCCAGGAGCTGGATATCCGATCATGTCGCCATGCGGCCCATAGCCTGAATCTGCTACTACTCGCTGGTTGTTTGAAGTAAAAACAAAAGATCCCAGGTTGTTTCGAAAATACTGACCTTCAAAGTACTCAGGGAATCGGTCATGAAATGGTGACCATGCCTCTAGTGGAGTTTCGGGGAATAAGATTCTTGGATCGAACGTGATGCTGCCGTCGGTGAGTCCGGTGATATGGACATCGCCTATTTGGAGTGTGTTGTGAGAAGATGCTGGCATTTTTAGTTAAGGTTCAATATTTTTTATTAGGTTAAGTAAGTTCTACACTTTTTTGCCATTGAGCTCAACAAGAGGTTTGTGATAGCTGACGAGGAATTAATTTAAAAGCCCTCGGTGATAAACCGAGGGCTTTTCTTATATTTGCATGGCGATCCCGAGCAGATTCGAACTGCCGATCTCCTCCTTGACAGGGAGGCGTGTTAGGCCGCTACACCACGGGACCTTGTCGCAGAATTAACCGCTGACATTGAGAGTACGGCTCGGACCCAACGTCAGTCAACAGCCTGCAAGGGTCTGGTAACCATAATCCGGAGATCAAGTGATTATCCGTAATTACACCCAATACCTTTGTAGCCGATCTCCACTTCACCTTCGGCCGTAACCATTACCGGTGTGATTTTATCGCCGCCTGAAAGTCGTTCTACTTCTGTCCATTGTTCCGGCTGTTTCGAGACGTCTATCTCACGGTAGGCGATATTGTCCTTTGTCAAATCTTCTTTAAGTAAGTCGCAATAGCCACATGTGGGATGCGTGTAAACGATGGCCAGGCCGTCGGCTGCTGTAGGTTCAGTTTTAGGCATTTATATTCCTGATTTGATGTTTTTGAAATTGTTTCTAATTTAGATTATGTACATCATCATCGTGATTGCATAGGTGTATGAAAAATCTCTGGATAGTCTACATTTCTATAGATTTTTCTCCTGAGATGTAGCCTTGGGGATCTTCTTCAAACGCAACGCGGCATCCAGGACCACAGAAGTAATAGGCGTTACCTTGAAAAGTAGCCGTTCCCCCTGGTGGGTTGTCAGTGTTGACCTTCATGTTGCATACAGGGTCAATGGCGACTTCGGATTTTATTCTTAGAAATGGAATTTTCACGGTAGTTTTAGAATTATATGTTCGTTTATTGGAGAAATTTAGTTTCAGGATCAAATTTTGAATTGATGTGTCGGCAGTTGCTGGTTATGACCGTTCGGGAATTTGAAGGCCTAATCGTAATGAGTTGCCGACAACGGTTAATGAGCTTAAAGCCATTATGCCGGCGGCAACGATAGGATTTAGGAATCCAAAGTGCCCGATGATGGGATGCAAAAATCCAGGGGCGGTTCCATCACTGAATACGGGATATAGAATACCAGCAGCAATCGGAATGAGCAGGATGTTGTAGAAGAAGGCCCAGAACAGGTTCTGCTTGATGTTTCTCATAGTGCTTCGGCTGATATGGATTAAATCATCGACGAATGTTAAATCTCCTGAAGTAATAGTTACATCAGCAGCTTCGATTGCAATATCTGTTCCAGTGCCGATCGCTACACCTACATTTGCGGTTGCCAGTGCCGCTGCATCATTAATCCCGTCACCAACCATTGCGACTGTCTTTCCACTTTGTTGCAGTTTAGTGATGACCGATGTTTTTCCTTCGGGGAGAACACCAGCGATTACCTGCTTGATACCGACTGATTTGGCGACCTTGTCGGCTGACTGTTTATTATCACCGCTGAGTATCACTGTATTGATGCCGCGTGAGTGCAGCTTTTCTATGGCCTCGGCTGCTTCTAACTTTACTGCATCGGACACTCCTAAGAATCCGAGCACCTCTTCATCTTTTGAAACCCAGAGAACGGTATTTTCTGATTCGATCACAGCAGCATTTGCTCTACGTACCTTATCGGCAGATTTTTTTTCAAATACGAATGCGGCGTTGCCGACAGTGATGATAGAACCTTCCACGGTTGCCGATATGCCCTGACCTGGCCTAACTTTTACATTGGTGGCATCTGGTATTTCAAGGTTTTTTATTCTAGCTTCAGCAAGTATGGCGGTTGCCATTGGGTGTTCGGAGTTTATTTCGACAGCGGCAGCAAAACGGAGAAGGTCATTTTCTTCAACTTCGAATGTAGTGATGCTGGAAACCGATGGCTTGCCTTCCGTGATCGTCCCTGTTTTATCGAAGACAACGGTGTCAATCTTGTGTGTCCGTTGTAATGCGTCAGCGTTTCGAATTAGCACACCTTTCGACGCCCCCCGTCCCATACCAACAACAATGGCTGTTGGGGTAGCGAGTCCGAGTGCGCATGGGCATGCGATTATCAGCACTGCAACTGCCATCAGCAGCGCATTAACCATAGCCGGGTCTGGAGCCAGGAACGACCAAGTAACAAAAACGAGTAAAGCGATAACCATGACAACGGGTACGAAACGAGATGTTATGTGATCAACCAGATGTTCAATAGGGGCTCTGGAAGATTGGGCCTTCTGGACCATCCTTACAATTCCTGCAAGCACGGTCTCGCTCCCGATCTGAGACGCTTTGAAAGTAACTGATCCGATCCCGTTTATTGTTCCGGTATATAACTTGTCGCCAATTTGCTTTTCGATCGGAAATGGTTCGCCAGTCAACATTGATTCGTCGATTGCAGTCGTCCCTTCAATAACAATACCGTCCACGGGCACTCTTTCTCCCGGACGCAACGTAATGCAATCTCCTGTAACTACGTCAGAGATATTAGTTTCGACATTAACTCCATTCTTTGATACCAGTGCAGATGTAGGTTGTAAGTTCATTAACTGGTTGATACTGTCGGAGGTTTTCGAACGAGCGCGTGACTCGAGCCATCGTCCCATAAGGACCAGGCCTATGATTGCGGCAGCAACATCGAAATATGTTCCGCTTGAGTGGTTTCCACCTATGGCTGCACTGGTAAACACTAAGGATTCTTCGAACATCGGTCGAAGGATTGTCACGGCGACGCTGTAAAAATAGGCCGCAGAAGTTCCAATTGCTATAAGTGTGTTCATGTTTGAAGTGCCTAGTCGCACTGCCGACCAAGCAGAGCGGTAGAACTGTGAGCCGGCCCAGAATTGGACAGGAGATGCCAGAATAAATGCGAAAATATTGATGGAGGTTGGCGTTAAGTTTGAAAGCGAATTGTTTGATGAGTAGTTCATTGCAGTCATTAATATTGCTGCTACGCTCAGGCTAATCATCATTTTATTTCGTGTTTGTCTAATTTCCGCTGAGCGGATTTCTTTATCCTCATCACTAAATATCGAAATATCCTCGTCTGTAAACTTGCGAACAGAATAACCGGCGCTAGATAACGCTTCTCGAAGATTAGTCTTTGTAGGACTGCCTGTTGTGTATTCAACCGTTGCAGTTTCCGTTCCAAGGCTGACCTGGGAATCAATAATTTCTGGCAACTTGTTGAGTGCGTTCATCACATGGTGGACACAGGCGGCACAGGTCATTCCACCAACACTGAATGTGAGGGTTGAGACATGGTTTTCAAGTTCTTCATGCGAAGATGATTCGGTATTGGCGTGCAACAAATTCCTACAGTCTCAGCGGTTAAAACAGAATGTGTTTTTAATCTCTATTTTCAACCTCAACTACCTTGCAAGTTTGAAAATACCCTTCATAAACGTATCCCATACCCTCGAAACATTCAAAGGTTATTAAACTTAAAGCTATTGTTTAGTTGATGACGTCTGAAAATGGCATGGTGAAGATATTGACATCAAGGGAGGGGTACGCCTAAAATTCGAGGTCGTCCAAGAAATGTCCATCTTCTTCCGTTTCGATCTGGTTCATATTTTTTAATCACTAAACTACCCAAAGCACACATGGATTTTGTTCCGTGGTTCTTTGGGTTTTACGCGTTTTTTCGTGCAGGCGCACGCGCGAACCAAAATCCTTATCTATTTTTAGGAGAGTTTGCATGGTAATCGCTGATCGCAGATTAGCCCCAACTGAGCAGCCCGATTACAAAGCGTTCAACAGCATTTCAAATAATGTTGATGTTCCAAGTCTTGTGCAAGTGCAAGTTAATTCATTTCAATGGCTCAAGACTGATGGATTGAAGGATCTTCTCCAGGAGATCTCTCCAATTGAGGATTTTTCTGGAGGTAGGTTTGATCTTAAATTTCTAAGCCATGAAATTCGCAAGCCAAAAAATACTGAAAGAGAATGTAGAACTCGTGAGATCACCTATTCGGCTCCGCTTTATGTGACGGTTCAGCTGGTAATCAAAGAGACCGGAGAAGTGAAAGAGCAGACTCTCTTCTTTGGTGATCTTCCAATGATGACTCAAAACGGAACATTCGTCATTAACGGAGCAGAAAGAGTCGTTGTTTCTCAGTTGGTTCGCTCACCTGGCGCTTATTTCACAACAAAGACAGATCCCGCGACAGGTCGGGAGCTTTGTAGTGCCAAGTTGATACCTTACCGAGGGGCCTGGGTGGAGCTTGAAACAAGTAACAAGGATTTACTTTCGGTAAAGGTTGACCGTAAACGCAAGGCACCTATTTCGACCTTGCTTCGAGCACTTGGTTGGGCAACTGATGATGAGATTCGCCAACTGGTATCAGACGTTGATGATGATCCAGTTCATAACTATATGGAGGCCACACTGGCGAAAGATACAGCAGCTTCTACTGTCGATGAGGCTCTCCTTGAATTTTATCGTCGGTTGCGACCTGGTGAACCCCCAAGCGTTGAAAATGCAAGTGAGCTCATTAATAATCTGTTTTTTAACGAGCGTAAATACGACCTAGGCCGCGTCGGTCGTTACAAATTGAATCGAAGACTGAGTATCGATGAAAAGACGCGGACTCTTACAAAAAATGACATAGTCGAATTAATTCGACGAATGATTACGATAAACAATGGTCGTGCATCAAATGATGATATTGACCATTTAGGTAATCGACGGGTAAGAGCTGTCGGAGAATTGATTCAGAATCAATTGCGTCTTGGGCTCTTGAGAATGGAGCGGGTTGTTAAAGAGCGGATGACCACACAGATGGATCCGACAACAACAACCCCTGCAGCTTTAATAAACATTAGGCCAGTAGTTGCTGCCGTTCGTGAATTTTTTGGAGGGTCTCAGCTATCTCAGTTTATGGATCAAACTAATCCTTTGGCCGAACTGACCCATAAGCGGCGACTCTCTGCACTTGGGCCTGGCGGTCTTTCTCGAGAGCGTGCAGGCTTTGATGTGCGTGACGTTCACGCATCTCATTATGGTCGTATCTGTCCCATTGAAACTCCCGAAGGTCCTAATATCGGACTCCTTGGTTCACTCTCGACTTATGCGCGCCTAAATCCCTACGGTTTTATAGAGACCCCTTACAGAAAAATCCTCCGCTACATGTCTAGTGATAATCCTGATATTCAGGGTCGTACACCTCTTGAAGACATCATGGACGGAGACGGGAAGATTATTGCTGAGAGTCAAAAACCTATTACGATTCCAGTTGCAGCTCTAGTAAATGCACTTAGTCCTCGTGATGTGAAGGTCATGCCGTATGTGACTGCGAATGAAGCCGACACGGATTACCTTTCTGCTGATGATGAGGAGGAAAACACTATTGGTCAGGCGACCACTCCTATGGACGCTAAGAGTCAAATAACGACGCAACTCGTTGAGGTCCGACAGGGTGGTAGTGAAGCTTATACGTATGTTCATCCCGACGATGTTCAGTATTTGGATATCTCTCCAATGCAGATTGTAAGTATTTCAACAGCCTTGATACCGTTCTTGGAACACGATGATGCTAACCGAGCTTTAATGGGTTCGAATATGCAACGTCAAGCAGTTCCCTTGGTTCAACCGCAAGCTCCACTGGTTGGAACGGGCATGGAATGGCGCGTAGCGAGTGACTCTGGCCAAGTTGTGATCTCCGGAATTGAAGGAATTGTCTCAGAATCGACAAGTGATCGTGTGAAAATTTTGGGGATAGATGGGAAGGAAGTTGAATATCCATTAACGAAATTTGTCCGTTCAAATCAGGGCACTTCGATTAATCAACATCCAATTGTTCGTAAGGGAGATAGGGTTGTTCCAGGTTCTCCATTGGCTGATAGTTCATCGACTGAAAATGGAGAACTCGCACTTGGCCAAAACTTGTTGGTCGGCTTTATGACGTATGAGGGGTTCAATTATGAAGATGCCATCATACTTAATGAAGATCTCGTTAAAGATGATCGCTACACATCTATTCACATTGATAAACACGAAGTAGAGGCGCGCGAAACTAAGTTGGGCCCTGAAGAGATTACCCGTGATATTCCAAACGTTGGTGAAGAGAGTCTGCGGGATCTAGACGAAGAAGGTATTGTGCGGATCGGTGCATGGGTAACGCCAGGGGATATTTTGGTCGGTAAGATCACACCCAAAGGCGAAACCGAACTGACCGCTGAAGAAAAACTCTTGAGAGCTATTTTTGGTGAGAAAGCTCGCGACGTTAAGGATACTAGCCTTCGAGTGCCGCATGGACAGCACGGCAAAGTCACCGATGTGCGAATCCTGACAAAAGAAAATGGTGATGATCTACAGCCTGGGGTTACAAAGACCGTTAGAGTTTGGGTTGCACACACAAGGAAGATCAACCAAGGGGATAAGATGGCTGGGCGACATGGAAACAAGGGTGTTGTTTCAAAAGTCCTGCCAAGGGAGGATATGCCGTTTCTACCGGATGGAACCCCCCTGGATATTATGCTCAATCCTATAGGTGTGCCTTCTAGGATGAATTTAGGACAATTATTAGAAACTCATCTAGGTTGGGCAGCGAACACCTTAGGATTTCATGCTCGTACTCCGGTGTTTGATGGAGCGCAGGACAGTGTTATAGAAGATCAGCTTGCTAGGGCTTGGTTTGTAAGTGAGTCTGAGGCAAAGGATCATCGTGACCTTGACTCGGATCATATAAATTGGGACAAGGTAGATGACTATTTGAGTGAGCGGGGTTTTGATAGAGATCGGCTATGGAGCGATGCCCCGTCGAATCGTGGAACTGCTCGCGAGGCTTGTTTGCGCATTTGGTTACAACAGGTTACAGGGGAGAAAACTGATGCCTTGAAGCCTTCAGAACTGATGCAAGAGTCTCTGAAAATTTCACGCGAAAGGAATTTATCGGCACCAATTTTTGGCAAGCAAATGATTCATGATGGCAGGACAGGTCTTCAATATGATTCGCCAGTTACGGTTGGCAATGTATACATGTTGAAACTGATCCATTTGGTACAAGATAAGATTCATGCTCGATCGACCGGTCCTTATTCGCTTATTACTCAACAACCTCTTGGCGGAAAAGCTCAGTTTGGTGGTCAGCGATTTGGTGAAATGGAAGTGTGGGCGCTAGAAGCTTATTCGGCTGCTTATACACTTCAAGAAATGCTTACGATTAAATCTGATGATGTAGTCGGTCGTGTTAAAACTTACGAAGCCATCGTTAAGGGTGAAGAGGTCATTCAGCCTGGAGTTCCCGAATCCTTCCATGTTCTGTTGAAAGAATTACAAGGGTTAGGGCTTTCAGTTGAACTTCTAAACGAGGATATTGAAAGATTTACTCAGCCAGAGACGGATTCACAAGAGATGTCGGCGACACTCGGAGCTCCTCTTAATTGGAGTGATCTGAGCGAGGAACCGTTGGATGCGTTAGATATCGAAGAACTGTCGCTTGATGAATTGACCGTTGATGCAGTAGAGATTACCGATGAGGAAGACGACTTGGAGGTAAGCGGTGCTTCAGCAGAAGATAACCAGGATGATACGAAGGATTCTTTGCAATCTTTAGCTGCAGATGAGTCTGACGAATCTGATGACGCAATCATTGGCGTTGACGATGAAGAAAACTAAATGAACTTATAGCCATGCGAAATACGTGCGGGCTAATAACGAATGCTGGCAATTAGTCAGTTCAACTATAGGGTGTAATCCCTGGAAGGCGAAAGAAACGGCCAGATATGACACAATCAGGCGCCGATTTCAACGCGATTAGAATCTCACTGGCTTCTCCAGAGCAGATTAGAGCTTGGTCATACGGTGAAGTAACTAAACCCGAGACAATTAACTACCGTACATTACGGCCTGAGAAAGACGGTTTGTTTTGTGAACGGATATTTGGTCCCACAAAAGATTGGGAATGTTACTGCGGTAAGTACAAGAAGATTAGGTACAAAGGTGTAATTTGTGACCGATGCGGTGTCGAAGTAGCCCGATCTAAAGTTCGAAGAGAACGTATGGGTCACGTGAAGCTAGCAGCTCCTGTAGCGCATATTTGGTTTTCTAAAGGAACTCCTTCGCGGCTAGGACTTATCCTTGATCTTTCACCTCGTAATCTCGAGAGGATCCTATATTTTTCGCAATATGTTGTGACATCTGTAGACGACATGGCGCGGCAAAATGCTATTGAGCAACTGGAAGCGTACAGAGACGCTGAAATCACGCGCTTTGATGAGGATTTGAAAGATGCTGTATCAGAAAAGAATGTTGAACCGGTGCTGGCATCAACTATGCAGGCGATGTTCGATGCAAAGTTAGAAGCTGATCGTATAGCAACGGAACTTGCGGAACTGGATAAACCCAAGAAAAAACTGACAAAAGCTCAGACGGCTAAGGCAGAAAAAGAAGCTTTAGAACTTGCAGAGTCTCAGTCATTAGAAATTGAAAGCTACAAAGGTGAGGGCGCTCTCACAAAACTCACTGATCTGACTGAAGAGCAAAAAGAAGCAGTCAAAGTAGATGTCCAAAATAAAATCGATGACCTCGAGGCGATTCGGGTCATGGATTTACTGACAGAAGCGCGATTCCGTGAACTACGTGATAAATTCGGTCATGTATTTAGGGCATCGATGGGTGCAGAATCAGTGCTTGAAATTCTTGAGAATACCGATTTGGACTCAGTACGTATTGAACTGTTAGACCAAGTTCGTAATACATCTGGGCAGCGTCGCAAGAAGGCAATAAAACGACTCCGTGTTGTCGAAGCGTTCAGAAAGAGCGGTAATAAATCTGAGTGGATGATTCTTACAGTTTTACCCGTACTCCCTCCCGAATTACATCCAATGGTTCAACTTGATGGTGGCCGGTTTGCGACGAGCGACCTGAATGATCTTTATAGAAGAGTGATTAACCGCAATAACCGCTTGAAGCACTTGATCGAGCTTCAAGCTCCGGACATTATCATTCGAAATGAAAAACGAATGCTTCAAGAGGCTGTTGATGCTCTTATTGACAATGGTCGTCGAGGTCGAGCTATCCAGGGTAGCCACAACCATAAACTGAAGTCTCTGACTGATTTGCTTCGTGGTAAGCAAGGTCGTTTTAGGCAAAATCTTCTGGGTAAGCGGGTGGATTATAGTGGAAGGTCCGTAATAATCTCTGGGCCCCAACTCAATATGTATGAGTGTGGTTTGCCAAAAAAGATGGCTTTAGAGTTGTTTAAGCCGTTCGTAATGAACGCACTAGTTGTGAAGGGATATGCTCACAACATCAAAAGTGCAAAAAGAATGACAGAGAGAGCTCGTCCAGAGATCTGGGATTTGCTTGAAGAGGTTATACAAGACCATCCTGTAATGCTTAATCGAGCTCCTACTCTTCATCGATTGGGAATTCAAGCTTTCCAACCGGTTTTAGTTGATGGTTCGGCTATTCAGATTCACCCATTGGTTTGTACAGCTTTTAACGCTGATTTTGATGGTGATCAGATGGCAGTACACGTTCCACTTTCGAGAGAAGCGGTTATTGAAGCACAGCGATTGATGCTTTCAACTAACAATATGCTTGCTCCTAGTTCAGGATTTCCTATTGTTTCCCCCACTCTGGACATGGTTCTTGGTGTTTATTACCTCACCGGGGTTGACGGTGATGAATTGACACCTGTTGAAAGGGACGAGGAAGGTAATGCTGTATTTGATACCACGTATGCTGATTTTGATGATGTGCGTTTGGCGTTTGACACTGAAAGAATCAAGCTACGTCAACTCATCAAAGTTCGTGATGACCATGGTGAGCTGATTGAAACTACCGTTGGTCGCGTTATATTCAACTGGGCTCTTCCGAAAACGATGGAGTTTCGAAATCATTTGTTTGACCGTGGTGCTATTGAAGCTTTGGTTGGCGAGGTAGTGACTGGATACGGTAATCAAGCTACGTCTGAGATGTTAGATCAGTTAAAAAATCTAGGGTTTAAGTACGCTACTCAGTCAGGCACTACGATAGCAATGAAAGACATCGTTACGCCTCCACAGAAGCAATCCTTATTGTCTGCTGCCGATACTAAGATCTCCAAATTGGATGAGCAGTATCAAGAGGGTCTCATCACTGATCATGAACGTTATGAAGCATCGGTAGGAATTTGGACCGATGTATCAAATAAGATGACAGATGCTGTCGAAGACACCTTAGATAAGTATGGTGGAATTTTTACGATGGCTGCGTCTGGAGCGAAAGGTAATATAGCGCAGATTAAGCAGATGGCTGGTATGCGTGGGTTGATGTCCGATCCTAAGGGCAGGATTATTGAAATGCCCATACGTTCGAGTTTCTCGGAGGGCTTGTCGGTTCTTGAGTACTTTATTTCTACTCATGGAGCTCGAAAAGGTCTGGCTGATACAGCGTTACGAACAGCGGACTCAGGATATCTGACTCGTCGGTTGGCTGATGTCGCTCAGGATGTGATAATTACGACAGAGAACGACCCTGGTGCGCAAGGTATTTTGATTACCGATGATCAGCAGGGTGGTCAGCAGGCGCCACTTGCAGAGAGAATTGTAACTCGTTACCTTGCGGAGCCCATTGTTCATCCTGAGACGGGTGAATTAATAGCCGATCGTGATGATTTAGTTACTAGAGAATTAGCTGAACGCATCATGGATGCGAAGGTGAAAGAAGCCTGGGTCTTTTCACCGCTTTCGAGTACTATTCAGCGTGGTATATCCCAAAAATGTTATGGCGGTTCACTTGCTACAGGAGACCCTGCTCTATTGGGTGAAGCTGTAGGCATTATTGCAGCTCAGTCGATTGGTGAACCTGGCACGCAGCTGACAATGAGAACATTCCACACTGGGGGTGTTGCTGGCAAGGACATTACGTCAGGTTTGCCCCGTGTTGTCGAATTATTTGAAGCCCGACAGCCTAAAGGAATGGCGGTTTTATCCGAAATAGGCGGCCAAATTGAGATTGGCCAATTGCCTGAGGGCCGTGTAGTTAGAGTTACTTCTACCGAAGTTTATTCAGAGGAAATGGACATTCCTCAAACACATAGACAGACTGTTAAAACAGGTGATTGGGTCGACGCTGGTGAAGTTGTTCTTTCTGTAAAGAAAGTGGCTATGGCGGCAGCCAAGAAGGCGGGCACAGTAGACGAATTGCAAGAAGAAATATTTGCACCAGTAGCAGGTACAGTTCAGGTAACGAAGACAGCTGTTCGAATTGCATGGAACGAGACGGATGAGCGCGAGTACGTGATTCCGGCAGCGTCAGAAATTTTGGTTTCTGACGGAGATAAAATTGACCCTGGCACAGCACTGACCGATGGTCCAAAGAATCCACAAGACATTCTTCGAATCGAAGGACAGGCAGCAGTACAGCGTTATTTAGTTGATGAAGTCCAGGCGGTATATCGATCGCAAGGTGTTCAGTTGCATGATAAGCATATCGAGGTTATTGTCCGACAGATGATGCGTAAAGTTCGGGTTGATAATCCAGGTGACAGTGATTTGCTACCAGGAGAATTAGTGGATAGGCATGATTACGAGCTGACAAATAACAATATGTTGGCCGAAGGTGGTGAACCTGCTACCGCTAGCCCGGTTCTTCTTGGTGTAACAAGGGCATCACTTAACACTCAGAGTTTCTTGGCTGCAGCATCTTTCCAGGAAACTGCACGTGTACTTACAGAGGCTGCTGTGAATGGATCTATAGATCGTTTGAGTGGGTTGAAAGAGAATGTCATTATTGGTCGACTGATACCTGCTCGGCTTGACCAAACATCTCAAGGTCGTGAGCGTCTTGGAGTGGAGGAAGGTGAGCGAGAAGATGGTCGTCTCACTGGTTTCACGAAGGCGCCCGCTACGTTTGAGGAAGCATTAGCAGCTATAGGAGGCGGAGATCTGGTTGGTGTTGGAGCTGAAAACTCTGACTTAAAACCAACTGACGAGACTGATGGATCGGTATCAAACGATATCACCGATGATGGTGGCCTTCTTGCTGCGGTATCAGCACTTGCAGATGTAGCTGCGGGAGGCGTGGAATCATCGGATAGTGGCGATGATGCAGCAGCGCGAGCAGCAGAAGCCTTACGGGCATCTACGTCAACAGTAGAAGAGAATACAGATTCTTCTCCACAGTTTGTAGATGAAGTTAATGAAGATGAATCAGATAAATCTGACCAATAGTGTTTGTATTTGGTAGGTTGAGATTAAAACTGCGCCCTCATCTAAAAAGATGAGGGCGATAGTATTTAACATGT
This sequence comes from SAR202 cluster bacterium, assembly GCA_008373165.1. Classification (GTDB taxonomy): domain Bacteria; phylum Chloroflexota; class Dehalococcoidia; order Lucifugimonadales; family Lucifugimonadaceae; genus Lucifugimonas. The sequence goes on along the minus strand of RQOU01000047.1, from coordinate 8,201 downwards.
AGAAGTCAAACGAAACTAGATCAAGTTTAAATTGCCTAGTAATGTTTGTGGGTTTTTACTATAAAATTTGTTACTCGTTTTGAGGGCGGTTAGCTCAGCTGGCTAGAGCGCGTCGTTGACATCGACGAGGTCACAGGTTCAAGTCCTGTACCGCCCACCAAATCGCATTAGTCAGTGTATAGGGTTTACCAACTCGAGAAACATTCGTAGTTAATTTTTGGTCATCGCGAAAAGACGGAGCCACTTTTAATGGCAGTTAAATTCAAAGACCTCTCAATTGAGGATCAAAATGATTATCGCGATCGAATGCGACATTCCGCTGCGCATGTTCTTGCTGAAGCTGTAACTAATTTGTTTCCTGAGGCGCAGCTCACGATTGGCCCACCAATTGCCGATGGTTTTTTCTATGATTTTGCTATTTCAGAACCATTTACTCCTGAAGATATAAAACGTATTGAGCTAAAAATGCGCGATTCAATTAAGGCAAATACCAAGTTTGTTGAACGTGAAACCAGTCGGGATGAAGCCTTGGAACTGGTTAAAGATAATCCGTATAAAGTTGAGATTTTAAAAGCAATCCCAGCAGATGAGCGAGTTACGTTTTGTAGTCATTCTGATAATGCATTTGAAGATCTTTGTCGTGGTGGACATATGGAGCGCACCGGCGATATCAAAGCATATAAATTACTGTCTTCAGCGGGAGCTTATTGGCGAGGCGACGAAAATAACCCAATGTTGCAGCGTATTTATGGGACAGCCTGGGAGTCACGCGACGCTCAGAAGGATTATCTGAGACGTCGTGATGAGGCCGAAAAACGTGATCACCGTAAGTTAGGGCGTTCATTAGATTTATTTTTCTTTGATCCGATTGCACCTGCTAGTCCATTTTTTCTTCCAAAGGGCACCCATGTAATCAATAGCCTTATTGATTACATGAGGGAGTTGTATGACGCGTATGGCTATCAGGAAGTAATTACGCCTCAAATATTTAATACTGAACTATGGAAACGCTCAGGCCATCTCGACGCTTATGCGGAAAATATGTATTTCTTAGATGTGGATGAACGGGAATTTGGTGTAAAACCAATGAACTGTCCTGCCGCCGCGATGTTGTATCTCGCTAATTCACGCAGTTACCGTGAATTGCCGATCAGGATGGCAGACTTTGGACGATTGCACCGAAATGAAAGATCAGGAGTGACACATGGTTTGAATCGTGTCCGTTCTTTTGTGCAAGATGATGCCCATATTTTTTGTGCCTTTCATCAAATTAGCGCAGAAATTACGTCTTTTTTGCAGATGTTGAATGAGTCTTACCAGGTTTTTGGATTCGAAAATACTCGGTTTGAGTTATCGCTACGCCCAGAAAAACGCGTTGGATCTGATGAAATGTGGGATCATGCAGAATCCATTCTCACTGAAGTGCTCGATGCTACGGGACACAAATACACTGCACAATCTGGTGAAGGAGCCTTCTACGGGCCTAAGATTGACGCATTCGTGCCAGATGCTATCGGGCGTGAATGGCAGTTAGGCACCGTTCAATTAGATTTTTCACTTCCTGAGCGTTTTGATATGGAATACACCGCGGAGAACGGTAACCGTGATCGTCCCGTTGTAATTCATCGTGCGATGTTGGGATCACTTGAACGTTTTCTGGGTGTTTTGATTGAACACTTATCCGGAGCGTTTCCAATGTGGCTTGCACCAGTCCAGGCAGTGATTGTACCTATCGCTGATCGGCATAATGAATTTTGTTTCGAGGTTGGCAAGCGGATTAGTGAAGCTGGATTTAGAGTTGATGTGAATGATTCAAACGATAGGATGAACGCTAAAATTAGACAAGCGCAACTTCAAAAGATCCCCTATATGCTTGTGGCGGGTGATCGTGAAGTTGAGGCTAAGTCCTTGTCAGTGCGTACGAGAAGTGGTGACAATCTCGATCCCATGTCGATTGACCAAGTAATTGATAGGTTCACGAAACAGGTAGCAGATCGATCTTGATTTTCTTTTCAAACTTAATTTCACATCTAAGGATTACAGGTTAAGATATGTAATAAGTTTTGATGAAGTGTGCCTGTATTTCGTTGGGTTAAATTTTGCACGGCAAGATAATCATACGAAGGGCATCTAATAGTGTTTTTTATTTTGTATTATTGTTCAAGATGATTGTTTAGGGGTGGAATGTGTTGATCTGGTCTTTAAATTTTTCAGTAAGTACGCCTTCTGGGGCGGTATGGTGGACTAAAAGCATCAAATGAAATCCGACGAAATTACGCTACACCGAGGACTTCAGGGTGTTTACTTTGACCGGAGTGCAACGACGTTTATTGACGGCAAACAAGGTGTTCTCGAATACCGTGGCTACAATATTCATGATCTTGCCGAATATTCAACTTTTGAAGAGACAGCCTATCTTCTTATACATGGCAATCTTCCTACCCAGGCCCAATTGGATGAGTTTGATTCCGAGTTGAAAGGTGCTCGAGAGTTACCCGAAAAAGTTTTTGATGTTATTGATCTAGTCAAAGATTCTCATCCGATGGACGTGCTCAGAACCGCTGTTTCAGCGTTAGCCTCATTTGATACAGACAGGGAAGATAACTCTCCTGAGGCAACCATTCATAAGGGAAATCGCCTTACATCTCAAGTGCCTGGGATTGTGATGGCTCACCATGCTATTCGCAGGGGTAAAGATCCTGTTCAGCCCAGTTCAACGTTGAGTCATGCTGCTAATTTCCTTTACATGCTCGAAGGTAATGAACCTAGTGTTGATGCAGCTAATCTGATGGATAAAGATTTTGTTCTTCATGCGGACCACGGCTCAAATGCGTCGGCATTTACAGCGCGGGTGGTAGCCGGAACTGCAGCGGATGTCCATGGTGCCGTAACAGCAGGGATCGCTGCTTTATCAGGACCGTCACATGGTGGAGCTGCTGAAAACGTTATGCAGATGGCGAAAGAAATTGGCAAACCCGAAAATGCAGCGGATTATGTTCGTGGTCTTCTTTCTAATCGACAACGTGTAATGGGCTTTGGTCACCGGGTTTATAAAGCAGAGGATCCACGTGCAAGGCACCTTCGTGAAGGGGTTAAGAATCTCAGCGAAGAAATGGGGCAACCCGAGTGGTATCAAATACTTGAAGGTGTTGTCGATGCAATGAAACCTTATGCCAGGCGTGGGATTCATGTAAATGTCGATTTTTTTGCAGGTGTTATTTATTATTTGAATGGCTTTCCACAAGATTTATTTGTTCCGATATTTGCTGTTGGACGCATTCCCGGGTGGACAATCCAAGTAGTTGAGCAGTTACAGCACAATATTTTGATCAGGCCATTGCTGCAGTACACTGGAGAGCATAATTTAGAGTACGTTCCCATTTCTGATCGTGGCTAAAACGGGTGAGTGCACCAGTGATTGATAGGTTGTTGATTACGACGTGCTTGGATGATTGAGTGGTTACGAATCTGCCGCAGCCGTTTTTATAAAGCTCCAGCATGACGATACCCAAATCACATACCGCGTTAGAAAGAAGCCTGATCGGGCACATTGCACAGTACGGGCCAGTTACTTTTGAGTCGTTTATGAACTTTGTTCTTTACGATAATGATCAGGGTTATTATCCAACTCGTCGCAGAACTTCTGCATCAAAACCTATCGGAACAGACGGAGACTACTTTACGAGCCCTACTACCCATCCCGTATTTGGTGCTTTGCTGGCATTACAGCTTAGGGAAATGTGGCTGTTGCTCGATTCACCATCAGAATTTACTGTTGTCGAAATGGGTGCAGGTGATGGAACTCTTCGTTCGGATATTCTGGAGTACGCGCAACAAGAGCTTCCAGATTTCGCTGTAACTATTCGGTACGTCGCGACAGATTTGGTTCCACCATCAAATATAAACGGTGTTATTGATAATTCTTGTTTGCCAGTTGATGTTGTTGGTTGCATCATTTCTAACGAATTGCTTGATGCCTTTCCATTCAATCGCTTTATTGTGGAAGATGGGGTCGTAAAAGAAATTTTTGTTGACTACCAAGATGGAGAGTTTGTCGATTCTGTAGGTGAAGTAAGCGAACCTGAAATTGCGGCGCGTGTCGATCCATTTTTAGATTCACTCAAAGATGGTTATCAGGGTGAGGTAAACCTGAGACTTGCTTACTGGTCGGACTCCGTTTCCGCCGCGCTGCAGCGTGGGTACGTTATTACCATCGATTACGGTTATGATCGCCCTGAACTTTATGAACCGTCCAGGCGGAGTGGCTCAATTCGGTGTTATTACCAACACACGCTTAGCCAAAATCCGTTGAGGAGAATTGGCAGGCAAGACATAACATCACATGTAGATTTTACGGCGGTAGATCATACGCTGATGGTCAATCGAATTAAACGAGTTGGGAAGCTTTCTCAGCGGCAGTTCTTATTGAATTTAGGTCTTAAGGATTTTTCTGACGACATTACTCTCAGGTCGTTGACTAATGAGTTTTCTCGAGAAGATTCTCAAGAAAATCTTGCTGGTATTGAGGCTTTAATAGATGGAGAAGGGCTTGGTAAGTTTAAAGTGTTGGTGCATTCAAAAAATATTGATCAAGCGCATCCAATCACTGGCATAACAGGTCGGAAAACTCTTGTAGAAGGTCGCAATACACCCACGTTGAATAATTCAGAAGCAACTCATGCTCGCTTGCTTAGGTCAGGTAATCCGTTTGCACGAATTAACCCTGAGCTTAGGAGCGATATGACTTGGGAACAACTGTTTTGCGAAGACTCGACAAATATAGTTAATTGAATTTCTTAGGTGTATGGAATAGATGTTGACCGACGATTCACAATGTACAAAAAAAACCCCACTTTATCCAACACATTTGGAATCCAATGCAAAGATGACGGAATTTTGTGGTTGGAGTATGCCGATTCAATATCCAAAAGGGATTATTGCTGAAGTAAAAGCTGTTCGTGATTCGGCGGGTATTTTCGATGTCTCACATATGGGCCGTCTAGAATTTGAAGGTCCACGTTCCCAATATTTTTTAGGAACGATTTTGTCAGCGGATTTAATGGCGCTCAAGCTTGGGCGGAGCAAATACAATTTTATCTGTAACAAAGATGGTGGCATTATCGATGACGCTATGGTTTATCGTGTTGGGGATGAGAGGTTTCTCTTAATAGTGAATGCTGGAAACACTGATAAAGATCTGCAGTGGATAGCGTCTCAACCTGTTGATGACTCCGGCTGCAATATGGAGATACTGACGAACAAAACCGCTATGATCGCCATACAAGGGCCGCAGGCAGTAGCTTTAGTTGATGAAGTGACAGCTGGGTCTGCTTCAAAGATTGGTCGTTTTCGAATTGCGAACGTTTCATTTGATGGTTGCGATGCTACTTTGGCGAGAACGGGATATACGGGAGAAGATGGATTCGAAATTATCGTTCCAGCAGATCAAGGATCAGATCTATGGTCACATTTGAAAAACTCAGGGGCTGTTGAATGCGGGCTTGGAGCTCGCGATGTCTTGAGGCTGGAAGCAGGGTTACCGTTGCATGGCAACGATATTTCAACATGCACGAATCCTTATGAGGCAGGGTTTGGTCGTTTTGTATATAAAGAAGCACCTGATTATGTCGCCGGTGATTCATTAGTTCAGATATCGGCTACAGATCCTCCTCGTCTATTGGTGGGTTTTAAAATGATTGGACGAGGTATTCCAAGGCCTGGTCTCAGAATTCTTTCTTGCTTATCCGGCGAAAATACTTCTAGTCTTATTGGTACTGTGACTTCAGGTACTTATTCGCCAACCGTTGACGGCGGTATTGGCATGGGCTACGTCGAGCGAAAATACTCCGAAGTAGGGAACCAAATCGTTATTGATGTTAGAGGTAGACTGGTTGAAGCTGAAATTGTGAAATTGCCATTTTACAAGCAGTTTTAATTATTCGATTTAGACTTTTTGTTAGTTGTTGTGGAGATAGAACATAGATGTATCCAGAGGATCTGAAATACTCAAAAGAGCATGAGTGGGTGCGCATTAATGGCTCCATTGCCGAGGTAGGTGTTACTTTATTTGCGCAGGAATCTCTGGGAGATGTCGTATACGTTGATCTTCCTGAGGTCGGATCGGAAGTTGAGCAGTTTGCCAAGTTCGGTGAAATCGAATCGGTAAAAGCGGTAAGCGATCTTTTTTGTCCGGTGGAAGGCAAAATTGTCGAGATTAACCATAAGCTAGTCGAAAATCCTGAGGTAGTTAACGTCGAACCATATGGTGCCGGGTGGTTGATAAAAGTTCAACTTTCTGATTCATCGAAGCTTGATGAATTGATGGATGCTGCAACATACGAATCGACCTTGGAGTAACGATCATTTCACCATGGAATTGCCTTCTAACCCCTCGATAAATCATCCTTATATTCCGTCTACAGATTTTGAACGCGCTGAGATGCTTAGCGTAATTGGCGTTGATTCTTTCGACGATTTGTTATCGGATATACCACTTGAACATCGACATCCACGGATGGATCTTACTTCAGGACTGAGTGAACAGGAGCTTGGGTCAAGAATTAGTGGTTTTGCTGGCGAAAACGCGTCACCTTCTAGTGGTTACGTGTCATTTCTTGGGGCTGGCGCCTATAGCCACTACATACCTTCGGTAGTTCGTTCGATACTTCAGCGTGGTGAATTTGTAACTGGATATACCCCGTACCAGCCAGAAGCTGCCCAGGGCACACTTCAGGTGGGGTTTGAATTCCAGACGATTATTTGTCAGTTGACAGGTATGGAAGTAGCTAATGCAGGTATGTATGACGGCCCCACTGCGTTCGCTGAGGCATGCTTGATGGCTGCTAGAGTTACGCGCCGTAATAAGGTCGGTGTGGTCTCGGACATTGACAACCGCTTGTTAGAGGTCTTAATTTCATATGTGAAATATCAAGATATTGAGATCATTGAAATTACGCCGGATACGCGTGTAATTCCTGATGATCTTGCCTGTATTGGGATTCAAAGTCCAAATTTTTTTGGTGAGATCCAAGATGTCGAGAGATTGACGAATCTGGCTCATGACCACGGCGCTCTCTCGGTAGTGCATGTGAATCCAATATCATTGGGATTGTTTAAATCACCAGGCGAGTTTGGTGTAGATATAGTTACGGCCGAAGGACAACCCCTAGGTGTGCCGATGGCATTTGGGGGGCCATATGTTGGTTTATTTGCTTGTAAAAAAGAACATATAAGGCAGATGCCTGGCAGGATCATCGGCTACACCAAAGATACTAAGGGCAGAGCTGGCTATGCACTGACTCTTCAGACTCGTGAGCAGCATATTCGACGTGAGCGAGCAACATCGAATATATGTACCAGCACGCAATTAATTGCTCTTATGGTGACAGCATATGTCGCGACTTTGGGTAAGCAAGGTATAAAAGAAGTGGCCGAATTGTGCTACCAAAAGGCTCACTACGCCGCCAAAGAGATTACGAATATCGAAGGATATTCTGTCCGAAATAAGGGTACTTTCTTTCATGAATTTGTTGTGACATGTCCGCGTGAGCCTTCTGTTATAAACGCAGAACTTTTGAAGCAGAAAATAATAGGCGGATTGGATATTTCAAATAGATCTGATAACGGTATGCTCGTGTGTTTTACTGAGACAAATTCCAAAAAAGATATTGATAGATTTGTAGAGGGATTACGCCAGTTGGGTGAGGTGCACTGATTATCAAAAAAAGTACCACTGATATAGATCGTCGGTTACTCATGGACCGTTCGGTTGCCGGGCGTAAAGCATTTTCACTTCCTGAGTCCGATGTGCCTTTTCAGGAAATGCCGGATCGCTCACATATGCGTGATGACCTCGAATTGCCTGAGGTATCCCAATTGGAAGTGATCCGATATTTTTCAATATTGAGCCAACGAAACTTTTCTATTGACACGAATTTTTATCCGCTTGGTTCATGCACCATGAAATACAACCCTAAAATCAATGATGAACTTTCAAATCTCCCGGGGTTAGGGGATCTGCATCCTCTGCAGCCAGAAGCGACTGTCCAAGGTGCCATCAGATTGCTAAAGGATCTACAAGATGATCTGGGTGAGATTACTGGACTGCCAGCTGTTTCTCTAGCACCGCTCGCCGGTGCGCAAGGAGAATATGCCGGGTTACTTATCGCACGTGCCTACCATGAGGCTCGAGGTGATGATCA
>RQOU01000046.1 GCA_008373165.1 SAR202 cluster bacterium | reverse complement strand
TGAGTTACCCCTTGAGCAAACAAACCGTTCGCTTTTTCAGCTAATGGCTTTGATTGAGGATGCATCTCAACAAACTTGGCTTCAATCCGGTTCATTTTTTTGTTCCTTTAGCTTCTAAATTTAATTTCAGATTTGTGCAAATCGCCAATTACGACACAAAACATTTTTGTTACTTAAATTCGAGCGTAGGCATAATTTATACAGGAAGGTCAATAACCTGAATAGATATTCCTTATATATATAGGTATGCATTATGTTAAGATCTCATTACTACTCGTGAGACCTAATGTAACGTAATCCGTTGGATGTCCCACCGAGGGTACAAATCTTAGTTATATTCTCAGGAGATACACTCAATATGGTATTTCGAAAAAAAATGTGGATGGCTGCTATAACAGCACTATCACTTGTTGCCATGCTGGTCATGGCTTGCGGCGGTGACACTGAAACCATCACTGTGGTAGAAACAGTGGTCGTTGAAAAAGAAGTCGAAGTCGTAAAAGAAGTTGAAGTCGAAAAAGAAGTTGAAGTCGTAAAGGAAGTTGAAGTCGTAAAGGAAGTCGAAGTCGTAAAAGAAGTCGAGGCCCCTCAGACCGATGACCGATACGGCGGTGAATTGAAAGTAGCACTCGGTGCTGCTATCTCGACACTCGACGTCCACCGAACAACCGGTACGACCGCTTATGAGCCCTCTTTTGCTGTTCAAGAACGGATGATGGCTTATAACAGTGACCTGCAGGCTACCCCGTTACTGGTAGATACCTGGGAAGTCTCTGATGACGGTATGCAATGGAATTTCACGCTCCGCGACGGAATCAAATTCCATAATGGAGTTCCATTCAATGCAGAGCATGCTGTCAAATCATGGGAACGCTGGGCAGAACGTGACAACTATGGCTCACTGATTTTCGGTTTCGTTGACGATATCTCTGTAACCGGAGATCTCTCGTTTTCTATCGACATGGTAGAGCCAACAGCCCTAATACTTGAAGCTCTGGCACGCATCGGTGGATACGCACCGGTAATGATGCCTCCTGAGATGTACAACGTCGCTGCTGCTGAAGGTGCTGATGTACTAATCGGCACTGGACCTTATGAGCTCGACGAATGGGCTACTGGCGATCATCTGCGCGTAAAGCGTTATGAGGATTACAGCCCTGCAGACTCTGCAGCGTCGTTCATGGCAGGTCGTAAAGACGCTTTCTTCGACACTGTAGATTACGTCGTTATCCCTGACTCCAATGCAAGAGTCGCAGCTTTAGAGGTTGGTCAGGTCGACCTGTTGGGCCGTGACGTTCCGGCTGACATGGTAGATACGCTAACAGCAAATCCTGATGTTAGAGTTGCGGTCGCAACTACAAGCCCTGCTCGTGAAGGTGCATGGATTGACAACGTAGATGGTCCATTTACCGACGCAAGAGTTCGACGTGCATTCGCGATGGCATTCCCTGTAGAGGATGCGCTAATCGCAGGTCACGGAGACAGCCGATTCTATACCCTGTGCCCATCAATGATGGCATGTGCAGGTAAATGGGGTGGCTGGGCTGACGGATCTGAAGGTGTTTACAACTACCACGACAAAGGTGGACTTGAAGCAGCAAAGCAAACCATCAAAGATCTGGGATTGGTCGGCACGGACATAACTGTCCTGCAGGCTGGAGACCGAGCAAGGTTCTCAGGGCCGGCCGAAATCTCTCGTCAGACACTTGACGCAATGGGTTTCAACGTCATCTTCAAGCAGACTGACTGGGCAACCCAAACTAACTGGCGTGAAAAGCCCGAACTTTGGGACGTATTCCACACCGCAGGTGGAGGAGCCTGGGCCGCTAACCCGCTGCTCAACAGCTCTTTGGCCAAGAACAAGTACTGGAACAAGTATCAAGATGAATCTGGTGCTATGACTGCTGGAATGGAGAGTCTCGCAAGAGCATCTTCAGCTGACGAACAGCTTGCCATCGTAAAGGAAATGCAAAATGTCTTCTGGCAAGACGTGCCCTACATTTCCTTCGGTGACAGTTTTGGCGTCGGAGCAGTACGTGCTGACGTTCAAGGTTCTCAAAGCTTGTACAGCATGTCATGGAACGTCTACAACGCTTGGCGGTCAAAGTAATTTCTTTTGACTGTTGAGTGATAGGTACAACTGATCACAGGCGGCGGGACTCGGAAGGGTCTCGCCGTCTACTTATCAGCATTGCAAAACGTGTATCACTAAACTTAACCAATGAGAATAATTAGCTGATAACACGAATAGCTAGTTTTTGACGATCTTCGAATAGATTAGAAAATAAGGGTTTGAACGGTTAATTGACTGCTTATATTTTTAAGCGCGTACTCGCTGTAATTCCAATATTAATCTTTGTTGGAATCGCAACATTTTCACTAGTCCACATAGCGCCAGGCGATGCCGCAAATATCATGGCAGGTGACTACGCCGGTCCAGATGACGTGAAACTCATCAGAGCTGAATTGGGGCTCGACAAGCCGGTCACAACCCAATTCTGGGAATGGGCTGGCCGCACGCTCAGGGGAGATTTAGGAAAATCAATATATTCGGGCAGAACGGTGGCTGAACTAGTCGGCCAAAGATTAGAACCTACCATCGCCCTTACAATTGTAGGCGGTACTCTTGCAGTACTCCTCGGAATTCCCATGGGTGTTTTTGCCGCATGGAGGGCGGGATCCCGGTGGGATCGAGGCATCCAAATATTCGCTGCTTTAGGTATTTCTGTCCCGGGATTCTGGCTGGGGTTCATATTGATTCTAGCGTTTGCCGTATATTTGAGATGGTTTCCGGTGATCGGCTATGTATCTGTAACAGAAGATTTATTTGGATGGTTAAAGTCAATAACTCTACCAGTAAGCCTTCTAGCCATTAGCGGATCATCAGTGATAATACGAATGACGCGTGGCTCTATACTCGAGGTCTTGCGAGAGGACTATATCCGTACCGCCAGAGCCAAGGGATTGGCAAACAAGCCAGTACTATTCAGACATGCATTACGAGCCGGCGCTATTCCGATTATCACGGTGATAGGGACACTGGCCGGAGCCTTGATTACAGGCGTTGTGGTAACCGAAACAGTATTCACCATCCCAGGACTTGGAAGACTGGTTGCCGAAACGGTACAAAATCGTGATTTCCCAGTAGTTCAATCAATGCTTATGCTTCTGGCGTCGTTCTACGTATTTATAAATCTTATGGTCGACCTTGCATACGTTTTTTTCGACCCAAGAGTGAGGCTCTAAGTGGAAACTACTTACGAAACAACCGTAGATATTTACGAGGACCCTCCGCTCAAAACTCGTGTTCGCAAAACATTTGCAACAAGTTGGAAGACATTAAAGTCCAATCCAAATCTGATGATCGGGTCAATAATCCTAACCGTCATGGTGGGTATCGCTATATTGACTTTACTGCCCACAGCTTCAACAGTGGCACGTTATGATCCTACGGAACTCGCAGTACGTGAACGAATTAATGGGCCATCGGCTGATCACTGGTTTGGGACTGACAAATTAGGACGTGACGTGTATTCACGTACCCTTCACGGTTCGAAGACATCACTGTATGTGGGTATTGGTGTCGCGATCATCGTGACCATAGTAGGTACTTCGCTGGGCGTAATCGTTGGATACAACCGTGTTGCTGACAACATAGTCATGCGGGTTATGGACGGCATGATGTCGTTTCCTACATTGATCCTTGCGCTCGCTCTTGTAGCAGCACTAGGTAGCAGTCTTACCAATGTCATTATCATAATCGCAATTGTCGATACCCCCAGTATGACACGCGTAGTACGGGCAGTGGTTTTAAGCCTGCGAGAAAGAACCTACGTAGATGCAGCCCGCGCATCAGGTGCAAGCACAAAGCGTATTCTTTTCTTACACATAGCACCCAATACACTGGCACCTGTAATCATTCAGGCTTCAATATTTTTTGGTGGTGCAATCCTGACCGAAGCAGCATTGGGATTTCTAGGAGTTGGAACACCAGAATTTATCCCCAGTTGGGGCAATATCATTTCTTCTGGACGCGAATTCATAAGGGTGGGTTTTTGGATAGCATTCTTCCCAGGAGTATTCCTGGCTCTAACAGTATTTGCTGCAAACATAGTTGGGGATGGACTTAGAGATGTTTTGGATCCACGTCTGCGAGGAGAAAAATAGATGAAAAAATTCGTAACTCAAATAATTACGTTCATATTCTCAGCTGCTCTTCTATCAGGCATTCTCGCATGTGGAGGATCAGATGATGGGTCCTCTAATCCAGGAGATGCGACTCAAAACAACACAGCCAATACAAACAATAAGGATTCAGAACATAACCTGATGTTCCAGCAGGAGAAAATATCTCCCGTCATAGGAGCCCCCATTGAAGAAGCAACAGTAGCGCCGTCATCGCCAGTTGAGAAAAAGGTTGAAGCCACTCCAACACCCACGCCACCAAGTAAAACCATTGACGAAGAATCTACAGGCGGACTTGTAGATGAACTATCTGCTGACGATTACACGCGAACCAATGCAAGGGACCTTGAAAAAGAATTCCGTAAATCACCTGATACTGCGAATCCTAAAATTGGCAAGCAATTCGTAGTGCAAGGTAATGTATTGGAAGCTGGCACCAACACAGATGGCGAATCCTATGTCAGCTTCAAGGCTGGTAAAGGACGTGTGACGTGTATGTTCGAAATCATCACAGATGCTGAACTTCGTAGATTTACACCTGACGGCACTAACTCGGTCGTTGGGACACTTGATACATGGGATCCTGAGAACAGAATCCTTACGCTGACGAACTGCAATATTGTACTTGGATATTAAACTTGTACACGTAGATAGGACCAAAATGAATCGCCTTACTGCAGGATTTATGTGCACCTCCCGAGAAAGATCACGAGGAGTGTAATTGACTATGTCGACATTGCTCGATATCAAAAATCTTTCGACCCATTTCAACACCTCCGCAGGAACGATTAAAGCAGTAAACGACGTTTCATTTAAGCTGAGAGAAGGTGAAACATTAGGACTGGTTGGGGAAAGTGGGTGCGGCAAAAGCGTCACGGCACTTTCCATAATGCGACTCGTCCCATCTCCCCCAGGGCGAATCGTATCCGGCGATGTAATTTTCCAAGGCAAAAACCTGTTGGAAATATCAGAAGAGGAAATGCAAAACGTCAGAGGGCGCGATATTGGAATGATTTTTCAAGAGCCCATGACATCGCTGAATCCTGTGCTCAGTATCGGACGCCAATTACGGGAACCGCTGGAACTGCATCTAGGTATGACAAAACAACAGTCATTGAAAAGGTCCAGCGAATTGCTTGAACTGGTGGGTATACCAGATCCAGCAACCAGACTAAAGACATTTCCCCACCAGACTTCGGGCGGCCAGCGGCAGAGAATCATGATCGCAATGGCTCTAAGCTGTGAACCAAAGCTGCTCATAGCAGACGAAGCAACTACCGCACTGGATGTGACCATTCAGGCACAGATTTTAGAAATCATCAAGGAACTTACGGACAGGCTTGGCACATCCGTAATCATCATTACGCACAACCTTGGCGTTGTTGCTCGCTACGCTGACAGCGTAAATGTCATGTATGCAGGAAAACTAAGAGAATCCGGGAGCTTAGATCAAGTTTACAAAGAATCTAAACACCCTTACACCGTGGGGCTTTTAAACTCCGTGCCCACGTTAGATCTAGACGCTGATGTAAGACTCCAGCCTATACGAGGTGAAATACCAAACCTAACTGATTTGCCAGAAGGTTGCGCTTTTATCGATCGATGCGACTACGCTACACAAAAATGTGAAGAGTCTGAACCCGAACTCGAAGAAGTCGAAGATGCGCATTTCGGAGCATGTTGGGAACACAGACGAGTTGGCAAAAACCTGCAGGGAATAACTACGTGACAATCACGACAGCTCACTCTACAACAGACGAAACCGACTCAAACTCACAATCTCCTTTACTAGATATCCGAGACTTAAAAGTTCATTTTCCTGTGACTGAAGGTTTTATCATTCAGCGACAGGTCGGCGTCATTAAAGCTGTGGACGGTGTAAACCTCAGCGTTAACCCCGGAGAAACTCTTGGACTTGTAGGAGAGAGCGGTTCGGGAAAAACCACTATTGGCAGGGCGATTCTCAAACTGGAAAATGCCACCGAGGGTCAAATCTTGCTGAACGGTGAGGATATTACAAAATCCACTGGAAACCGCCTGCGAGATGTTCGACGCCAATTAGGAATGGTTTTCCAAGACCCCTTCGGATCCTTAAACCCACGCATGTCAGCAGGCAATCTCGTTGGAGAACCACTAAAGATTCATGGCTTGACGACAACCAAGAGTGAGTACAAACGAAGAGTTGCAGAATTATTGAAAATCGTAGGGCTCAACTCCATGATGGCCGGGCGATACCCTCATGAGTTTTCAGGAGGTCAACGCCAGCGAATTGGGGTAGCGCGTGCACTGGCAGCAAAACCGGATGTAATGGTGCTTGATGAACCTGTTTCGGCTCTTGATGTATCCATTCAAGCGCAGGTTATTAACCTGATCAAAGATTTACAGACTGAATTTGGACTCGCGTATATCTTCATAGCCCATGACCTATCTGTAGTACGCAACATAAGCGATCGTGTCGCAGTAATGTATCTAGGAAAAATCGTCGAGATTGGATCGCGCGATGATATCTATAATCATCCAAAACACGCCTACACACGAGCATTGCTCTCAGCAGTACCCACCGCTAACCCTGACTTAGAACGTAGTCGTGAACGTATCGTCCTTGAGGGAGATATTCCTAGCCCCTTAAACCCGCCGTCGGGTTGTGTGTTTCGCCCAAGATGCCCAAAGCCAACTGAGGATTGTAGGGACGGAAAAATCGAAATGGGATTGATTGAAATCAATCCCGGTCATTTCGTAGACAAATGTTGCGTCAACTGCGGCTAGTGCATAGAAAGCGACTGGTATGAATCTGACAGTTCAGAGCATGAATCAGCATCAGAGGAGGCGTAAATGTTCGATGTTGTAATCCGTGGCGGAACATTAATAGACGGGACTGGCACCACTGGATTTTCTGCTGATTTGGCCATTCAGGGCGACACAATCGTTGCAATAGGAAATTCTATAGAAGCAGAAGCGCATGAATCGGTGGATGCAACCGATAAAGTTGTCGCACCTGGCTTCATAGATCTGCATAGTCATGCGGACATGTCATTTTTTATCGATCCGGACGCGGACAGCAAAATCACGCAAGGGGTAACTTTCGAATACGTCGGAAACTGCGGTATTAGCTTTTGCGCACCGTTAATCGGTGAAGCTGCTTCGGATTTGAATACCCGCAAAGCCTGGTATGACACAGACTGGGCACCCAATTGGAAGAGTTTCAGTGATTTTCTAGACGCTCTAGAAAAAACTGGTTCGAATATCAACGTAGCCACGCAAGTAGGACACGGCACCGTTAGAAAAGCTGTCATGGGAATGGATACGCGCGCACCAGATTCTGGTGAACTAAAACAGATGCAAGCATTGGTAGCTGAAAGTCTTGATGCAGGTGCACTCGGGTTTTCAACTGGCCTATCGATGGCACCCGGATACTACTCACTCGCTATCGAAGTATTCGAACTGGTTCAAATGGCAGCTGAGAGAAACAAGCTTTATTCATCCCACATACGCGACTCGTCTACGGAAGGTCCCGGGCTATTCGTGGCAACTATGGAAGCCCTCGAAGCAGGCCGTAGAACCGGAGCCAAAGTACAGGTCTCACATCTTAAGGCCAATGGACCCTTACGAGGAAGATCCTCAGACCTAATAGAAATGATTGATAAAGCTCAAAGCGACGGTATCGATGCAGCCGCGGACGTTTATCCATACGTATCTGCGAGCGGTCCAATGAGCGGAAACGTTTTTCCGAGGTGGGCGCTTGAAGGAGGAAGGGATCAAGCGCTAGAGAGGCTACAAGACGCCGACCTACGAGCACAGATAGTGAATGGACTAGAAGAAGCTTTCGAAAAATTTTCAGGACCTAGCAAGATAGCGATCGCAAACTACGCACCAGACGCAAGTCTCGAAGGAAAACAACTCCCAGAAATCGCTAATCAAATGAACTGTACTGCAAGTGAAGCATTAGCACGTATTTACGAAGGATTCGATGCCCAACTCGTAATTACCGGAATGGCGCAACAAGATGTAGATCTAATCAGCGCTGCACCATCGGTCGCAATCGCATCAGATGGCAGTTCTCTTCGTTCAACTGGACCTCTTAGTGCAGGTAAACCACATCCACGCAGTTATGGGACCTTTCCAAGATTTCTAAAAAGGGTTCGAGAAACAAATCTAGTATCTCTTGAAGAGGCTATAAGGAAAATGACAACTCTTCCTGCTGAACGTCTTCAGCTGTCGCGTAGAGGACGTCTGGCCCCCGGATATTTTGCCGATATCACCATATTTGACCCTTCAGAAATAGAAGATATCGCTACTTTCCAAGAACCGCATAAATATTCAAAAGGAATAGAAGACGTTTTTGTAAACGGATCTGTTGTAGTAAGAAACCGGAAAGTCACAGGGAACAGGCCAGGACGCGTGATTCGATCTTATACAGATTAAAGCTTCACCATAAACCGCCACAAAAATGACTTTCAAATATCTACTGATCAAAGCGACAAAAAACTTTAAAAGAAAGGTGTCTCCATCATGAAGCTCGAAGGCAAACACGCTTTACTTCAAATGTTTGTAGCTGAAGGCGTGAATTATGTATTCGGTAATCCGGGCACCAGTGAAACTCCCATGATGACCATTTTGCCTGAATATAAGGATTTAGATTACATACTTGTCCTACAAGAGGGAGTCGCTGTCGGAATGGCAGAGGGATATGGGAGAAGTACAGGAACTGTGCCACTGGTGTCTTTGCACATCGACAACGGAATGGCCAACGGCCTGTCGCTGATGATTGACCAGTTACGTTCAGGAACACCCATGGTAATGACAGCTGGAAATAAAGATATTAGAAAGTTAGGTCCAGGCCGCTCAGACCTTGCAGAACTAGCTAGGCCTTTTGCCAAATGGAGCGCAGAAATCACCCATGCCGGACAAGTTCCATCAGTCATACGACGAGCGTTCCAGGAGGCCAAAACTTCACCAACCGGACCGGTATTCGTCGGAATGAGTGCTAATGCTTTTGATGATGTCGCAGACGTGAATATCCAACCATCGACAGATGTTGTGCAGAATTCATCAACTGACCCAAATACATTAGAGGAAGTATGTGATCTTCTTTCGACCGCCAGCAAACCAATTATGATTATTGGAGACCGACTTAATGGAGCTAACCAAGCAGCAGTAAAATTGGCTGAAACTGCAGGTATTCCTGTATATGGTCATGGTTCATTCGAAGTCAACTTCCCCGCGACACACCCTCTATGGCAAGGCAACCTCTCTGTACGTAACCCCGATGCCGTTAAAGCGATCAGATCAGCAGATCTAATCATTGCCGCTGGCTGTACAGTATTTGATGATTTTTTCTACCAAGCTGAAGACATAATTCCCAAAAGCGCAAAATTAGTACACATTGATTCAGACCCAAGTTCAGTGGGTAAATCCGAACCAAGCGACATTGCAATTCTTGCTGCACCTTCGGAAGTAATAACTCAGTTAGCTGAATCTGTCTCATACGAATTCACCGGGACCAAGGCTGAAGAGGCCGCCCTGCGAGTAAAAGATGCAGCATCAGTATCAAGCGCACGTAGAGAAGCATTCGCCAAATCAGCCATGAAACAACGAAACATGTCTCCTATGAGCCCATCTACGTTTGCAGCCACGTTCGCTGACGCGTTGCCTTCTGATGCCACTGTATTCAACGATGGCATAAGTACGGGAGGGTTAATTTTCGAAGCAATGAGCCCAGATGAAAGAGGAAGCTACTACGCTATTCGTGGAGGGGCTATCGGGTGGGGAATGGGAGCAACTATGGGAGTTCAACTTGGTCAGCCGGATAGGCCAGTAGTAGGAGTCATGGGCGATGGAACGGCAATCATGACGATACAGGCTTTATGGACAGCCGCCAATTCAAATATCCCTGCTGTTTTTGTTATCTGCAATAACCGTTCGTACAGGATATTAAAACTCAATTCAAATGTTTACCATAGGATGCAAGGACTACAAACACCAGAGAGCTATGTTGCCTCAGATTTCGACCTTCCCCTCGACTTTAAATCGCAGGCAGATGCTTACGGAGTTGAAGGTGTCAGGGTTGAAACGCCCGATGAACTAACCGCACAAATTCAACGAGGATGTGAATTAAATAAACCACTGGTGATAGACGCCGTAATCGATGGAACAGTTTAGTCTGCTGCTACTGGGGAATTAATTAGTATTCAGCTTGCTATTGAACTTTGACGCGTGCCTAAAGTGCAACATCAAAAGCGTCTCAAGAGTTAGAATTCTCATAAATTAAGTCACACGATTCGTTTTCGGTTATTTTTCTGGGAGCACTCTATTGGAACTCAGGGTAAATCGCGCCAAACAGAAACTCGCTAACGGTGAAATAGTCACCATCGTAAGTGGAATTACTCATCCCGATGATATAGATGCCGTAGGGCCATTGGGATTTGACGGGATATGGCTAGAAGGGGAACACGGAGCGACGGATGCATCTGACCTAGGAAATCTAACCAGGGCATGTGATATCTGGGGAATGACTTCTGTTGCCCGAATCAATCTGAACGAGCAGGGACTCATCTACCGCACCCTCGACCGCGGAGCTCAAGCTATTGTCGTACCGCATGTGAACAATGCCGCTGAAGCTCGAAACGTAGTGGAAGGTGGCAAGTTCACACCCAAGGGCAAGCGAGGAATGTTCACCAGTCGACAAGGTCTGGGTGTCTCAAACTATTTTGATAGCGCCAATGACCAATCCATGTTAATAGTTCTCATAGAGGACATCATCGCATGGGAAAACTTAGATGAAATCATAGCGGTTGAAGATATAGACGTTTTCTTCGTAGCCCCTTCTGATTTTGCATCATCTATGGGACATATGGGCGATATCCAACATCCTGATGTACAAGAAAAAATCAACGACTCAATGTCACGAATTGTCGCAGCCGGTCGTAATGCTGGCGCTCTCGCTACAAACGAGAATGTCGCGAGTTACACTGAAATGGGAGTCAGGTTCTTTATGACAGGCGCTGGCCCTTGGATCGCCAACGGTTTTAATGAATTCGTTGCAAACGCAAACGCTGCCAAATAACCAAAACAAGATTTAACGAATTGAACAATTTGATGTCAAAACGACTTATGGTGGTTGCTTTAATAACCACCCTATCAATCCTATCTGCGTGTCAGGCCGCGGGTAAGAATCCCGACAACGTCAAAATTCCAATTATTCAACCGACCGCTGATACATCCTTATGCCATAACAAAGCGTATCCGCAAGAAGCACCAAAATTCGAGGATATTTCGGCTGATCAACTTGTCGGCGAAGCAGATGGGATAAAAATTTACGATCGAGTAGAAGGAAGCGGGACCCCTCCAAAAATTGAAGATATGGTTACTGTCAATTACACCGGTTGGCTTGATGACGGATGTATATTTGATTCTTCTTATTCACGCGGCACGGCCAGTGACCTCATCCTCGTATCCCTGATACAAGGATGGAGAGAAGCAATGCTAACTATGTCCCCGGGAACGATAAGGCGCGTTGAAATTCCGGCTCCTCTCGCATACAAAGAAATCGGATCACCACCAATGATCCCGCCTAATGCCACACTAACTTATGAAATTGAACTGGTCAGTGTCCTGACGCCGGCACAGGCAATTGCCACAGCTACAGTGATTGCTGCCAATGCGACGGCTACTCCAGTTCCTACAACCACACCAGAGGGAGGATCCATAGTGTCTGATTGTGATAATTCTGATTACCCTGAAACGGCTCCGCAGTTCGAAGATGTGACCGAAGATCAATACACCGACGAGGCATCGGGTATTCGCGTGTTCGACATAAAAGTAGGTGATGGCAAAACCCCAGATCAAAATAACCGGGTTGATGTCCACTACACAGGATGGCTCGCATCTGACGGCTGCGTATTTGACTCTTCGTACGCAAGAGGTCAGTCAATCTCATTCCCCGTCGGAGGAGTTATCCCAGGCTTCCGAGACGCGATACTGGGTATGAAAGTCGGAGGTCAACGACGCGTGTACATACCTTCCGATCAAGGGTATGGCCCTCAGGGTGCGGGTGCAGCAATCCCACCGAATGCGGATCTAGTCTTCGATATCGTCCTAGAAGACGTTCGATAAAGTAACGCAAGGATTCATCGCGTATCACTTACTGTACGTTTATATGTTGCGTTAATTACGACAGAAAATGGATCCTGATTCACAGCAGGAGCAAAATCACACTACGTAACGCCACAAAAAGCCCACGAAATGAAAATTAACAAAGTTGAAACCATTTACGTTGACGAGTTCTGGCAAATGTGCTGGATCCGTATTCACACTGACTCTGGAGAGATCGGACTAGGCGAAACATGGTATTTACCCAGGTCCGTCGCTGCCGTGGTCCACGAGTTATTCGGTCCCACTCTAATTGACCGAGATCCGATGGATCGTGAAGGAATATGGGACGAATTATTTAAGCTTGCAGGCATATTCACATACTCAGGTGCGGAGCTAAGAGCACTCTCCGCAATAGACATAGCATTATGGGACATCGTAGGCCAGGCTCTTGATCAGCCAATTTACAATCTTCTAGGTGGAAAATGCCGAGACAAAATCCGCATTTACAACACTATTGGCAGCTACGGTAAGTGGCAGGATAACGAATTTGAGCAACGGGATCCCGTTGGATTCTTGCAAAGTCTGATTGACGAAGGAATCACCGCTGCGAAGGCTTACTACATGGCACCTTATGCCGCCGAGTCCGGTGGTAATTTCGTTTCAGCAAAGCAGATCAAAGAAGGTCTGGCACCACTCGAAAAACAGCGAAAAGCCCTAGGAGATCAAATCGAAATCGCTCATGATGGCGGCGGCCAATGGGCATTAGCTCCAGCCATTAGGATCACTCAAGCGATGGATGAATTCGATCTGCTTTGGCAGGAAGAGATGATCCATCCGGTAAACGCTCAAGCCCACCTAAAGTTGGCCAACGAAACCAAAACGCCAATATGTGCTGCTGAACGATTGATGACTCGTTTCGAATTTCGTGAATACATTGAAACAGGTGCTGCGGAAATTGTAATGCCCGACCTGATATGGACTGGTGGAATCTCAGAAACTAAAAAGATAGCGACACTGGCAGATACTTATCAAACCCCAATTGCACCGCACGATTGGACAGGGCCGGTAAACGTCTTCGCCTGCGCTCACATATCGATGAATTGCCAAAACGTAATGATTCAGGAAACTAATCGCGCCTATTACCGTGGCTGGTATGACAAATTCATAGAACCTAACATCATCATCAAAGATGGCTACCTGCTTGCACCCGAAGGTCCCGGACTGGGCACCCGTCTCAAAGCCAGTGTTTTTGATAGACATGACGTCCACATAGAACAAACCACCGAGGCTCGAATTTGGGAACCTGTAGGATTCGAAGACCCTGGGCAAAAAGTAGCTAACTTCTTCTCACCCAACGTCCCGGAAGGTCAAGAAGAACCGGATTAATGTCGACAAAAATATTGGAACATTAACTCAGAAATTCCATATCTTCACCGAAACAATCTCATATCGAATTTTCGACCGGTAACATACCTAAATGTCCACTCAATATCTTTCTATCGACGTAGGGTCGACATCTTTAACGGCTGTAATTATCGATATAGAGTCGAAATCGGTGGTCGGATCGTCTAGCGCAGCCAACACATCGGAAATCACCTCAACTGCAGATAAGAAAATCGGCCGATCTGAATGGAACCTCGAGCACATGGCCGACCTTGCGATCACCAACGCAGCAAATCTCATCAAACACACAAACTCGCAGCCCGCAGCAATTGGAATTACCGGTCAACAGCAAGGACTACAGCTTTTAGACAAGCAACTCAAAACAGTCGGCAATTTCATCTCCTGGCAAGATCAACGTTCTAAAGACTTAATCCGAGGTAAAAACCACACCTACCTCGATGCCATGGGCAAGCTTGGAGGTGCAAAAACCGATACTGGTGGACTCCCAGCCTTTGAAAACACAGGGTGCCCCATCGTCACAGGTTATACCGCTCCAAATCTATACTGGCTCAAAGTTAACAAAGAGCTCTCGTCAAACGTTTCCAGTATGCATGGAACAACCGCTCCTGAATTCGTTGTCTCCCGTCTGACAGGGACTCGCCCCGTCACTGATCCAACCGATGCCGTCAGTTGGGGCGTTTACGATTTGGACAAAATGGAATGGAACTACAACCTTATCAATTCGCTTGGTCTTGACCAGTCTCTACTATCGGATCTCGCAGAGTCATGTTCGCCAGCAGGAGCCCTGACCAGACAGATGGTAGCGAAGCTGGGTGTAAAAACTGGTATCCCAGTTTCTGTCGCTTCTGGCGATCATCAGTGCAGCTTTGCAGGGACTGTTACAGATTATGAAAACACACTAGCAATAAATATCGGCACAGGAGGACAGGCATCAGTTTATGTTGAGCACGCCATCTCACGTGGGTGGCTTGAACTTAGACCATTTATTCAAAGTGGCTACCTGCTCGCTGGGGTAGGGGTCGTCGGAGGTCGAACTTTCCGCACTCTCAAAGATTTCTTTAAGCACTCCAGCAGTGAATTAACCGGATACGAAATAGATTCAGATGTGATGTACGAAAAATTAGTTGAACTGGCAATCAATGTACCGGCAGGTTCAGAAGGTGTGGTCGTGGACCCACTGTTCACAGGTTCTCGTAGTAACCCTCAAGCGAAAGCAGCAATACGTGAAATAACTCCAGGAACGTTTACACCCGGACACATAGCGCGTGCCCTTTTCGAAGCAATGGCATCCCAGTTGGCAGGATCTTATAGAGAAGCGGTCAAACTGGGAGCAGGAGAACGTTCGTTTCTCATGGGATCGGGAAACGGACTAAAACTGAATCCAGTACTGTGGGAATCTATCAATGCTGAGTTAGGTATGCATGTCCAACTGAGTCCGCACAACGAAGAAGCAGCCATTGGTGCTGCCCTATGTGCAGCCGTAGCTGATGGCTCATTTAATTCGATGAATGAGGCAAGTGCGTCATTTTTAAATTTCATCCCCCCCTCGACTAGCGATGAGGCTTAATGACAAACTTGACGCCTTTTCCTTCACCAGAATCAATAATTGCTTGCGGGACATCCTCAAGCACATAACGATCAGAAATTACTCCGTCTAGGTTCAGCGTATCGATTTCAGCTGGAGTTCGAGCAAACACATCCCCGCGTCCGAACGCACCTTTCAAGGTTATCTCTCGATAATGGATATCGTACATATCGACAGGTAAAGCAGCGCCCTCAGGGTTGACTCCGATCATCAGCACTTGGCCACGCGGCCTAACAACCTCGAAGCACTTAGCTACAAGATTCGGCTGCCCTACAGCTTCAGCAGCAATGTTCGCACCATTACCACCATTATGATCCTTTATAAATTCCTGAAGGTCGCCCTCTCCTGGGTCATGAAGCAAATCGGCACCAAATTGAGTTGCCATCTCACGCCTGCTTAGCACCGGCTCAGACATCACCATGCGGTCCACACCTTGGCGTTTTAAGAAGGCCAAGGTAAATAACCCCATAATTCCACCCCCCACTACAACTCCAAAATCATTGTCATCAATTCGCATCATCTCGGCACCCGAAAGGCAACATGATGCAGGTTCAGTCAATGCAGCGTGTTCAAGATCCAACGTGTCAGGTATCTTCACCGCCGATTGAGAAGGGGCAGTTGCATATTCCGCAAACATTCCAGAAGTAAGATAAGTGTTCTGACAACGTGATTGCGACCATGTAATACATGCTGAACATTCACCACAATGACTGGTCGTGTTCATTGCCACCCGTTCCCCAATACGGTTTGCATCTACACCTTCACCAATTGAAACAATTGTCCCTGAGCCTTCATGTCCAAGCACCTTGGGTGGTGTGGCGGGAAATAGACCTTGTGTGATGTGCACATCAGTGCCGCAAACACCGACCGTGTCCACTTTTACAATTACTTCTCCAACCGAAGCTTTTAGATCCGATGTTCGGTCAAGCGAAAAATCCGATCCCCCGTGCCAGGTCATCGCACGCATTAGCAATTAGTCCTCAAAATTACTTCAGCCCCACAACGGATACAGGTTTATAAACCGCTAAGGTATTTTATTTATTGGGCTTAACAACAATGTTAACCAGCCGGCCCGGAACGTAGATAGCTTTAACCTCGGTCATGCCTTCCATATGCCGAGCAACGTTTTGACTTTCCCTTACCGCTGATATGGCAGCATCTCGGTCAATATCCGCAGCAACCTCAATCTGATCACGCAGCTTACCATTCACTTGAACAGCAAGCGTAATCATATCGCTTGTCGTCAGTTTTTCGTCAAACTGAGGTAAAAGTTCCAAATGGATTGAACTTGAATGACCTGTTCGTTCCCACAATTCTTCAGCCAAATGAGGGGCGAAAGGAGCAATTTGCAATAACAATCGGTCTACACCGCCGCGCCATGAATTAGCAGAAATATCACCTGCATCAAAACGACGTATTAATTCGGTCGTGTATTCCATAAGAGCAGCTATAGAGGTATTAAATTTGAACGATTCCATATCGGTAGTTACACGCTGAGTCGTTATGTGAGATGCGCGCTCCAAACTACGCTCACCTTCAGATCCCTTCAAAATCGATTCATCTCGTTGTGCCAAACCCCACACACGACCCAACCAACGTCTAATACCGTTGATTCCGGAATCCGACCAATCACCTCCCTGATCCCAAGGACCGAGAAACATCAAATAACAACGAATCGTATCTGCGCCATGTTTCGCCACCACTGGATCAGGTGTCAGAGGGTTAGATCGTTTAGAAATCTTCTTATGGTCTTTAATCAACATTCCTTGGTTCATCAAGCGCGAATATGGTTCATCGAAATCAACATACCCGAGATCGCGCAAAGCCTTGTTAAAGAAACGCGAATAGAG
The DNA here is from genome assembly GCA_008373165.1 of SAR202 cluster bacterium. Classification (GTDB taxonomy): domain Bacteria; phylum Chloroflexota; class Dehalococcoidia; order Lucifugimonadales; family Lucifugimonadaceae; genus Lucifugimonas. The sequence goes on along the minus strand of RQOU01000046.1, from coordinate 203 downwards.
CAAATGCATTACTGCGTGCTCAGCCCCTCCCATGTAATGACTAACAGGCATCCATGCACGAATTTTCTCCGAGTCTATCGGATACTCATCCGCGTTCGGACTCGCGAATCGAAGGTGATACCAAGATGAACACACAAATGTATCCAGCGTATCGGTTTCACGCTTTGCCGCTTTTCCACATTCAGGACATGTGGTATTCAAAA
>RQOU01000045.1 GCA_008373165.1 SAR202 cluster bacterium | reverse complement strand
ACAGAGAGTTTTGCAGATCGAAGGCTTGACACGCTCTCTGGGGGTGAGCGCCAAAGGGTTGTAATGGCTAGAGTGCTAGCACAACAGCCTCAAATTCTGCTTATGGATGAACCTACAGCTTCACTTGATCTGGAACATCAGATTCTGACAATGGATATGATCAAAGAGGAAGTTGCGAAGAGAGATTCGGGGGCGATCGTTATCCTTCATGATCTTTCATTAGCTGCCAGATTCTGTGACCGGCTGTTGCTGATGCAGAATGGTGAACTTACAGCGAACGGCACGCCTTGGGAAGTTCTGACACCAGAAAATCTTCGTATAGCTTTCAACATTGAAGGACTTGTAGAACCGGATCCAGTTACCGGCATGCCACATGTACTCGTTTTGGGAAGTCAGAACTCTGGGTCAAAAACATCAGTTGGCTTTGGTAGAACAGTGCACTTAGTTTGTGGCGCCGGAAGTGGCCGACAGTTGATGCACCAGTTGAAAGTTGCAGGCTATACGGTTACTGCAGGTGTACTGGGCACTGGAGATTCGGATCGTGAGGCGGCTGAACGCTTGGGCGTGAAATATGTAAGTGCACCATCGTTTTCTCCTATAAACGAAAGCCAGCATTCGGAGCATATTGGACTGATCAATAAAGCTGATCACGTTGTACTCTGCCCGATGGCTGTGGGCATGAATAATTTACGTAATATCCATGCGGCTGCTGAAGGGTCGAGCCTATTTGTTATCGACTCACCTGATGGACAAATCAGTGATTACACGGGCGGTAAAGCTCTCGAATTGCGACGATCAATGATAGAGCGTAATGGATCTATATCAGAGTCATCTGTGTTGTTCGAGTTGGCCCGTCACACTGCGGAATAATCCTGGGTATATAGGTCAGTCCAGGTGGGTTGTGTAATTTAGAGCTGTGAGCAAATTAACACCTTTACGTATTTCCACAGTTGTCACTGAGCAATTATCTATTTGGAAAATGTCCATTGCATAGTCGGGTAATTCTAATAATGCAACTAAAAGACCTTTCATCGATCCTCCGTGCCCGACTAGCACAATGTCTCCTTGTCGGTCGTTGATCATCGACTCTTTGATCCATCTATGACCGCGAATGGGTAAGTTTGATTTTTGCTCTCCGTCGGGAGCCTCTCTCCATAGCGGATTATGTTGGTCTTGTATCGGATAGTCCTTATCTATGTCAGATTGGAGCATTCCTTCCCATTCACCGTAATCGATCTCTATTAGTAGATCCGAAGTTGATACCGGCAGGCTGAACAGTGCAGCTGTGTCCGAACATCGTTTCAGTGGAGATGTCCAGACATGTTCAATTTGGTATTTTGATTTGACGTAGTCGGCAACAAGCTTAGCCTGAATTTCACCCTTGGCATTAAGCGGTTGATCATTCCTACCTTGTTTACGGTTTTCTACATTCCAGTTAGTTTCTCCGTGTCGTATCATTATCAACCGAGTCATTTCGCCTCCATGTTTTCTTGAAATAGATAGCATATTCCTAGCGGGGGAGGCAATTATGCGTTTTCGACCGTGACTTCTATTTACCTGTACGTTAAGCGCGGCTAATTTTGTGTTATATATAACTCATAATATGTAATTTGATGATAATATAACACTTGCTTAACTTTATTTTGTTCTTTGTATATTTTTAGTGGTGGGGATTAATGAGTACTGATCCGATTATTCACGCTAGTGAAGTTGTTAAAACCTATCGGTCACGGGACGTAGTAGTCGAAGCTTTAAACAGCGTTTCTTTTGCAGTGCAGTCTGGAGAGATGGTTGCGGTAATGGGTCCAAGTGGTTGTGGCAAAACTACATTGCTGAACTGTTTGTCAGGGTTGGACTCGATAGATTCCGGGGATGTGAGCATCGCAGGTAGGTTATTGCGAACTATGTCCGACGATGCTTTGAGTGAGTACCGTGCTAAGTCAATGGGCTTTGTGTTCCAGGCATACAATCTCTTACCCGTTCTAACCGTTCAGGAAAATGTGGAGTTGCCTCTGATACTTGCTGGTAACTCTCAAAAAAATTCTCGGGACAGAGCAACTGAAAAACTGAATCTGGTTGGTCTGGGTGATCGAATTGACCATTTACCGGCTGAACTATCGGGTGGACAGCAGCAGAGAGTCGCTATAGCCCGTGCGCTTGCTAACGATCCTTCTATCGTTTGGGCGGACGAACCAACTGGCAATCTCGATTCGACGAATGCTGGTGAAATTATGGAATTACTCACGCGCTTGAACAAAGAGCAGGGACAGACGTTTGTTCTTGTAACTCATTCCGATGAGGTCGGAGGAATGGCCGATCGTATTGTACGTATGAGCGACGGTGTGATAGTTGACGATGGCAACGGCAATATTGCTCAAAGCTCGTAGATGGAAGAAAAGGGTTGAGGAAAAATTAGTTGGAAAAACTGTTTGGCGTTGAAATGAACGTTTTGGCCATCTGGCTGTCCAGCCTGATGGTGTTGATATTCTTGGTGTCGGTATTGTTGGCCTCGCGTAACCGAATTCTAGTTAAGCTGGCACTCAGAAACATTCCACGGCGTAAAGCTCAGACCGCACTAATCATAGTCGGGCTGATGTTGAGCACGACGATAATAATGGCTGCCCTTGCTATAGGAGATTCGATCAATGGAGGGATACGTCTAGGTGCCCTGTACTCATTAGGGGGCACGGATATACGTTTGAGCTCGTCAGTATCTTCAAGATTTGGCGATAACTATCTCGACGATTCCATGGTTGATCGTGTCAGAAGTGAGCTCGATGGCGATCAGCGTATTGACGGAATAATGCCGTTGGTACGCGAGCAGATGCCGGTCGTTAATGAGCAGAGTAAAAAGACCCTTTCTAGTGCTGTGGTAGTTGGTCCTAAACTTGATTCAATTACTGGCTTTGATGGTCTAATAGGTACTGAAGAGGAAGGGCGTACAAAGGTTGATCTAGCAGTGATGCAGGATGGTGAGACGATTATAAATCGGCCTATGGCAGACGACCTGGACTTAGAGATTGGTGATCTTCTGACGTTGATCTCTCCTGTCGGTCGAAGTGATCATAAAGTGCTGGATATTGTTGACCCTGTCGGAATTCTTGGGGGTACAGAATCTACTCGAGCCTCAGCCATGTTCCCCGACGTATCTTTGCAGCGCTTATTCGGGCGTGACGGCTACAACATGATCGAAATTTCCGTTACCGGCAAGGAAATAGTGGAATTCGTTACACACGATGAGGAAGCGTCCAAAGATGTGACGAAAAAACTGAAGTTGGCTTTCACAAACACTGACGCTAGCGAGGCTTTATTTGAGAATTTAAAGACACCGTCTATTAAGGATGCTTTGGAAAAGAAGCTGGCGGAGCAGGAGTCTGCCGCACGTGGAAGCGATACTGACGATCCACTTTCTGATCTCGTAAAAGGGCTCGACCAAGATTCAATTACAGACGAGTTTAAGATCGCTGCAATTGATGGGGGTACTCAGGCCACTATTTTCGAAGTAGCTGAGGCATCAGGGGATCCGGATTTAGCCAAATCTGTGTTTGAGTCTCTTGGAGCATTGGTCGAAATAAAAGTGGACCCGATTAAGAATCGCAGTCTTCAATTTGCGGAAATGATTAGCTCGGGAATAGTGGTGTTTTTCACTATATTTGGTTCGTTTTCAATCATAGTGGGCCTGTTACTGATCTTCCTGGTTTTCGTGATGCTAGCTGCGTCTCGCACAACTGAAATGGGTATAGCGCGCGCCATTGGAACAAAGAGAAGACATCTCGTACAGATGTTCACATATGAGGGCCTGGTCTATTCTTTGGGGGCATCGATTGTTGGGACTGGGTTGGGCATCTTGGCCAGTATGTTACTGATACAGATTATGATCAGGGCCTTTGCTGAAAGTGACGATGTAACATTCTTTTATTCCGTGACATTGCGCTCAATTATCGTTGCGTTTGCAGCTGGTTTTGTTCTCACGGCTCTAACGGTTACTATCTCTGCTTACAGGGTAAGTAAACTGAACATTGTAGTAGCGATACGTGGTCTCAGTGAGGAACTTGTAAGTGATGAAGTTCCCAGTACTTTCCAAAGGGCCAAAATGGTTTTTAAATGGATTTTCGGGCCACTTACTTTTGCATTAGATACCTGGGGCATGTGGCGTCGTGGTCACGGTGTGACGTTGAGGGTGGTCACATTTTTTGTGTTGCTGTTGATTGTCCCCTGGTTATTCGTTCTGATAATCAAGGTGTTTAAATTTTTCCAGCCTTGGCTGGCTTCTGGCTGGCCTTTGCTTCCAGTTGGTTTAATTCTAGCCGTTTCTGGTCTGGATCCTGATAAAGGCGTTGAGAACTTTGCTTATGACAGCGCTGCTCTCGTAGCCCTAGGCGTAACACTTTCGATTATTTCGACCGGACTCATAGTGAGACGCATACTTGCTTACAGGGGTTACAGAGAGGAATTCCAAAAGCGCGTGTCGATGAGCTTAATCGGTCTTATTATGTTTGTTTTTTACAGCTTGCCATTCGATGCCTTGGAAAACCTCACCGGAGAACTGAACGGTGGTCCGGAAATGTTTATTCTTTCAGGGGTTTCACTGGTAGCTGCTTCTGTATGGGTGGTAATGCACAATGCAGATGTGCTTGTCTGGATAGTAAATAAAATTATCGGTCGTTGGGGTAGCCTACGCCCCGTTGTCAAGATGGCAATTGCCTATCCGATGTCTGCGCGTCTACGTACAGGACTGACACTTGCAATGTTTTCACTCGTGATTTTTACGATGATGATATTTGCCATCTTAATCAATTTGGGTAACGTTATAAGCGATGACCCTGATAAAGCCTCAGGTGGCTTCGATATTAGGGGCGTGATAAAACCGGAATTACCTATCGATGATCCTTATTCAATCATTGAAGGAAACGGCAACGATCTTTCTGTTTCTGACTTTGAGCTTATTACATCTCAGGCGAAGCTACGAGTCGAGGTGCGTCAGGACGAGGCGGACTTAGTTTTTAAGAGAGCTCGTGTACGCGCGTCTGATGATGCATGGCTTAGCAACAATCAATTCGAGTTCACCCATTGGGATCCCGCTTATGGTCAAACCTCCGAAGAGATATGGCAGTCGGTCGCAAATGATCCCGGTCTTGCTGTTGTCTCTGCTGGCATAATCAGGGAGGAGGACGGTTGGGGACCTCCTAGAGGTGACAATGTGTTCCAGATAACGGGTATAGAGCCTGATGAAAAGGGCGAAATATCTGGCGTAGATATAACGTTGCGCCCGCCAGTAGGGCAGGCGACTTCGGATAGACTTGTGACCCGTAAAGTGGTTGGTGTGCTAGACGAGTTTGCTGATTATTTCGAGAACAATCAGGGCTCAAGTAACGATATCTACATGCATTACTCGGTACTCGAGGAACTTTCCGAGAAAACTGTCCCGTTTACAGATTACAAATTTCGCATTACCGATCCTTCCCGTGCTGATGAATTGACGAGGCTTCTCGAGACGGCATTCATCGATAACGGTATGACGGCCAAAAGTACTTCTGAGTCTATTGAACAAGAGCAGGCCCAAACTAATGCATTTAATCAACTGTTTCAAGGATTCATGGGTCTAGGCCTCTTAGTAGGAGTCGCTGCACTTGGCGTGATAGCGTTCCGTGCCGTAGTCGAGCGTCGGCAGTCGATCGGTATGATGCGAGCGATTGGGTATAGGGCTCGTATGGTTCAACTGCAATTCTTGATGGAATCGGGTGTCGTGGCGATATTGGGATCTCTGATTGGGATTGGTCTTGGTACGTTGATTGCCTGGAACATATTCAAAAACATAAGCCAGGAATCCGCGGGAGTAACATTCTCTATACCCATTGTGAATGTCGCAGCCATCGTGCTAGTGGCGGTAGTATTTTCACTTTTGAATACCATGCTTCCTGCGCGGCAGGCCTCAGGTATAAAGCCATCCGAAGCACTGCGATACGAGTAGGATAATTAATTCGTAGAGTGGTCGGTCGGATCTTTTGAAATCTGTTTTCCTGCTATTCGTTTTGCGAAATTCAGATTTTCCGGAGTGTCTATATCGAAAAGGCTGATCTTGCCGGGATCGGTTTGGGTTATGTCCTCATCAGTAAAGATAGTTACTGGTGGGTAGTTGGCTGCCCTGGCTTTTTCTATTGATCTACGCGGGGATGTCTCCCCCTTTGATAGTGCCTGTGCAAAATGAGGAACCCAATACTTCCGGGGGTATATAGCGTGAAGAGGGTGTAGTGTCCCTTCAGTGTGCGGGATGACTGCACAAGTTGTATTCACCGCACCGAGACCCGCAGAGATAGCCATTGCAGTTATCAGATCGGTAGATAAGAACGGATGGTCTCCTGCGACTATGAAGCTGAACGGTGTTGTTGATGCAGTAAGGCCTGCATGGATACCCGCTAGTGGGCCAGAATAGGGATCTGTGTCTGACACTATTCGCATGTTCAGTGAGATGCCAAGATCAAAAACCTCGTCATTTTGATTTTGGCGACCCACAAGAATTAACTCTGACGTAACTGTTTTTAGGGCATCGGCGATTCTGGCTAATATTTTCTTGCCATCAATTCGCGTAATAAGTTTCGATTGAGTACTGCCGAGTCGAGTAGATCGTCCTCCGGCAAGGACGATCCCCGTTAGTTGTGATGGTTCGAAAGTCATAAACGGTGTGTTTGGTTTACCGTTTTGGGGTGCTTTCCTCGTACTCCCCGATTGCGCCGAATAGCGGCGCGTCTTGGTAGAAGCGACTCCACGCAAACCAGAAACCTGTCATTGCTGGGAGCATTTTTAGTTGACTGCCCTTCAACTCACCCTCAATACATTCGCCGGTGATTGCACGCCATGATGATCCAGTTTGCTTATCTTCGATTAGCCAGGGCTCATAATCGAGTCTTTCACCCTCACCTGAAGCTGTAGATTCCGCACTTCGTCGGTGTGGATTTTTATTTTGCCCTTTGAAGTTCAAAGTTCGCCCGTCGATCCTGCGAGAGAACGCGACTGCTGTTGCTGACGATCGTTCTTGCAAAACCAGTATTGGTGTGCCTCCCAGAGTTTCTTCGACTAGTGGCTTTTCAATCAGTCCAGGATAAGAAAAAGCCTTGATGTCACCTTTAATATCCAAGCCGAGCACGATGTCTTTGCCGTGTAGTCGCTTGTCTTTTGGGGCTAGGCTGTGAATTCCGTTTCGGTCGTTCGCGTAGTAATTTTCAAAAACATCGGCTTCTGGCCCGCCCTCCGTAGACATTACCTCTGTGTCAGGGTGAGCCTTTTCCCATGCTGCCCAAGTGGTTGTAATAACCGGGATTTGGTTAAGGCTCCATCCGGTTAACGGGCCTGTCGCCGCTTGACCTGTGAACTGGATGAAAGTGCTTCCGTCATTATTAGGCATAGCTGGAGAGTTGAATACCGTGTGAGTATGAGCGCCTAGTGTGACGGCGTCCTTGTCACCAACTTTGGCAAAAAAAGCGCGCGCTGAGTATGTAACGGGTGACCATGTAACCACGACAGGCGTATCTCCGTATTCTTCATTTGAAACTTCACGTACACCTAAAGCTGCCAATGGGTAGGCGGCAGCTTCTTTGTTATGAAACACCCCTATAACTCTATCGTCGGGGAGGAGTTCTTCATTTGCTTCATCCGGATCGATAAATTCTGCGGGTTCGGCTGGGCCATGCCGTCTACGTCCGGGATTTTTCCTGAATTTTTCGTAAGTTGTTAGTTCTTGTCCGGGGAGTATCAGGGCGACTCGCGTAGCGAATGTGCCCCATCTAGCTAGAAAATAAGTTGTCAAGCCCCCGATGTAAATTCCGAACAAAAGGTCGACTTGTTCGAGGCCTCCTGTGATCGAGAATCCTAGCATCGCAAGCACAAACGTGGCGAGAAATACACCCAAGGCGCGAGTTCGAGGCGGAAGTTTTATCCAGTATGTTTTCATTGGAGAGTTACAGATTATTATTCTAGTGAGGAGCTGTTCATGCTTTGATATTACCTCTAGGAAGACACATTCGCATGGGCTTTCAGAAGTGGTCGTACGGTTATACTGCCATCCACTTTAAGGCGAGCAGGGCCTTTTCTACATGATTCAAGGAGTTTTCGTATTGGTTGATGCATTAGTCAGGGTTTCCGACACGATTTTGAAAAATTATGAGAGTGTTTCTAATGCTACCGTTCTCGGACAGTTAGCGAAACGTGGGTACATGAAGGTGTTTATGAATGGTGTTCGTAGTCTTGCTCCGGGTCGACGTTTGGTTGGGCGGGCTGTCACTCTGCGCTACCTACCTTCGCGACCGGATTTACAGGAACATGTGACGCGTGGTGGTTACGGTGAAGGATTGAACGAAACACCCCGGTGGGATGCTCTTGAAGCCTTGAGCCCGGGGGATGTGTTGGTTGCTGACTGTATGGGTATGGGTGGGACGTCGACAGGGGGCGATGTCGTATTCTCTAGGATCCTGTCTAAACAGGCAGCAGGTTTAGTGACCGATGGAGGTGTTCGGGATGGGCATAAGGTTATTAGATATGGCTATCCTGTTTATGCTGGTGGAAGCACGCCCACTATCGGTGAACCCAATGTTTTGCCTTATGAGGTGAATGAGCCTATACAGTGTGGCGGAGTGCTTGTTTGGCCAGGTGACGTGATACTGGGGGACGAAGATGGTGTGGTTGTTTTACCCTCCAAACTCGCGTTAGAAATTTATGATGAATGTGTTCACCATGACGAGGTCGAGCAGGCAATTCTGGACCACACTCAGAAAGAAGGAATATCGCCGAAATTCTTCTACCCGTTCAACTCCGAAACGGAGAAAATTTATAAAGCTTGGAAAGCTCGTCAAGACTAGAACAATCCCACTAAATAATGGGTTGAGCAGGGGATACTGAGATTATGGGTGATAGGCAGATTCAAATTTCTACCGGTAATTTGACTTTGGCGGCTACGTTGAATGAGTTGGAAACAGCCAATCAGTTGTGGGAGAGCCTGCCTATTACTGGGCGTGTTCAAATTTGGGGAGATGAAATTTACTTTTCAATTCCACTTAATGTTGAGGAGGAATTGGGCTCACAAGAAACAGTGCAGGCAGGGACAGTAGCTTATTGGCCTCCAGGTTCGGCCTTGTGTTTGTTTTGGGGTCCGACTCCCATTAGTGCTCCTGGTGAAATCCGTCCAGCGTCAGCGGTGAATGTAGTCGGGATTCTTGACAATGATCCTAATTTGCTTGCTGAGGTTCCGTCTCAGGCAGAGATAATTATCGAAAAAATAGAGGGGTAGCGGTTGATCGATTCAACAAGATATTCCCAGCTACTTAAAGTGGCATGTGAAAAAGACTGGCAGAAGGCTCACAAAGATCACCCATTTGTACAGGCGATGGGGGATGGTTCACTTACACTTGATCGATTTTCGTATTACATGCAGCAGGATTACTTATTTTTGATTGATTATTGCCGCGTGTTGTCTATTGCTTCGGCTAAAAGCCCTGATCTTGAATCGATGGGGCGCTTTGCAGCATTACTTGATGAGACCTTGAATTCTGAGATGGAGTTGCATCGGGGTTTTTGTTCGGATCTAGGCATTACAGAAATGGATCTTGAGGCTACTCTTCCGTCTCCTACGACTGTTGCGTACACCAGCCATTTGTTACGCCATGCTTATGAAGGTTCAATTGCGGAACTTGCGGCCTCACTGTTACCGTGCCAATGGGGCTACGATGAGGTGGCACGTCTTTTAGAGCACAGAAAACGACCAGACCCGAATTCGTTTCATTCTAGATGGGTTGCTGGATATTGTGACAGTGAGTACAGGAAAATGACCGATTGGCTCAGAGGTTTTGTAGATAGCCTTGGTGCCCAAGCAAATTCAGAGAAGCGACAGCGGATGCACGATGCTTTCAGGGCGAGTACTCGGTATGAATACCTCTTTTGGGATGCTGCATGGTCCAGGGAGTCTTGGAAACTGTGAACTCATATATTAAAAACTGCTTCCTAGTAAGAATGGGTTAACTAACCAGAAATATATTGGCATAACATGACAACTGCTTACTTTTCTAAGGTGGAAATTAGTGATCATTCGTAGGTTAGAGCAGGAACCGCAAGATCGATATCCAGGCGTTCCTCGATACGCTTTGGCAAGTGCTGAGCTTGGACAGACGAGTTTGCACGTAGGTGATCTTTCTTATCTTCCGGGCTATGGGGTTCCGCATCACTATCACACTGGTGGAGCTGAAGAGACGCAGATCATGCTCTCTGGGGAACTAGAGTGTTGGGTTGGAGGAAAACGAACTACTGTTTATCCGGGTGATACAGTCACCGCTCTTCCTGGGAATGCTCATGCATTTCATAATCGGACGGATGTTGTAGCTCGTATGATCACTGCGTTCCCAGTAACTTCTCCTGAGACTGTACACATAGATGACGTGGATCTTGAAGATGTGTCGGAACACCCGTCAATCATACGTGCTGGAATTCGACGTTCACTTTTTATTGAAGAGTTAAATGGAGTACATAGAGTTGAGCATTCGGGTAATTTTTCTGGTGCACGATCTACGTATAGCTATTCCCTTGAGATCCAGCCTGGGTCGGCTGTTCCTGTGCAGAATTTTGATCATGAGATCGCTCTTTTTTTAGCTGAAGGGTCTTTGACGGGGATCATTGGTGAGAACGTTATGCTTGGTACAAACGACGGGGCTGTTGTCGCACCAGGGGTGCAGTACGGATTTTCTAATGAGAGTGGGACAGTCGCTCGCTTGTTTGTGATTCATCCTGTAATTAACCCTGTTTAGATGAGTTTAGTAGACTATCGTCGTTTTCTGAAAAATACGTATTGGATTTAAGTTCGAATCTCATTCTTGAAAGAAATTGATATGACTATTGTGAGACGCTCCGATCAACAAGAATCTTCTCCTATGCAGGGTGGAAGATTGCTGACTATGGCAGGATCTCCAACCGGGGCCACGATGGCGACGGTTGGGGATTTGACAGTGCAGCCAGGGGTAAGATCTGGATATCACCTCCATCCCAACACTGAAGAGTCAATATTCGTTGTTGATGGCGAGATTGAGTTCCGTTTAGGTAAGTCAAAATTTCGAGCTTCAGCAGGTGATTGCGTTCTAGCACCAAAAGGAACGGGACATGGGTTAGAGAATATTGGTCAATCACCCGCCAGGTTGATCACTATCTATCCTACTGCTAGTCCAGAGCGGGAAGTGTTAAGTGATGTTGCATATGATGATGTCGATCCAGGGCCAGGAGTTTTCGTTCGAGGGAATGTAGAACCTTATGAATTTTCACCAGGCGTGTCTCGGTATGACATGGTTGGTGATTTTTTGGGATCATCCTCTACGTATTTGAGTGAATTGACTTTTCAACCTGGTTCAGTGGCCCCGAACCACTACCACCCATCTCATGAAGAGTCGATGTTTTGCTTGGAAGGTAACTTGATGGCTGTTTATGCTGATGACGATCGAGTGCCTCTTGCAACCGGTGACTGCTTCACATGCGAGGTTGGGATTCGGCATGGTATTTATAATGATTCCGATTTACCTGGGAAGTTACTGGCAATCCACCCGGTGTTAAATCCTCCCCCAAGAGTGGACGTTGACTAAGCTCAAATTACATGTTTGAGTTTAATGTGCTACTTAAATCGGATACAGCTCATTGTTCGGCTGATACCTGGTGTTGTGTGGATTTTCTCTCGCACGATTTCACCGACTTCATCAAGGCTGACCGCTTCGACGATGCAGATCAGATCATACGGACCGGTTACGCGATCAACCTGGACAGTTTGTGGTAGCAAACTTAACGATTCGAGTACAGCGTTGCTTTCACCGGCCTGAGTTTCAATTAACAAATAGGCCCTGATAGTAGAGGACATGTGCTGCACCTTTGTACCCGAAATAGAAGTCGGATCGTTTATTTGGTGTCCCAGCTGCGATGCGGAACGAGATTATAGTGATGGTGGCATTTTATAACGATTATTCGCAATGGGAAGTACTTTAGTTCATGCCATGGGGAGACACGATGGATACCGATGCCAGGAAACAATTCGATCGTACAGCTGCGAGTTATGCGGTCAGTAGAGCGCATTCAAATAGTCGTAGCCTTGCGCTTCTGAAAGAATTTGCAGGAGATCGACGGTATCGTATCGCTATAGATATTGCCACAGGGCCTGGATTTGCTGCATTCGCACTTGCCGATCAGTGCGATGAGATGATTGCCACTGATATTTCAAAAGGAATGCTGCAGCAGGTACAAAAACTTGCGTTTGAGCGAAGAATTAGGCAGGTGGAACGGTCATTTGCCGATGCACACGCATTGCCTTTCAGAGATGCCTCATTGGATCTGGTTATGTGCCGTACAGCTCCTCACCACTTTGCTTCTATACCTAAATTTCTCTCCGAAGTTCGTAGAGTATTGGTGAACACCGGCGTTTTTTTGATGGTTGATACTACAACTAGTGAATTTGAATTGCCCCGCATTTGGCATCAAAATATGGAATGGCGGAGAGATCGTAGTCATGTTGCTGCTCCCCCTCCCTCTATTTGGCGTCGTGAGTTTGTTCAAGCTGGTTTCAGGGTGGTTGAGGAGAAGTTAACCACTGTTGATATGGAGTTTAACGATTGGGTACTTCGTTCAAATACTGCGGAAGAAGAAATCGAAGCGATGAGGAATGAGTGGAGAAATATCGACGAAAAGATCTCGGTTGAATATAGCGTGAAAGATCGCGGGAATGGCGATTATTCTTTCTCTTGGCCCGTGATTGTATTGAAGGGCGTCATCAGTTAATTATCGGTCGCTATTCTGTCTCGATCGGTATGAGTTCTGCGCTATGGATTTTTCAATGACACTGAATCCTATTTACACTATTGGTCAATAATTGCGGGGAAAAGTCGACACTCATGCAGAATGACATGAAATGCAATAGGTTTTGTCTTGGAAAAAATACTATATATAGCATTAGCGGGAGCAGCAGGGACGCTTACCCGTTATGGAGTTGGAATTCTTTTTCAGAGAATGGGTACCGAAGGCGCTATTGGAATGCCTTGGGGGACATTTTTCGCAAATATGGTAGGTGCGTTGATGTTCGGTTTAATTTGGGCGATGAGTGAAGAGCGGGGTTGGGTTAGTGGCAATGTTCGATTGATCGTATTGGTCGGATTTATGGGTGCGTTTACGACATTTTCTACCTTCGCATTCGATAACTTACAAATGGCTAGGGCATCAGAATGGGGATGGTTTGGGGCTAACTTGGCTCTTACGAACATTGGGGGACTCGCTTGCGTTTACGCTGGATTTCGTATCGTTCGCGTGTTTTAGATGGTGTTTGGTCGTTTGATTTATTTACAGATTATTCCAGTTACAGAGCAGTAAAATTTGAGCCTAAAAGATTTACCCGAACAGCAGAGAAAAATTATTAGGGCCTGGTGTATGTATGACTGGGCTAATTCCGCTTTCGCTACGAGCGGGGTCGCAGCGATATTCCCCGCTTATTTTGTTGTGTTATTTCAACAGTCGCTGGGTGATGATACTTCCTTCTTCGGTCGAGAACTTAATGCAACAGCCATGTGGAGTTTCGGGATTGCATTCTCGACGATTATTGTTGCTTTTTCGAGCCCTGTTATTGGAGTGATCGCAGATCGCTTTGCGATCAAAAAAACTTTACTTTGGATTTATACGGGTGTTGGATCTTTAGCAACAGTCCTGTCATTTTTTTCGGTTTATACGGGGAATCCATGGGCTTGGTTATTTGCGTTTTTTGTTCTCGCTAATATCGGGTTCGCCGGCAGCATAGTTATTTACAATTCCTTCTTACCTAATGTTTCACCAAACAAGATTTTGGATGATGTTAGCAGCAGAGGATTTGCTTATGGATATGTTGGTGGTGGCATATTGCTGCTTGTGCACCTTGCCGCTATATCTTTGACCAGTGAGATGGATATTGCGGATTTGGTGACAAGGCTTTGTATCGTCTCGATTGGAGTCTGGTGGTTTGGCTGGGCGTTGTGGACTCTGAAGATAGTGCCTGAGCCAATTGTGACCAGATCTATTGAGTCCATGCGGATTCACCACACCCTTTCAATGGCTTTCAGGGAATTACGTACTACTTTGGGTCAGGTAAAACGATTCAAAGTGCTCTCTTTGTACCTGATTGCCTATCTGTTATTTAATGACGGTATCCAAACGGTTATGGCGATCGCCGGAGCATTTGCTGCCGATACTCTGGGGATTCCTCTGCTTTGGATTATGCTCACACTTCTAATTATTCAGTTTGTTGCAGCTTTTGGTTCGATGGCTTTTAGTTGGTTAAGTCGTTTGTTGGATACCAAGAAAGCCTTAACCTTATCTTTGTTTGGGTGGTCTTTTATTGTACTTTTTGGAGTTGCAATTGCACCGCTTGCCCCACAAGAACATAACGAGCATGACTTCCAACTAGAGTACGATACTGAGCCATCATCCCCTCATGCTGGTAACTACCGAGTTACACATGTGTCCGTTGCCGATGAAGAAAATGAAGAACTTCCATGGATCGAGGCTTTCGGGGATATTAGTGAGGGACAACATTTCATTTCCTCTGACATAGTGACTTTGACCGCTCTTGCAGCCATGGATGAAGATTTTAGATATAGCATTTCAGTATTGGGGGGTCCGCACGACGGTATGGTCATTATCGGATCTGGGCACTCTTCGATTCTCGAAGAGAGTCCTCTTGATTGGTGGCCAGCTTTGATTCGTGACCTGATTTGGTCTCCGCTGTCTCTACAGGCGCACTATCAGTGGGTATTACTTGGTGTTTCTGTTGGGTTGGTTATGGGAGGAAGTCAAGCATTGGCAAGGAGTCTATTTGCTCAAATGACTCCCAGGCATAAAAGCATGGAATTCTTTTCATTCTTCGGCTTTGCTGGTCGGGCGTCATCAGTAGTAGGACCTTTGATGTTTGCTGTGATTGCCACAATGTTCGACACTCGTTTGGCCATAGGTTCTATTCTGATCTTGATAGTGGTCGGGGTCATCATGTTGCGATGGGTCAATGTGGATGAGGGGGTTTTAGTAGCAGAAGAAGAGAACGAAAAGATTGGGCGGTTATCTGCTGACGTTTAATTTTTTACGCCCTCAAGAAATTGTTGAGGGCAGTCAAGGGTAATTCCGTCCAATTCGAGCTCGAAGGCTCTAGTGACATCCTGTTTGCTTTGGATGCCCCATGCCCCCGTGTATAAACCTGTCCGCGTGATCAATGTTTTTAATTCTGGTGTTATTGCTTGGAGGTACGGGAAGATCCCTTGCATGCCGTTTATTTCGCAGAAGTCGATGATTTCTGCGGAGCAGGCTTCTGTTAATAAACCATGCCCAAGGTCCGGCATGAGTTTTTTTGATATGAGTAGCTGATCGATATCAAATGAGATCATGGAAATACCTGGTACATGTCCGAATCGATTTTTGGAAGTGTCGAGCCATCCATATTGTTCAATTAAATTTCGTGCCAATGGTATTAGCTCGGGGTCCTTAGACTTGATCTCAGCAAAAATATGAGCTTGCCCTGAGTACCTTTTCAACAAATCTTCAAAAATTGGTACAGTCTCGCCTGAAAATTGCTTGCCATCTTCCGACACGAACCAAGAACCTGCATCGAGTTGCATTAATTCGTCTTTAGTGAAATCTGATATAAACCCGGATCCATTAGTTGTTCTGTCCACTGTTGCATCATGCATAACTACAGGAATTCCATCAGAGCTAAGATGAAGATCTAGCTCTATGTAGGGAATTCCGAGTTCCAATGCATAGTCAAAGCTTGCGAAAGTGTTTTCTGGCCTTTGGCATGAGATGCCGCGATGGGCGATTAAAATCATGATTATGGGATTATCGTTCTTTTTAGAAGTTGTTGTTTACATATCACCAATCACGTAGAAAAGGCCGCTATGAAGTTGTCGCCATTCAATAAAAGCGGTTATCTAAATGAGGTTGGAGATTAACAATTTGCGTGCAATATGGCTCCCGAGGCAGGATTCGAACCTACGACCCGCTGATTAACAGTCAGCTGCTCTACCGCTGAGCTACTCGGGAATACTATTGGATTGGTTAATCAAAGTTACCACTGTACATGGTCTAGTCGCAATGAGATTAGGGGTAATTGCTTTCATGATGAAGGGTACTTTGGGATTGATATCTACCACGAGCCTTAAATAATGGCTCGAAACTGATGCTCAAGATACATGCCTTAGGTATTTTCGTCCGAATATCCAAGTGTACACAGCTTCCGAAAACAAGGTTAGAGACCATGCTCCTGCTCCGATCCAAAGTCCATTCAGAGATGTGAGGTTGACTGTTGCTAGGACCCAAATGATTAGAGTGAATAATCTAAGAACATTGATGTAGACGAGTGGTCGGGTATTGCGTGTACGCATGAGTGCAGCAGAATAGACCTGTTCCATCACTAACGCAATCGGTAATATCGATAGCAGTCTAAATCCCGTAGAGCTGAGTTCTTTTAACCGCCCTTCCGCGCCTAAGATGTCTCCCATAACAAAGTTGGTAATGGGAGGTATATATGCGATCAAAGCAACGACTGCGAAAGTGATTAGACCAATTTTAAGGGCGAATCTCCTGACACGAAAAGGATCGTGATTATCCGCAAATAAGGCCAAGGCAGTGTTTTGTGTTCCATTTGTGGCTACAGCTATCAATTGGAAGAAACCGAAGGCCATTGCAACTGCAGCTATAGAAACCGCTGGCTCAGGAGACCTTGCCATCCCTGCATTGAGAATTGGATGTGTCCCCGCGGGTAGTAATGCTGCAAATAATAGAGGTGCGAAAAATCTTGCCATTGACTTCATCGAATGCTTGCTGGTAGTGGAGGTGCCTTTGAATTTACGTAATGGCTGTATGGCTACGATGATCAATGTTGCAGTTTCAACCAGAGTTCCAACAGTCATTGCTGCAGCTGCGATACTCGATCCTTTGAGGAAATCGGTAGTAAATAAGAACATGGCTACCGCAACGGTCGTAATAGCGCCGGCTCCGGTGCCTATCCACGCTAAGCGGGGCCGGCTAATTCGTAACACTGCTCCGTACAAATGCATTTTGAGAACTAGTAAGCCAGGTAGTGGTATTAGCCATATAAGGGCCTCTGCTGTGTTTTCTTTAAGGTCTCCACTGACAGAAAATACGGTTGTTAGTAGTAATTCCGTGGTTTGTGGTATGGCTACAACAAGAGCTATCCCGGTGACTAAAATCACCCACATCCAAACAAATTTTCGTAGTTCTTTTAGAGATGCTCGATTGTCGAAGAATACTAAAGTCAGTTGTTGAATTCTTAACTGGGGTAGCGAAACAAACATTGATATAGACAATGCCAATCCGTACCCGCCGATTGCTACCTCAGGGTTTGCAGTGCGAGTTAATACTGCTGACAGTAGCGGCATTAATGCGGTAACTACCGTCATATTCGCCGCGGTTGGGAGTAGCAGGGATATGGCGTGCCTTGTGAAAGGTTGAGATTTTGGGTTGCCGATGTCGGCGTTTGCAGCTTGTATAGTCAGACTAGATCAACGGTTTTGTAATAGGTTTGGGTGGTAAATTATCGCCACTGGCACATCATGTGCCCGGGAAGACGCTCAGGTCTGAGTGTTACGTAATTAATCCACTTAAAGTTTTTTAACTGCGTTGAATCTGAAACATGATACGTAGTGATCGTTAACCATGCCTGTTGATTGCATAAACGCGTACATAATCGTAGGACCAACGAAATACATTCCTCGTTGTTTTAGATCTTTACTCATTCTGGTAGATTCTGCGCTTATTGGTGGCACATCGCCGGCCGAAAAACGGTCAGTTTGTAGCTGCGATCCATCAACAAATCCCCACAAATGCCTTTCAAGGCTGCCAAATTCTTTTTGGATTTTTAATACGACCCTTGCGTTCGTAACTGCGGATTGGATTTTGAGTTTATTGCGAATAAGTCCTTTATTTTCAAGCAGAGTTGTAATTTTTCGTTTCCCATATGAAGCGACTGTTTCAATAACGAAATCATCGAATGCAATGCGATATGATTCACGCCGTTTCAAAATGGTTTCCCAACTCAGACCTGCCTGAGCACCTTCGAGTATTAGTAATTCGAAAAGTTGACGGTCATCATGTACTGGGACCCCCCATTCGTGATCATGGTAGGCCTCGTAAAGAGGGCTCCCGGTGCCAAAACAACGCGTTCTATCAAGCTTTGATGGAGGATTAGAAGTCATGGGCTTAGGACTGTGGTGGAATAATACCTGAAACGGAATTCGTTTTGATTATCTAGTTGACTTCCTTGAGGTTAGTGGTATTCGCATATACGAAATTATGACGTAATATGGTTGACGACATGTCATTTGTATATGGGGTGAGTTGTAGTTAACAGGAGGGCTAATAATGGCTGAAACAAATAATAGTGTGGTCCCTCGCCTCACGCAGGCGATGGAGAATTACTTACTGTCGATATACGTAGTACAAGAACGCGGTTTGCGGGTCACTAATCCTAACCTGGTTGAACAGCTCAGACGTGTGCCTGCGAGTGAGAATTTGGGTACCTCTCTTCCGGCTGTGTCGGGAATGTTGAGGCGTATGGAGAAAGAGAACTTAATCCGTCTCAGTGATACTCGTGAAATAGATTTGACTAGTAAAGGTCGGCAATTAGCTGAATCCATGATCCGTAAACATCGCTTAGCTGCTCGGTTGGTGGTTGATCTACTCGATGTTCCCCTACATGAAGTTGATGCTGAAGCCCATATGCTTGAGCATGCACTTTCTGAAACGCTTGAAAAACGTATTCAAGATCGGCTTGGACAGCCGAAGACCGATCCGTTCGGGCAGCCAATTCCGGGCAATGGGTATAAAGAACCTCGGAACGTTGTGACTTTGGATAAAGCAAAAATAGGCAAGGTGATGATTGTCGATCGAATTCCTGAGGACGACGCGAAATTAGTTGCATACCTGCATGAAAATGGAATTCTTCCAGGGGTTGAAGTTGTGATTTCAGATGTTGCGCCTTATCGTGGAGTGGTAACCCTATCGGTTGGGGATGAACTTGCCGTGCTTGGCTACAACATTTCATCGGAAATTCGTCTACGACCGGCCTAATCCAACTCGTGTGATCAAATTAGATTAAAGCGAACATTAGTACCCAGTAAATCGATCTTTTTCGGAAATTTTACGTCTGTTGTCGCTTAGATATCACAGAGTTATGCTGCCCGTTTTTTTCAGTTACGTTTTGGCAAGTGGGATTCAAGGTCGCAGAGGTTTGACCCGACCTATTTGTGAGTTAGCGTTTTGCAGGTTCGACGATGTGTATTCCACACTCTTTTGCATTGGAATCCGTTTCCCACCACCATCGACCTGCACGTATATCTTCGCCTGGTGTGATGGCTCGAGTACATGGTGCGCAACCCAAACTCGGATACCCTTTGTCGTGTAGTTCGTTATAGGGTATGTCGTTTGCGTCAATGAAATCGCGCACCTCATCGAACTTCCAGTTGGCGAGAGGGTTAACCTTGTAATTGTTATGAGCCTGGTCCCATTCAACTATGTTTATTGAACCGCGATCCATGCCTTGATCGCGTCGTAACCCGGTGATCCATGCCCCTAAATCGGATAGCGCCCGTCCAAGTGGCTCTACTTTTCTGACTCCGCAACATAGTTCACGGTTATAGCGTCCTTTGTAGAAAAGATTGTTGCCGTGTTCTTTTACCATTTCGGATACCGAATTTAATTGTGGGTAGAAAAATTCCACATCCACGCCATAGCGTAATTTTGTTTGGTCGAATAATGAGTATGTTTCAGTTGGCAATCTCAATGTGTCCAGGGTTATCAACCGCGCATCTTTTGTTACGGTCCAGTAGATGTGAAAAAGGGCTTGGTCTTCAAGTCCAAAGCTTGAAATTTGCGCAGCGGATCTTCCGAATGTAAGTTCAACCCAATTCAACACGTCTTTTGTGGTGACTGCTTCGAGTCGTTCATTGATATCGGTCAGTTCGGTTTTTGAAAATCTTGGTCGTACAAGAGCCATTTGCTTGTGCTTTCTAGCGTGATTAAGATTCCTGATAAAACGTGTTGGCGATATTAATTTTTCTCGACTTTATTCAACAAAAAAACACCTTGGATTAATCTATCCAAGGGTTATTAAACTGAGCCTAATTTTCGCGGTAAACACCATAAATCTCCCTGCTATATTCTGGATCTAGAGAGGAAGCTTTTGATCATCTTTGACTGTGATTTCACACGACTTGAATTATAGCATTGTGTAAATTGCGTATATCCATAGACCAACTGTAAATTGGATCATAGAATTAGGTTATCGTTTCAAAGCGATGATCTTATTATTCTGACGTGTAACGGAGACATTAATGACGTTGAATACAAGTCCTGAAACCACAACTGGTGAACGGATCGAAGAACTTCAGCAAATGGCTGGCGATCATATGTTTATGCACGCTGCTCAAATTAATGATTGGCGCGGCAATTTAAAGGTGTATGTAAAGGGAGAGGGTGTTTGGGTCGAAACTTTGGATGGTCAGCGGCACTTGGATGCGATGTCTGGTCTTTGGTACAAATCCGCTGGATATGGGCGAACTGAAATTGCTGACGCCGTTTATGCACAAATGACAGCAATTGATTCACCTCCTGCTAATTCTGCCACCATTCCTCAGATTGAGTTGGCTGGCAAAGTGGCAGATCTTTATCCCGATCATGGAGCTAGATCATTCTTTGTTTCCGGAGGATCCGAAGCTGTAGAGACTGCTGTGAAGATGGCTAAGAAGTACTCACAGCTTATTGGCAAAGGAGGGGCGTTTAAGGTGATCAGCCGTCGGTACTCGTATCATGGCGGTACTGCGATGTCGGTTAGTCTCGGACGTTCACCTGCAGCCGATCCGATGGGTCCTGAAATGCCTGGGGCTCTTCACGTTACTAATTGGAACTCGTATCGATTGCCATTCGATGGAGATCCTGTCGACGTAGCCGTGAAGTGTGCTGATGAGATGGAGGAAGTTATAATCCATCAAGGACCGGAGACTGTAGCGGCGATAATCGCAGAGCCTGTCTCAGCAGCGTTTGGTATTCAAATTCCACCCGCCGAGTACTGGCAACGATTACGTGAGATCGCTGATAAGCATAACGTTGTCCTGATTGCAGATGAAGTCATCACTGGATTTGGGCGGCTCGGTGAGTGGTTCGGTCCTACCAATTGGGGTATCCAACCTGATATCACTACTGTTGCAAAAGCAATTACCAGTGGATACGCACCCCTTGGTGCTGCAATCGCTACTAAGAAGATAGCGGACGCTTTTATTGGTGGAGCGAACGAGACGTTCCGGCACCTGATTACGTTCGGTGGCCATCCGATCGCATCTGCTGCTGCACTTGCGAATCTTAGAATTTTTGAACGGGAAGATCTGGTCGGTAATTCAAAGCGCATGGGGACTTATCTCTTTGAGCAATTACAAGAGTTGTACAAACACAAGATCGTTGGCGACGTACGTGGTGGACTTGGTCTGCTTGCAGCTGTGGAACTCGTTGCAGACCGTGATACTAAAACAGCTTTTCCATCAGATGCGGGTCTGGCAAAGAAGCTTCCCAAAATGCTCTTTGATCACAATATCGTTAGTTTCAGGGCTGGAGATGTAATATCGATATGCCCGCCCCTCTGTATTTCCAGAGGGGAGGTTGACTTTATTGTTAGCGCTATAGATGGTGCG
>RQOU01000044.1 GCA_008373165.1 SAR202 cluster bacterium | reverse complement strand
ATCCAGCGGTATAACTGTAATCAGTTCATCTGAGGAAGCGAACAGTGTCGGCGTTCCAAGATTATCTCCATCAACGGTCGGCCACTGTATCCCACCCGATTGTAGTTGAGTATGCGATAAATTAGCGTAATTTGTGAAGGTACTTGAAATCTCGGAAAATATTTCAGATGAAGAAGAGTAATCGAATCCAGACCCACCCATTGCCTCAGCTATGAGGCATATTGTTTCCCACCCAGTACGCACTTCTTCTCGAGATTCGGCCGTAATCCTCAAGAGCTGAACTCTACGTTCCAAATTAGTCACGGTTGATGTTTGCTCGGCGTATGTTGCAGCTGGCAAAACTACATCGGCATGGGCAGTAATTTCTGAATCGAAGACGGCTGATACAGCCAGAAATTCCAGTTGTTCCAAACCTGATGTAAGACCTTCAAGAGCAGCGGAATGACCAGATAAACCATCCGCCATTATTAGGGCTGCCTTGATTTTATTGTCTTTCATGCCGGATATTATCTTGGTGACGCCAAGCCCATTTTCGCCGGGTCGAGCTCCCATATCACGGGCACCTAGCGTGTTGGCTCCATTAAACAACGGAAAGACCCCACTTGCATCCCCACCTATATTCCCAGTTATAGCTGCAAGGTCGACAACCGCATCCACCACTTGTGTTGCCGCTGTATCGTCAAGACCGTCATTTCCGACCAAGATAGCACCAGCGTCGCTTTCAGCGAATATACGTGCTGCTCGACGAATTTGAGATTCTTCTATCCCGGTATGTCTAGCTACTTTTTTCAGGTCAAATGACCACAGCGATTGCTTTAATTCAGTGACATTATTCAACCGAGAGTCGACATATTGTTTGTCTTCCAGCGACTCATCAAGAATCGCTCGTGAAATGCCAGCAACCAACAGAGGCTCCGAACCAGGTTTCGGACGTAACCATTCGGCTGCGTAACGTGTGAATTCTGTTTCTCTGGAGTCTATTACTACCAGTTTGGCGCCTTCACGTATCGCTTTTTTAGCTGGGACAGCGAGTACGTTTTGCTCCTCAGTTGGATTTCCTGCCACAACCATGAGACTTCGGGATTTTTCGAGGTCCCATATGGAGTTAGTTGCAGCTCCAGCACCAATTCGTTTTTCTAATTGGGACAAAAGGGCATCATTTGTGTTTAGCCCTGAATCAATATTTGGTGTACGGAGAACCGTTTCAGCGAACTTAGCAGCTACGAACTGATCTTCATTTGAACCTCTTGGCGCAGTTAATACTGCCATCTCATCTGGGGATCGACCGCCCAGGCCAAGACTGATTCGATTTAGAGCCTCTTCCCAAGTAGCTTTTCGTAGGATTCCACCCTCTCGCACGTAAGGTCGACGCAACCGTGAATTATGGTTTGTGTATTCATATCCAAACTTGCCTGTCATACAAGCTTGACCATTGTTGGCAGCACCTGCCAAATCACCTTTGAAACGCACAACTTTACCGAACTTATTAACTTCAGCTACCATTTGGCACCCTACAGGGCAGTTGGTACAAATTGTAGTAACTTCTGATACCGCCTTCTCCCACTTATAAGTTCTTTCAGTAAGAGCACCGGTCGGGCATACATCTATACAAGCTCCACAGAATTCACACCCAGACTCAAGTAATGAAGTTCCCTGGGAAGTGCCAACTAACGCAACACCTGATCGTGATGTAAGTGTTAAAGCTGTATCAAAACGAACTTCATCACAAACTCGAACACATCGGGAACACACGATACAAAGATTGTAATCGCGGTCATAGAAGGGGTCATCTGCGTGAATAGGAAGATCACGCCTGTGGTAATTCAATGGTGTCCGAAGATCAAGCTCGACCATTCGGACAGTATCTTTCAACTCACATCTCTCGTTTTTCGGACAGATGGTACAACGATCAGTGACGGTTACGTGCCGCTGACATATGTCTTGTGGACCGCAGAGTTCTATTCGATGGCAAGTCAAACACCCGTGGGGATGTTCAGCCATTAACAGTTCGATTATATTTTTGCGTAGATCTTGAATTTCTTCACTATTCGTTATAACTTCAGCGTCAGGCATAGGTGGCGTCGTGCAAGACGCCACGGTCATTTTTCTACCATTTGAGTCGACCTCGACCATACATGCACGGCATGACCCTTGTGGCTTCATCTTTGGGAAGTAACAAAGATATGGAATGTATATTTCTTGATCCATGGCAGCCTGCAAAATAGTCTGACCAGGTTTTGCGACCACTTCGCGTCCATCAATTTTGAAAGTAGTTCCGTCTGACATCCAGAAATCTCCGAAATTTAAGGTCGAGTACGTGTAGGAAGAATCATTGTGCCGTCGCCAAACACACCTGGAGTCGGAAGGTCTCCAGCCAGACATGCCTCAATCTCATCTCCAAAATATTTGAGGGCCGATGCGATTGGGTTGAAACCAAGTTGGCCATGGCCACAGAGTGATCCAGCCTTCATGCTTACGCCCACTCGTTCAATTAGAGCTAAATCTGACGACTTGGCTTTGTTTTGGCACATACGATCTAGGATTTCAAGCATGTGGGTATTACCTAACCGGCATGGGAAGCATTTTCCACAAGACTCGAATTGGTTGAATGCAATAAGGTTTCTGAGCAGGTCGACCACGTTGGTGGTCTCGTTACCTACTATGATCCCTCCCGAACCAATCGATGCCCCAGCTTCGGACATCGCGTCGAAATCAATCATAGTGTCAAATGCATCTTCGCCTAACAGACCGTTAAGAGGCCCTCCTGCTTGAAGTACTTTAATCCGTTCACCTTCAGATACCCCACCTCCAATTTTCTCTAACACGTCACGAATCGTCATACCCATTGGAATTTCATACATCCCTGGATAGGTTATGTGTCCTGACAAACAGACAATCGCGGTACCTGAGGTGGTCTCGGTACCAATATCTTTAAACCATCCTGAACCATTACGGACAATTTCGGGTACATACGCTAGCGTTTTGACATTATTGATGTTTGTGGGCTTCTGCCAAAGACCAGCGGCTGCGGGGAATGGCGGTTTAAATCGAGGAGTTGCCCGCTTACCTTCTATAGCCTCCATCAACGCAGTCTCTTCACCAGCAACGTAAGAATCACCAGTTAGTGAAACTTCCATTTCGAAAGAAAAATCAGATCCTAGAATATTTTTCCCAAGGAGTCCTACATCGTAAGCATCCTGTATAGCTTTTCTGGCAGCTTCAATCGGGAGATTATGGCCTGTTCGAATAAAGACATATCCGTGCGTGGACCTTGTGGCATATCCATTGATGATAAGTCCTTCTATGAGTGTATGAGGATCGTTTTCGATAATCCCCTTGTCATTGAAAGCTCCCGGATCTCCCTCTTCGCAATTACACAACACATACTTTATGGGTGCAGTGGAGGGAGCCAGGAAACCCCACTTGACACCAGCCGGAAATGCAGCACCACCCCTACCACGTAATCCTGATGCTTTAACTTCATCAACAATCTCTTCAGGAGTCATCTCGGTGAGAGCTCGGTTAAGTGCCTCATAACCGCCACGAGCGATATATTGCAACAGATCGTGTGGATCAGTTTCGCCGAAATTTCGTGTGGCAATTCGTTCCTGGAAAGAAATGGTTGGCAGGGAGTCTAGTGATGGGAGTGATCCAGTGGTCGTGCCGTCTCCACCGCTATATGCAAACGCCCGATCAAGGAGAGG
Source organism: SAR202 cluster bacterium (assembly GCA_008373165.1). GTDB lineage: Bacteria > Chloroflexota > Dehalococcoidia > Lucifugimonadales > Lucifugimonadaceae > Lucifugimonas. Next base: position 10,771 of record RQOU01000044.1, on the reverse strand, counting down.
TTTTCCTTCGTTGACATGTTGAGTGACAATTTCTTGTGCTTCGCTTGGCTCTACATTGCCATAGAACACCCTTACACCGTCGGGCATCAAAATATCTACTTGGGGTTCCATGTACATCAGTCCCATAGCGCCGACCATGGAAACATTTGCATTGGCGCCCGAACTATCTACCGTGCTCTTAAAGGAATCGAAAACTAAGTCGGCACCAGCCGCCTGACCTGAAGTGCCACCTCCTATACGAATCCAAGCTTTCTCATCAGACGTGAACTCGCCCCAACGCTTTAGCGCACGGGTCTTTAGTTCTTCGAACGGAGTTGGCATCTGTATGGTTTCCTCGGTATTTAAAAGTGAGAATTCAACTTAGGATTTAAGTCCTCGTAAATCCAAAGCTATCTTCGTTGCACTCTGGGGTGTTTGCTTGCCAAACACCCGATGATCAATGGCAATGCAAGGACCTTGAGCACAGGCTCCGAGACAGGTGTTGTATTTCAGTGTGACTTTGCCATCGGGGCTTTCACTCTCTTCAGTGACTTCCAGTGCGGAATGGACCGATTCAAGGATGCTCTGGGCACCGAGTAGGTGACAAGATGGACCCCAACACACGTCTAACGTTTTTTCTCCTGGTGGGGTAAAACGGAAGTTAGTATAGAAAGACGCCACGCTCCAGACTTCATTCGTAGTCTCGCCCGTGAATCTTGCTGTTTCCTTGATGGCTTCTTCTGGCAGATAGTGAATAGAATCTTGCACTGCAAGCAACGACGACAGTATGGTGATTGTTGGTTGCTGTTGTGCGCTCAGGATCTGTTGAATTTCAACACGTAATGCTGAGCTCTGCTTTGTATCAGCAGTTGTCAATATAACCTCGGGTAGAAAATGGCAAATTCGACTTAAATACTCGAATCACAATCCTAGCAGAGCCCAATTATGCATACAACGAATTTTGGCAAAAACTCTTGCCTCAAAATAGTCGATATTTTTTGTATGCATCTTGAGGGTCCATACCACTTAGAATCATGCTCCTAAGTTCACTTTCTGTTGTCATGATGCTTTCCGTCTTGTCCAGTACGGTCATTATTAATGACTGGGGAATTACAATCACACCGTCGATATCTGCAAGAATCCAGTCTCCCGGCGAAATGACTACAGAGCCGATAGTTATTGGTTTTCCCAATGATTCGACTTTCCATTTTCCGACCACATCTTGTGGTGTGTAGTACCGGAAATAGATAGGCCAACCGAGCCGTTTTATAAAATCAGCGTCTCGTGTTCCACCATCAACCACATACCCGAGAACTCCTCGATGTTTTAAAGTTTCTGCTGAAAGTTCACCCATATGAGCGATCGTAGAATCATTTGGCTGACAAACTAGTACTGAATCACTCGGCACTTTGCTCAACAACCCGGTCCAACTCAAAAGGGACTCGTCGTCTGAGATGCTTTCATCAATAACACCGCTACAAGTCCACACCGGACCTGCCAGTGTCTGATCTTCATTTAAGGGACGTATATCATGCGGAAGAGCACAATCAGGATGTCCCATCTCACGCATCACATCGTAAACAGCTCCTGTATAACACTTCAAAAGTCTATTAGTGATGTTGTTCATTAGTGTCAAAACCCCTACATGATCAATTAGGCAACTAGAATACGAATGAGAGCTATCTACGTCATCAGATAAACGGAGTCCCAACGTTGCAGATCAAGTCTATAGAAACGATCTATCTTGAGGAATTCCCAGCCATAATCTGGGTACAGGTTAAAACTGACTCAGGACTCATAGGTCTAGGAGAAACCTTTTTTGGACCAAGGGCGGTTGCCGGATGTGTTCACGAGATGTTCGCTCCGATGCTTATCGGCAAAGATCCATTAGCGATTGAGCGCCATTGGCGTGATATGTTCGATATGGCCAATGCATATGGGTATGCAGGAGCCGAAGCGAGAGCTATATCGGCCATTGACATTGCTTTATGGGATATCGCCGGGCAAGTAGCCGGACAACCTATTTACAACATGCTAGGTGGCGCCTGCCGGGACCGTATACGTACCTATAACACTACGGGTCAATACGGGGACAATAAAGACATGGAGATGGCCATAGTCGACTCAGGAACCCTTGCTAAAAGTCTTATTGACGACGGCATTACCGCGATGAAATGGGCATTTACAGATCAATTCGCCGACATTAACCGTGGCACACATATTTCCAACGAAGACTTAAAGCTACTTTTGAAACCTGTTTCTGACATTCGCGCCGCCGTTGGAGATCAGATCGAAGTTGCTAACGATGGTCACGGAAGGTGGAACTTAAATTCTGCCATCAAAATTGGTAAGGCCATGGATCATCTGGACATGATGTGGCAAGAAGAATTAATCCAACCCACCAACGTTGACAGTCATCTCAGGCTTGCAGATGAAATTGATGCTCCGATTTGTGTTTCAGAGCGCCTTATAAGTAAATATCAATTTCGAGAATACCTGAAAGCAGGAGCTGCGGAAGTCGTCATGCCAGACCTGATATGGACGGGTGGAATTACAGAAACGAAAAAAATTTGCACCATGGCAGAAGCTGAACAACGGCCTGTAGCACCCCATGATATGACTGGGCCGGTTAATGTTTTTGCCTGTGCCCACATCTCTATGAATGCTCCAAACGTCTTTCTGATGGAAACCTGCCGAGCTTTCTACGGGAAAGGTGGTTGGTACGATAAAGTTTTGGAAACCAACATTAAAGTCGAAGACGGATTTTTATTAGCTCCAGAAGGTCCTGGGCTAGGAACACGGTTACGACCTGATGTTTTCGATCGGTCAGATTTAACTGTTGAAATTACTGACGAACCCCGTAACCATTTCCATTGGGGAGGTCACGAGTCTGCAGCTTTTGAAGTTGTCGGGCCGCATGGGAAAAGACGAGTTAAGTACCGCGATACCTGGTCAGGATCTGATCCTGACATGGTTGCGGATGCAATGATCTAAAGAGGAAGTAAATGTATCGCGCCGATTGACTTCGCTAAGAGCCAGCTTTCGCAGCAGCTTCCATATCTAAAGTGCGATCTCTTGGTTGAGTCGGTGACATCACGATCTCTTCGATAACAGTTCGAACCGGCAATGTCGCACACAGCAGTATTGCCTGGGCGACATCTTCAGGCATCATCATGGTTGCACGTGCAGATGCATCAGGATTTAAAGGACGATTGTTAAGTATCGGGGTATCTACCTCGGCTGGAAGAATAGTACATGCCCGTATTCCCTTAGCATTCAGTTCGGCATTGATACCCCGCATCATATTAAATGACGCAGCTTTAGCAGCACTGTAAGGTGATCCTCCTAAAAGTCCTGGGTGAAGGGCAGCATATGAGGAAGTAGTTATTACTGTCCCATGACCCTTTTGGATCATCGATCCGACTACAGATTGTGTGAGACGATACACCCCCTCTACATTCACTCGGAACACGCTATCCCACTCTTCCGGACCTACATAGCGAATAGAGCGAACACGAGAGCTATGCCCAGCATTGTTTACAAGGACATCGACCTGACCATATTGTTCGAGTGTCCAAGTCCCGAGTTCCGCTGCTGATTCCCCGTTTTCAAGGTCTACGGACCGAGCGACGGCCGTCCCACCTTTAGATTTGATAATTTCAGCGACATCGTTCAGTGGATCTAAGCGACGACCTGCAAGTACCAGACGTGCACCTTCATCCGCAAACATTAATGCCGCTTCGCGACCGATTCCAGTTCCTGCTCCGGTAATGATTGCTATCTGACCGTCAAGGTGACCCATGTTGAAACATCTCCAATAATCAAACTTGTAATGTTGTAATCAATTTTACGTCCAATTCCGCCAGTGCTGTCTTTCATCACTCAATATTGTGTCAACCAATTTACGTCCCATTTTTATGCTGTAGTTAGTACCGCGATCTTCAGGATAGACCTGTGTAGTGTTAGCCAGATACAGACGCTTTATGGGGGTGCGGTGATCAGGTATAACCTTCGAGTAATTTGTGCCGATAATCGGCTGTGCGGCACTTAAAGCGTTGTAATGGGTGGCTTTGATCCATGAACGCTGAAATTTCGGATTAAATTTATTTAAATGCGGTAGATAAAGATCTAGCAACTCATCTTGCGAAAGAGCATAGATCGGATCTTCACGATCAAGATAATTTGTCATGTACAAAATGTTATTGCCCCCATACCACTCTTTTGGCAGCATGTTGGTATGTTCAATCAAGCCTAAGAACGGGATATCAGGGTCGGCTATATTCATCCAGTAAAAATCTGTAAGAGCATCAGTCATTTCCAGAATCACGACAACCGCCGCCAAATAATGAACACTGGAAAGTCGTTCTTTGTATTCGAATGGTAGATCTACTAAATCAGGGAATGAAAAAGATGGAACGGTTGACAAGATACAGTCAAAATCTCTGTCAAACTCTTCACCATCGGGGGTTACTGTTTTCAAGCCTGTAGCAACATCATCAACCACATTTATCTTGATAACAGGCGTTGAAATATGGATCTCTCCGCCTTTTGATTTAATCGACGCCTGTAATTTATCGAATATCGTGTCGAAGCTTCCGTCCGGATAACCAAGCATCTCCCTTTGACGAATGCCTTGCCGAGAAGCAAACCTCGTTTGGATTTTTGACCAAAACCATGGCATACCAATTTGATCATAGAAATCGCCGAATTTACCCTTAAGTAACGGAGCCCAAACTTTTTCATATGCCATCCCACCAAGTCTTTCCCGTAACCAGAAATCAGCTGTCTGGTCCTCCAGAAGCTTCCAATCCTTGATACGTTTCACTCGCATAGCAAACAGACCAAGTTTGATTCGATCGATTATTGGAATCGCATCTAATCGAAGTAAGTCGATAGGTGTGGTGGTCTTATAAACCTTGCCTGACGTGTAAGTACCAACTTTAGACGGATACCATTTCATGTGATCGTAGATATCTAGATCCTCCATGAGATCTAGAATCGCTTCGTCGTTCGTAAATAAATGGTGATAACCACGTTCTAAGGAACTTCCCCCAACCGGAATAGTTGATGCTTGCCCACCAACAAACGGTGCAGATTCATACACCGTCACATCATGACCTTTTTTCGTGAGGTCAAAGGCTGCCGCTAAACCAGCTGCGCCCGCACCAATAATTCCGATCTTCATGTGATAGAACCTTGCTCCCCTGCAGATTGCCTCGATTTTTTGGCCCCCCGCAGTAGCCCGGGAAGGGAAGCACCATCCCATACGAGCAACAGGGCTCCAAGGAGTGTCGGGGGTACCCAAAGTACAACATGCACCGTTAAAGCATATCCAGCAGCTATTTCATTTTGCACGCCAAGTGCGATCAAGGACGCTGCTCCAAAAAAATCAAATGGCCCCCAGCCTCCAGCTGTGGATGGAAAAACTCCAGCTAAATTAGCTGCTGCGGTAAAAAGCAATATAGCCGAAAGGAATTCAAGTTCAGTAGCAAATATTGAACCCAAATCAAATCCCATCGCTATGAGATAGTACATGCCTGCTTCGGCAACCCAAACAGGTATTGACCATGCAAGAACTTTTATCAAATCCGTGACCGAGTTTATAACCGTTAAACCTTCTAGCAATCGGTCAATAATCGCGAGTATACGTTTCCGGTGTGTTTGCCCCACAACTATCAAAATACGACTAATAAAGTCATTGACGTTTTGTTTACTTGAAAAGGAGATAAGAAGGACCAAGCTAAACACTAAGATGAAAGGCAGTAGTGCTGCCGACACCATCACCAACGTTCCACCTGGTACTTTCGAAGCAATTTCACCGAATGCTCGTTCCACACCTGAGGCGCCCAAAAGTCCTGCCGCTCCCAGAAAAAGTAGTAGAGCAAGTACATCTGTGGCACGCTCAACCGCCACAGTCCCAAAGGCTGCAGAAGTTGAACATCCCTCGCGCAAACTCAAGTAATACGCTCGAATCACTTCGCCAATTCGTACTGGTATCAAGTTGTTCGCCATGTATCCGACAATGACAACAGAGTAGATGCCTTTTTTAGGTTTTCCTATTAGCGGATGAAGCAGAAACTTCCACCTAGCTGTTCGAAACCAAACAGCTAGGAAATAGAACAGAATTGAAGGTAAAACGTAGACATAATCAGCTTCATTCAAAACGTTTCCGATGGTATCCAGATCTACAAATAGCATGACGAAAACGGCAAGAAATACAGCACTACCTAGAGCGCCGATCCAAAAAGCTTTATTTCCGATTAACATGATATTTGGCAGATCAACTTGCTACGAAAACGTCTGTCACCTGACCGATGCAAAAGCGATTTCATCAGAAAAGTAAACATAGGAATCGATCGAACCTAACGGATTAGACAGTTCCCTGTAAATGAAATAATCGACAGATCCTTTCCATCGATTGCGATTGATCAAAGTTCCAAAAAACTCTCCGGGTTTTAAATCTCTGTATCGCTCGGGGAACCACCAACGATGAACGAGTCTACGACCCTCTGAAAATCCGTCTGGCAGTTTAGATATTGACTCGGCATTGTTATGTTCATTAACAACAACAATCAATCTATCATCACCAACCACAGCCTTATCAGAAGAATGATCACTGTAAATCACTTCGGTATAACGTCGCAGGTACCACTGCCAAGGCCACTGGTATGCATCTTTGGTGTCAATAGCAATTTTAATTGCCGTGCGATCTCCGGTGAGAGCAGCAGTGCGCTCGATTTCTTTAGCAAGGTTATGCAGATCAGGTGAGGTTTGTGTATACACAAGCATTTCTTGCGGAACATCGCCATGTTCATAGTTAGCAATCCATCCTGCACGAAATGTAAATCCAAACAGTAGCAGAATGGAAACCAACCCAATTATTCGCAGAGATTGTGACCTGCCTATTCGCTGTGAAATAACCTGAAACCCCAGTAACAGGAAGCCTAAGCTGGCGAAAATCATCCAAGTGGTCAAAAATTGATTAGCACTACTAGCGAGATCATTAAAGACAAGCTTCCAGATCAGTAAGTATGAAACTGGCACTCCGATCAAACAAAGCCCGGCGTAGTTTCTCCAGGCCTCCCGCCATTTGATCGAAGAAACGATCTCATTCAATGTTGACCCAGCCAGTACTATCACCGGAATCACCAGGTTTACCAAAAGCCATGGCATCTTTTCACCCGCATGGATATAAGCAATAAAAGTTCCAATGACCCAAAAAATCAAAAACCGATTGAACCGAGAAACTTTCAAAGCGAAAGGCAAAGCGATAAATGAACCATAAACAACCAGTAGAGATAACAGACCTACATATGTAAGAACGTCACGTTCTTCACCCTTGACCAATCCGTTTTGAAAGCTGAGATTATCGTTTGCAAGCAGTGTGAAACCAAGAATAATTAATGCGATATTTATCAGCGGACGAAATCCTGATTTCAGACCGTAATACACAATTGCACTGCCTGCTATAACAAATGGCAAAAATTCGTAAACCGATCCAAGCATGAAATAGTAATACCAGGGTTGGTTTCCGCGAGCTACATCCTGTTGTGCGATCCAGTAACCAAGTGACTGCCAAGAACCACTGCCAACCCCGGCTGGATACGAACCAAAATTCGAAAAAATCATTACGAATATGAAAGCAAAAACGGTGAATGCCGCCAAGAAAACCGTTCGTTTCCAATACCAACCAAGCGCCAAAGATACTGCAAGAAAAATCACACTAATTGCTAAGGCAACACTCCAGCCAACGCCGTTAGGACTTCCTGTGGCGATACCTGGGACACCATCCTCTGCAGCTAACGTGATACCCAGCGTGTTTTGGAATATGGCAACGCTAGCTGCTAAAAGCGGCAAACTTAAAACGGTTAACAAAACAAAAAACGACGCTGTGGGACTGAATTCAGCAAGAGAACGCCGGGCATAAATCCATTCTTTAAGTTCACTCCAGACCTGCGTCAAAAGATAAGCACCCAACACCGCAATGACTATGTATTGCGTTTCTTTGGTAGTGAATCCTAAAGCGATAATTGCCGCAGCAAAATAAAGCCATCGGCTCTTACGTTCATCAATGTATCTCCACATCACGCCTACCAGCGCAAGCGTAAACACTGCCATGAAAATGTCATTACGCGCAAATCTGCTGTAGTAAATAAGGGAAGGTGAGAATGCCAGTAGTATTGCACAGGCTAAGGAACCAAATTGACCAATACGAGGCTTAAGTATCAAAGGCACCAAAACAAGGCCAGCACCGAACAGAGCCATCGGTAAGCGCATGGAGAATTCACTATCACCAAACAAGAAGAAAGATGTAGCGATTGAATGAAACAGGAACATTCCGTGCATTAACGGATTGTGATCATACCCACCTCCAACGAACATCTGGTAGGCAAAATATCCATGCAGACTTTCATCGTGGTGCACGGCTCTTCCGCCAAGATCATATAGGCGCATGGCCAAAGCCACTAGCACAAGCGAAGCGTAAACACCCCACTCCAACCGAAATGGTATCGAGAGTCCTGAGGTAAACAGACCCTTGTCTAGGTCGGTTGAAAAATCTTCAGAATTTACCCTGCTCGAGACATCATTTTCTTGACGTACCCAGCGACCTTTGGCCCATCGCCCATTTACGGGGTTTTCTGTTTTTGAATTACGTATTTGCATCACAGGTTATTGATCAATTTTAAATATCGTGTAAGTACCACTTTCGATTACCCGCTCACCAAGGGTATCGAACAACGACATATCGATATTGCCGTAAGTTGACTTTTCCCGAGGTCCGACAACAACCATTGTCACTGAATATTTATCAAGCAGTCTGTTCAATTCTGAGTAATCATTAGTTGTATATATGGTTTCAATGTCTTCTTCACGATCTATAAATAATGCGTCATCACCATGCCATTGAACCTGGTGACCTTTCCAGCCTAACAATCCAGGCACACCTGAATATCCAGCAATACGTCCATGATCGCTATAACTTTCGCCTACTGATTCAACAAGAATATCGTGTGTTTCAGCAATTTTGCCAACTTGAATAATGGCTTCTTTTTCGTCCTGATTTCTTTGTTCTAGAAATTTCATGCTATCCAGGCTGGGTCCGAGAGTTGATGCAGTGGTTTTCGTAACCGAAGAGGCAACCGAAAAATAAATGGAACTAAAAACTAAGACTAGAACCAAGAGCAGAGAAGCGGTACTGATTGCTTGAGCCGGACCTTTCAGTCGCGATCCATGTTTCCACCATACATACGCTCCGTATCCTCCTACGACAGACAAAAGTATCCATGCCTGGTAATAAAACTTGAAAACGGTGTTCATTCGATTTCCGAAGAGATCATGCACAAAGAATAATTCGGCAGCAAACAAAAGATACATCGCAACCGAGCCCAATAACATGACGTAATGGGCACCATCGTCTGCTCCTCTCCTAGAACGAGTGAGCGTCACGGCCACCATTATTACAGTTAACAATCCAAGCGAGCCGGTAACCGGCAACCGTAAAAATATGTCTGAAAATTCAGAGCTTTCATTGAATCGAATATGTGTGAGTGCCCATAAAAACCACGGAATGACAACCGACATGAGTGCGATCAACCATGCAGGCCGCCACATAAGGTTTTTCTCACCGTGTGAGAGGGTAGTCACACGTCTGAACTTAGCCCATACGACCCGTACGAACTTGAACGAGACTAACAGGACCACTGGAGCAGCGATTATCAATAGAATTGACCAGATGGAAGCAAAGTGAATGAGGCGCGATCCGTGCTCGACAGGAGCAATTGGAGGCCACTGAACTTGGCTTTCCGCAGTGCCTAGATAAAATGGCGAGAAGATCACAATCCCAATAATCCATATCACGAGGATAGGCGATCCATATTTCCACAAACTTCCGAGGTTATAGGATCGAATTCCGACCCACCCTGCAACCAATAAACAGCTTGTAAGTAACAAGAGCAATCCGATATCCCAGAAGTTTATGAATCCAGAAGAACCGATGGCCAAAGAGATCAATAACACACTGGAAAGATTTGTTTTAAGGCTTCGAAACGAAAGAAAACGATTTGCCATAAAAAGCGAAGTTATGACAGTCAAACCCGTTAGAACAAACGGTATGGACATCAAGTGCGGATGCAAATCTCCCAGCAAAAAACTGAAATATGGAAATTCTTGGATCGTGAAATCCAGGCCGTTCCCACCGGCGTCATATGAATTAGTAATTCGGGAGCTATTCCACCACCACCAAAAATCATCTGGCCTCCACACGACGATCTCATTTACGCGTTGATAGGCAAACCCGTGATACCAATCGAGCACCTTATTCGGTGCCAGCCGAGTGATATCAAGTATGGTCCACAATCCTGATAAATTGGAAACCAATAACAGCAGTGCCGCTGACAGAACACCACAGACTAGTGATGCTTTATTTGTTGCCCCGTCCCGACGAACCAACGTACATACGAGTGCAGCGATTATTGAGGCCGCCAGTCCAGCCGCTAAAGCTAGGCTGATGTTAAAGCTAATGTACGGTGGCACACCTGACATAGTTCCTAGTCCACCGTATATCCAGTAACCGAAGTAGTAGTAAGCAATCGGTTCACCGGCCAGCCATAAATCCTGCGGGGGAGCATATTGGGCACTGGTGACAGCTGACAGCATCATCATATCCATTGGTTTTTCTGTCCCTGACGATGCAGGATCGAAAACACGCAACGAAAGAAACATCAAAAAAAACACCAAGAATATTGATTCGATCGAAACAATAATTTTCCATCTTCTTTTCAAGGTCTTTATG